>CAYTBM010000291.1:0-4033 GCA_964436025.1 uncultured Anaerolineaceae bacterium
TTCGGGCCGTTCGTCACGCTGAAGTCTTCGAACACCAGCACCGCGCGGCCATCCGCATCGATTCCCAGGGTGGCCTTTCCCGTCCCGTGGTGTCCCGGCGCGCCGTCCCGAAACTTGCCCATCGAGACAACCCGAGACCTGGCGGCAGAGGCGCCAGCGGTGGATGGAGTATCCGCTGCTGCCGTGGCCGGGACCGTGGCCGCCGCGGAGTCGTGCGTCTGCGTCGCGACGGCGGCCAGCGGGTTCGCCTCGTCGAGCCGGGTCCGCTTGAAGTAGTCGGCGCCGAGCGAATTCGCAACAAGGGCGGCCACCGTGACCGCCGCGAGGAAACCGGGGACGGCCATGAACCAGGGAATGGGGACGCGTAGATCCTTGATGTCGTGCAGTACGCACACGGCCGCGTCCGTTACACCGGGAAGGTAATGGCGAAGTTCAGACGGCCGCGCCTACGCGACGGTGCGCGCGATGACCGCTTTCGTGTACTCCATCGTATTCAGCTTGCCGCCGAGGTCTCCGGTCTTTTCGCCCGCCGCGATGCAGTCGTGCACGGCGTTCACGAGCTTGCGGCCCATGTCGAAGTGGCCGCAGTACTCCAGCAGATAGCCAAACGCCTCGATCGCGCCCGACGGGTTGGCGATGCCCTTGCCCGCGATGTCCGGCGCGGTCCCGCCCGCCGGGTCGAAGATGCCGACGTTCGCCTGGTGGCTCGGCGTGAAGGCGTAGGAGGCGCTCGCGCCGAGGCCGATCGAGCCGATGAGCCCGTACACCATGTCGCTGAGGAAATCGCCGTACTCGTTCGGCGTCACGATCACGTCGAAATTTTCGGGGTGGAGGATGAGCTTCGCGAGCAGCGAGTCGAACAGTTCCTTCTTGTGTGTGGTGTTCCGGTACTCCCTTGCCACGTCCGCGACCACGTCCTCGAACAGTCCGTCCGCGGCGCGCTGGATGGTGTATTTGCTGGTCGAAACCACGTTGTGGCGGTGGCGCTCGGCCAGGCGAAAGGCGAAGTGCGCCGCGTGCTCCACCGGCGTGCGCTCCATTACGCGGATGGAGACGGCCGAGTGGTAGCCGATCTGCATCCCCGCGTCTTCGTAGGTTCCTCCGGTGGCGACGCGCACGACGTGCAGATCGATGTTGCCCGTGTAATTCTTGCTCACGCCGGGGTACGTGCGGCAGGGACGGTGAATGACCGAAAGCCCCAGCGTGTCACGCATCACCTGGTTCGGGCTGACCGTCTCTGTGACCGTCGGGTACTTCATGGCGCACCCGAGCTCGCGCGTGAGTTCCACGCCTTCCTCCAGAGCCGCACCGGAGGCCTCGCGGCGTTCGAGCGTCCAGTCCACGGGGCGGAATCCAACCGGCGAGCCAAGTGCTTCGTTGATGGCGTGGATCGAATCCCGCAGTTCGACGGCAATGCCGTCACCGTTCAGTTCAGCCACTTCACGCATTGGGCAGGTCTCAGCTATCAGGTTTCAGGAATCAGCACGATTCACGGTAGCCACGAAGGGACAAAGGAACAAAGGATTCGAATTCGTGCGCGGCTTCAGCTCGTGCCCGCCGCGTGCGATTTCATCGCCCACCCCGGGCGCGTTCTTCGTTACTTGTGGCTCAATCGTCCACAGGCACTTCGACGCCCCGAAAGTGCTCGACCGAGCGCGCAGCGCCGCGGCCGTCGAGGTCCACCGCCACGACATCGATGCGCGCGCATTCGAGGCCGATGCCGCGTTGCTCGCAATAGCCCACGGCGGACTGCCACATGCGCCGGAGTTTGGCCGCGCCCAGGGACTCCGCCGCCAGCCCGGCGGGTCCGCGCCGCGTGCGGACTTCGACGAAGACCGTCTCCTCGCCGTCGCGAGCGACGAGGTCGATCTCGATCCGGCCGACGCGCACGTTCCGCTCCAGGATTGTCATGCCCTGCGACTCAAGCTTGTGGGCGGCGACGCGCTCGCCGAAGTCACCCAGGTCTCGCCGGGCGGTCACCAGTTGAAGGCGTACTGCGCAACCGGCGCGTAGCTGATGCGATGGATCGGGCTGGGCCCCAGTTCACGCAGGAGCCGCTTGTGCTCCGGCGTGGAGTAGCCCTTGTGCTGGCAGAACTTGTACCCCGGGTACTCGTCGCAGAGACGCTTCATCAGCGCGTCGCGTTCGACTTTCGCGACGATGGAAGCGGCCGCGACCGCCACGCTCAGGGCGTCTCCGTCGATGACCGCGCGGACGTTGGGCAACGGCAACGTCAGCGCATCGCTGATGATCGCGTCCGGCTTGATCGACAGCTCTTCGAAGGCGCGCAGCATGCAGAGGCGGCGGGCGGAGAGGATCCCGATGCGGTCAATCTCTTCGACCGAGGCCCAGCCGATCGCGAAGGGGACATCCTTGCGGATGCGCGCGGAGAGTTCATCCCGCGCGGACTCCGGCAGCACCTTGGAATCACGCACGTGCGAGTACCAGCGGAAGCGTTTCCCCGCGGGCAGCAGGACGACCCCGGCGGCTACAGGCCCGGCAATCGGCCCGCAGCCGACTTCATCGACGCCCGCTACCCAGTGCGCGCCGGCGGCGAAGGCTTCTTTCTCGAACCGCAGAGAGGGGATCGGGGTCTTCGCCACGCCCAAATCGTACGCCTCCTCCGGCGCAACGAGCACCGAGGCTGAACGTAGCGCGAGCGGTTATGGCGCGACCAACGGGACCTTGCAACTCCATAACAACCACGGGCGCCTGCGGTTAATGCCGGAACCATCGCTGGTGGACGGGCGTCAGGAACAGGGAACGGAGGACCGAATGCACAACGTTTTCCGAGCGGCCGGAATCACCGTGTCGGCGCTCAGCCTGATGGCGGGTGCGGTGGCCTGCGGCGACGATGGGGACTCGCCGGACGCGACGACCACTCCCCCAGCCAGTGCTACCGTGATCCCGGCAACACCGACCAGGGCCAGCCAGGAGCCGACGAAGCCTTCCGCAACCGCCACGTCCACCGAGTCTGCACCGGCGGTGAAGCGCTGCGCGACCGCCGACCTCGCGCTTACCACCGAGTCCGCGGGTGCGGCGGCCGGGACGCACTTCCTCTCACTGGTTCTGACCAACAAGGGCGGCGCCGAGTGCACGCTCACCGGCTTCCCCGGTGTGTCGCTTGTCGATGGCGCGGGTCAGCAGGTCGGCCACCCCGCGGAGCGGAACGGCGCGATCATGCCGGAGACGGTCGCGCTCCAGCCGGGCGACGCGGCCCACGCCATCGCGGGCTTTCCCAACTACCAGAACTTCCCTGCAGGGAGCTGCGACGGCCCTTCGGTTTCGCTGAAGGTCTACCCGCCAGATGATCTCACCGCGCTGGTGACACCTGTCGCTGACTACTCCTGCCCGGGTTTCTCAGTTCAGGTGGTGCAGCCGGGACGAAACGAGCCGGGCCGGAGTTAGCCTGCGCGTTCGTAAACCGAGGCCATTCCTTCGAGCATCTGGTCCGCCAGCTCGAGGGTGGCCTCGACCGCGTCTACTGCGTCTTCAGTGGACAGGCCGGCCTCAGTGGCGATCTGCGAGGCCGTCTCTTCGAGCGAGCGCCGCATGGAGTTGAATGTGGCAACCGCCGCGGTCAATCCAACCTGCTCGCCAACGAGCGCGCGGCCGTATTCGCGGCCGATGGTCCGGGCGTCCTCACTGAAGCGCTCCTTCTTCGAATCCGAGGCGATGTAACGCGCGAACAGGTCAACCACCTGGCGGCCGAGCAGCCGCAGGCGGTCCAGCGAATCGGGGCTGAGCGAGGCGAAATGGTCCAGCGAATGCCCCTGCCGGCCGCGGCTGATGCGCCGTTTCACCCGGCCGATCGCGAGGTCGCTGATGCGCTCCGTGTCGCGGGTGGCGGCCCCTGCGCCGGCGTTCGCAACCATCGCTTTCAGGTCGTCCTCAAGCACGCGCCGATGTCCGCCGGCCGTCCGGTAGGAGCGGACTTCGCCGGTGTCGGCCCAGCGGCGGATGGTGGACTCGCTCACGCCCATCTGGGCGCTCGCCGCGCCGAGCGTGAGCCAGTTTTGGCGGGGGGACGCAC
>CAYTBM010000292.1:0-4027 GCA_964436025.1 uncultured Anaerolineaceae bacterium
TGCTTGCACTGTTGCCGGGCATGGTCGGCGGCTTCGCGTGGGCCGGTTTCAACCTGGCGACGTTCCAGAGCCTGCTCGAGCTGCCCGACGCGGAACGTCGCGAGAATGGCGTGGCCCTCTACCACACCTGCGGGTTCGCGATGATGTTCGTTGCCCCCTTCGCCGGAGGGCTGCTGGCCGCGAGGGTAGGCTTCGCGGGGCTATTCGCGATCTCAGCGGCGATACGCGTCGCCGGTGCAGGCGCTTACCTCTGGCGCCCGGGAGGGGCGGCCGCCCGCTGGCGCTCAGAGCGAGACTGGGCCTCCGGATGATTCGCCCGCGGGCCGCATCGGCTGCGTCATCTCCGCGGAATAGCGGACGGTTCGATTTGGGCGGGCGGCGCCGGGCAGGGCCGGTGCGTTGCACCAAGAAACCCTCTATACTCCCGCCCGATATACACACGGTTGGGGTGACGCGCGATGAAGGTGAGCATTAGCTTCGGAGGCGGCCCGGACTGGGCGCGCGCGGTCGAGTTCGTCCAGGAAGCCGAGAGGCTGGGCGTTGACTCCGTCTGGACGGCCGAAACCTGGGGGTTCGATGCTGCCACGCCCATTGGTTTCCTCGCCGGTCAAACAAAGACGATCAGGCTAGGCACCGGCATCCTCCAGCTCGGCTCGCGCTCGCCGGCGATGATGGCGATGACGGCGATGACGCTGAACTCCATGTCCAATGGCCGGTTTGCGCTCGGCCTCGGCGCCAGCGGCCCGCAGGTGGTGGAGGGCTGGCACGGCGTCCGCTTCGCCAACACGCTTCCGCGCATCCGTGATGCCGTGAACATCGTGCGCATGGCCGCGCGCGGAGAACGGGTGGCCTACAAGGGCGAGTACTACGAGCTACCGCTCCCCGGAGGCGAAGGCAAGGCACTGAAGACTTCCGCGCCGCCGCAGGAATTCCCAATCTACCTGGCCACGCTCAGCCCAAAGGCGCTCGAGCTGACCGGCGAAATCGCTGACGGTTGGATCGGCACATCATTCATGCCTGAGCACGCGGATGTGTTCTTCGACCACATGCGCAGGGGCGCCGAACGGGCGGGGCGCACGCTTGCGGACATCGACCTGCAGGCGGCGGCAGGGGTGGTGGCATTCGGGGACGACATCGAGAAGCTGATCGAGCCGCGCCGCCCTGGCCTCGCCTTCACATTGGGCGCAATGGGATCACGCCAGCACAACTTTTACAACGCCGCCTACCGTCGCGCCGGTTACGCCGACGAAGCTATCGCGGTGCAGAAGCTCTACCTCGAAGGCAAGCGCGAGGAGGCCGCAGCGCTCGTCCCGGACGAGATGGTGCTCCAGACCAACCTCATCGGTACCGAAGCTATGGTCCGCGAGCGGGTGCGACAGCATAAGAAGGCAGGCGTGAACAGCCTTCGCGTGCAGCCGGAGGGCCGGACGCTGGACGAGCGGCTGGAGAACCTCGGCCGGATCGTACAGATCGTCCGCGAAGAGGGATGAACGGGAACGCACGAAGGTGAGACGCGAGAAAGAAAGCGGTATCGTAACCACCAAATGCGGACCCTTATCATCAACAATCGCGTCGCTGCACTGCCTGATGGCGGCCCTGCAGACGGGCTATGGGCGCCGGTGGCGCGGCTGCCAGAGCTGACCGGATGGGAGCTGAAGCCCGAAGGCGCCTGCCTCGGTGACCTCTGCGTCCCCCTGCCCCGCGGCCGCGAAACCGAGTTCGAGCGCGGTGGGTGGTTCAACATCGGTGCGCTTGCCGAGTACCTTTCGCAGCCTATCGCGCACGACGCCGAGACGGCCACGTGGGCCATCGGCGAATCAGCCCAGGACCGCGCGATGGCCCTCGATTCCCTTGAAGCGCCGAACTTCACGCTGCCCGACTATCGCGGGCTCGAGCACCAACTGCTGGACTACCGTGGGAAGAAGATCTTCCTGGTGTCGTGGGCCTCGTGGTGAGGATGCCGGCTCGTGGTGCACGGGGGGCAGAAGCTGCACGGGGAGCTGTCGGACACGAACTTCGCCGTGATCTCGGTGGCGCTGGAGAGCCGTGGCGTTGAGGGCGCCATGCCCTGGATCACGCCCGCGAACCCGACGTACCCCTGCCTTATCGACCGCGAGCATGAGGTTGCGCGGATGTACGGCATGACCAACGTGCCAAACGCGGTCTGGATCAACGAAGAGGGCCGCATCGTACGGCCGGTCGAGCCCGCTGGAAGCACCGATGGCTTCCGGCACATCGACATGGCGACGCGCACCATGCCGCCGGAGGTTGTGGAGGAGTCGCGCAGCACGCGCGCCGCTTACCTCGACGGCCTGCGCGACTGGGCGCGCCGCGGCGACGCCTCGCCTTGGGCCTTGCCCCCGGACGAAGTCCGCAAGCGGACGCGCGGCGTGACGACCGAAATCGCCCTCGCAAGGGCATACTTCCGCCTCGGGGAGTACCTCTGGGAGCAGGGAAACTTGACCCGGGCGCGGGCGAACTTCGACGAAGCCATCCGCCTCGACCCGGAGAGCTGGGAGTACAAGCGCCAGGCCTGGGACCTCGAAGAGCAGGGCAAATCCATGGGCCCGGAGTTCTGGAAAGCCGTCCAGGCGCTGGGCGAGAAGCGGTACTACCCGGAGATCCAGCGCCCGTCGTAGGACGCCGATGGCTACGCCGGCCGGCCTTCGCCTGTCAGGAACCACTTCGGGACGTCTCGGAACATGAGGTCGATGGTCTCCTGCCGGACGCCCTGGGCGACCAGAGCGGGCGCGGCGACCGTCGTAACGAACAGGTAGCGCGTAGCGCCGTTCGCTTCGGCCGGCTGCTGGCCGGCGAGCACTGGGGCCGGCGCATAGTCGTGTCCCAGCATCAGCCTGTTCGCCCAGCCGCGCTCGATCAGCGCTTTCACCGTGGCGTTGCGCTGTTCCCAGTTGGGACGGCCAGGCGCGCCGGGGTAGCGGTCCATCGAAAGGTAGACGCCGGTCCTCAGCAAGTCTTCCAGGTAGTCCACGTCGGTCGTGTCGGCGCTGTGGCCAATGGCGATGCGGTCCATCGGGGCGCCCTCCTCCAGGAAGACCTCCACCTGGCGACGGCCGACCTCTTCCGGCGCCCAGTGGTGCGTCGAAATCGGGCAGCCGGTGCGCTTGCAGGCCCGGGCGGCGCCGCGAAGGATGCGTTCCCCTTCGGGCGTTACGCCGCCCATGTCGTTCGCCACCTTGATGCACCCGGCTTTGATGCCTGTGTCGCCGATCCCGACTTCGATTTCGCGGACGAAGATGTCGGCGATTTCGTCGAGGTCTCGCGTCCAGAACGAACGCGGCACATCCCGCCAGATGCCAGTTGCCACGATGACGTTCATGCCGGATGCCTGTGCCACATCGCGGACGAAGTTCACATCGCGGCCAAGGTCGGGCGTCGTCAGGTCGATCATCGAATCGATGCCGCCAGCCTTCGCTTCCGAAAGTTCGCGGATCGCGGTAGCGCGCGTGGCCGGCCAGTCGAACCGCCAGGGGTAGTGGTGGTTGTCTTCGCCCATGCCGACGAGCACGTGTTCGTGGCTCAGCGTTGCACCAAGCCGCGAGGCGTCGATCGGGCCGAGGACGGTTTCGATGGTGGCCATGCTTCCCTCCGAGGAGCGGATTGTGCGGAACGCGGCGCCACCTTGTCGAACGGTTGCCTCAGGGCAAACCTGCGCACCCGGCGGCCGGGTCGTGAACCGAGAGCCGGGCTTACTCGCGGAACCGCCAGCCGCGAAGCCCACGAAGCTGGCGGATTTCGCCCAAGTGCATCCACCCGTGCGAGAGACACCCGGTGGTCAGCAAGTTCGCGAGCTTCCACTCGGAGCTCCATACGAGCGGTTCCGCCAATCGCGCCGGAGCCAGCTGCGCGAGCGCCGCGTCCGTGCGCGACCACACGGCGCGGGCGTAGTCGAGTAAGTCGCCGGGTTGATAACGCTGGCTGCCCACTTCATCCACAGGCATGCCGGCGCCCTGCTTTGATGCGTCCATGGCGAAGGTGGCAGCCCATCCCTCCGACGCCCATAGCT
>CAYTBM010000293.1:0-4022 GCA_964436025.1 uncultured Anaerolineaceae bacterium
GCGCCCTCGATTTCCTGCGCGATGAGGATGGCGTCCGGGCGCTTTTCGGTGCCCTTGAACACCATGTGCTCCAGGAAATGCGTGATGCCGTTGAGCCGCGCAGGCTCCGAGCGCGAGCCCACGCCCACGAAGATGTTGACGGAAACGGCCTGGGTCGCCGGCATCGGCGTTGTGACGATGCGGAGCCCATTGGCAAGCGTAGCGAGGTCCCAGTTAGTCACAGAAGCCTCCCCCTGAGTGGGAGGGCATCATACGGGGAACCCCGAAAGGGAGAAGGTGAAAACAGCCCATGATTCCATCGTCACACAACCCGGGCCGCAGCCACAGCCGGAAATCCGGGCGGGACGAACGAGTCAGGCGACGAAATAGTTGACGAGGTCTTCCAGTTCGTTGAGTTCGAAGGGCTTTGCGAGCACCCGGGCGACGCGGCGGCTCCGCGGGTCATCCGCGCCGATATTGCCCTCCCCCGTCATCAGGACAACGGGCGGCGTCGGGCCGACGTGGTTCTCCAGTGCCGTCACAACGCGCATTCCATCTCCGTCGGCGAGATTCAAATCAAGCAGTACCAGGTCGAACGCGGTCGTTTCAAGGTGTTCCACCGCCTCGGCGGCACTCTGGACGCCCACCACATCGTGTCCGGCATTGGTCAGCACCTGCCGGATCAGGCGGGAAATCGTCCGCTCGTCTTCAGCGAGGAGGATCTTCATTTGCTTGGTCATGGTGTGTCTCCGGGGAGACCCAGCGGAAGCGCGACACGAAAAGTCGCGAAGCGCTCAGCTCGCTGGAAGTGTACGGAGCCGCCCATGGCTAATACAAGCTGGCGTGAACGAAAAAACGAAAACCCGGCATCAGCCGCAATCGGCCGTTCGTTCCCGCCAGGTTGGCCGCTGCAGAATGCGAGTTCGACCGTCCCACCACGTGTGGCGGCATCAAGGCCCACAACTCCAGAGCCGTCGCCAATGCGGTTTGCGCTTTCAGCGAAGCCGGCGATCGCCCGGACGAGCCGAGCGGCATCCCACGGGCCTTCGATGCCCGGCGCAACGCTGCCCGCGATTTCGATGCCGTGTATCAGGTCTCGCGCTGCCTCCACGGCCGCGCCGAGATCGCACGGCCCCTGGGACAGGGTCAGCCGGCCGCGTTCCAGGCGCGACGTTTCCTGGAGGTCGTCAGCCAGCGACTGGAGGTCATCGACCGAAGTGCGGAGCATCTGGGCGAGTTCGTCGTCGAGGAGTAGCCCGCCCTGGGTAGACTGACGGCGAGCCAGCTCCATCACCATCTTGATGGACGTAAGCGGCGTGCGGACTTCATGGGCGAACGCCCCCATGGCTTCGCGCCGGTAGAGTTCGCCCTGTTCTTGTTCTGACCCAGGCTGCATGACCGCTACTGTCACTATGGGAACGTATTGATGTATGACCGTCTTAACAATTGGGAGAACACCCTAGGGAATTCCCCAATCGTCAGGCGTCCAGCACCGTGAGGGGGATGATACTCGTTTCGATGGCGCGCGGCCGGATCGCCGGCGAGGCCCCATGCACCTGCTCTTCGGCGTGGTACGAACTGCGCACAAGAGGGCCGCACTCGACGTGGCGGAAACCGAGTCCCAGCGCGGCCCCCTTCAAGTCCGCGAACTCGTCAGGGGTCCAGTAGCGGACTATCGGAAGGTGCGCGGGCGTGGGCTGAAGGTACTGGCCAACCGTCAGGATATCGACATCCATGGCCCGCAAGTCCCGGAACACCGCCAGGAGTTCGTCGCGCGTTTCGCCAAGACCAACCATCAACCCGCTCTTGGTCAGCGTCCCAGGGTCCAGCCGCCGGGCCTGGCGGAACAGCTCCAGCGACCGTTGGTATCGCGCCTGCGGGCGGACGGTGGCGTAGAGCCGCGGAACCGTCTCGGTGTTGTGGTTCAAAATCTCGGGCTGCGCCGCCAGGACGGAGCCGAGTGCGTTCCAGTCTCCCTTAAAGTCCGGGATCAGCACTTCCAGAGTGGTCTCCGGCGACAGCCGCCGCGCCCAATGGATGGTTTCGGCGAAGATGCCGGCGCCGCCATCCGCGAGTTCATCGCGGTTCACGCTGGTGATGACCGCGTGCTTCAGGCCCATGCGCTCGATGGCCATTGCAACGCGCTTCGGCTCGCCCAGGTCGATCGTCCCGGGCCGTCCGGTCTTCACGGCGCAGAACCCGCAAGACCGGGTACACGTGTCGCCGAGAATCATGAACGTGGCCGTGCCGCGGCTCCAGCAGTCGCCGATGTTCGGGCACCGCGCTTCTTCGCAGACTGTATGCAACTCCTGCTCGCGCATCAGGTCACGCAACCGCTCGTAGTTCCCGCCTGCTGGGAAGCGGACCTTCAACCATGGCGGACGTTCCGGATGCCGCAAAGCCATACACCCAGTGTAGCCGCGGCCCGGTGGGCCGCTCCACCCCCGAATGGTCCTCTGAACCCCGCTCACACGCGCGCCACCGCCTGGTACGTCAGCCCGATCCCCACCAGCGTCACCACCGCCGCGCTCACCACCGGCAGGACCGCCACCAGCCGCACCGCCAACTGATGCTCTAGCAAGCGCCGCTGCCGCGCCGGGATCTTCCGCCCGAGCACGAGCGAGCACCCAATCGCAATCAGCACACCCGCCAGCCCAAGGCTGAACGCTACGATTAGCAGCATCCCCAGGAGCACCTGCCCCTGCGAGATTGCAGCCACCATCACCACCACCGCCGATGGGCACGGCAGCAGTCCGCCCAGCACGCCCAGGCTGAGCAAACTTCGCCAGCTGACTCGGCCTTCCTTGGCGCCATGCCCGTGAGCGCGGTCATGGCCATGTTCGCTCTCGTCGTGGCCAAACTGCTCGTGCTCCAGGGGCCCATGCGAATGCGCCTTTCCGAAAAGCCCGTGACGGTGAACGCCGCTCGCCCGCTGCGCGTTCCGGTAGCTCAGCGACCGTTGCGCAAACAATACCAGTCCGAACGCCATCACCATCACCCCGGCGGCGACGCCCATCCACAGGTAGACGGTCTCAGGCGACAACCACGCGGCCGCCACCAGCGTGACAAACCCCAGCAGGTACACCGTCGAGGTATGCGTCGCTGTGACCGTCAGTCCGAGCGCGACCGCGTGTTTGGGCGTCCCGCGGCTGCCTACCAGATACGCCGCCACCATCGTTTTCCCGTGCCCCGGCCCGAGCGCGTGTTGCGCCCCAAACGCGAAGGCGATGAGCAACGACAACAACAGAAAACCCACGGTCACATGCCCGTCCGAGAGGTCACGGAAAATGCCCGCGAAGCCACTCGCGCCCCGGCCTTCCGTCGCGACCTGCAGGTTCGCCGACTCCGGCGCTGGCGAACCTGTCCCGGCAGTCCAGCTAAACTCCACGCCGTTCACTTGCGGCGCCGACTTCAGCGTCTCCGCCGGGTAGTGGAGCAGCGCGTCCGATTGGTCGACGGTGAGCGCCGGATCTACTGAAACCCGGGCGCCCTCAGATGGCCGCACTACCACTTCCTTCCAGCCCTGCCCGCCTGCGAAGTTCTGGTCGTCGAAGGCGATGCGCGCGTTCGAGCCCGCGTTCACCGCACCGAACGGCACGTCGTACACCGCGACGAAGCGGAGCGTGTCCAGCCCGCCCTGGCCGGGCAGCAACTGAGCTTGGGCATCAATGACCACCGGATCGAGCTTCCGTCTGTCCAGCGACAGCGAGAACTTCGCCGGGTAGGCAGCGGCCTGCTTCTGCGCATAGGCCGCCAGCTCCTCCGTCGACGCCTCGCCGTCGTGGTCCGTATCGATGCGGTCGACTTCCTGGAACGCCGGGATCTCGGCCATGTCCACCACGTAGTGCAGCAGCGCCCGGTCCTGGTAGACCTCGACGCGCGCGTACCGGTTGGCCGTGAAGTTCCCCAGCGGGTGGGCAAGGGCGTGGTGGGCGAACGAGGGGGCCAGTGCGAGGAGCATCACCGCGAAAGCGGCGGCAAGCCGTAATTTCCAATGGCTGGCGAAGGCGCTCATTTCCCGCCTCCTAACCGCTTCAGAGTCT
>CAYTBM010000294.1:0-3995 GCA_964436025.1 uncultured Anaerolineaceae bacterium
CTGTCTCGCTGTGCCGTGATCCGCTCCCTTCCGGTCGCGGTTCCATCACGGGCCCTATGTGCTAACGCGCGGCTGTCTCGCTGTGCCGTGATCCGCTCCCTTCCGGTCGCGGTTCCATCACGGGCCCCATGTGCTAACGCGCGGGTGTTTCGCTGTGCCGTGATCCGCTCCCTTCCGGTCGCGGTTCCATCACGGGCCCTGTGCAGCGTGCGCCGCTGGTCCGCTCAGGGTTCAGCCGGCGCGCCGAGAGGCGGCGCGGCGATCGCGTCGAGCGGGAGGTGTTTCGAGCGGAGGGTGCGGACTTCCGGGACGAGGAGGACCAGGGCGGTGGGTACGACGACGAGCGCGGCGCCAACCCAGAGCGTGGCATCAACGCCGATTTGATCAGCCAGGGGACCGGCAGCCACCAGGCCGAGCGGCGACAGCGCGATCGAACCGAGGGCGTCGTAGGCGCTCACGCGGGAAAGGGCCTCGGGGGCGACGTGTTCGTGGAGGGCGGTGTACCAGAAGACGCCGAAGAGCTCCATGCCAACGCCGTTCGCCAGGGCGGCCAGCACCACGACGGGGAGGGGCAGGCCGAGAGCGAGCGCCGCGATAGGAAACGCGTTTCCGAAAACCGCGAACGTTGCCATGAGAATCGGCCGTTCCGGGCGCCACTTCAGCGCTATGAAACCACCGGCCATCAAGCCGATCGACTGCCCGGCGAGTACGGCCGCCCATGAGCGGGCGCCATCGAAATCGCGTTCGGCCACCAGTGGGCCGAGGACCATGAAGGCGCCGAAAAAGCCAATCAGCATGATGGTGAACTGGGCGACGATGGTCCAAAGCCAGCGATGCGCCGTGAACTCGCTCCAACCGGCGCGGAGGTCGGCGATGATGCTCGATCCGGCCTGGGCGGCCGCGCGGATGCCGCGCATCTGGCCCATCAGGGCAGCGGCAACGAGGAAGGTTGCCGCGTCCAGTGCGATGGTCCAGCCGGGGTTGAACGCAGCCACGGACACTCCGGCCACGGCTGCTCCGCCGATCATCGTCAGGTTCGTGCCAAGGCGCAGGAACGCGTTAGCAGACTGCAAGCGGTCTTCAGCCACGGTGAGCGGCACGACCGCGGTGTCAGCCGGATAGAAGATGGCGAAGGCTGCCCCGTTCACGGCTTCGAGGACGACCAGGTGCCAGACCTCGGCCGCACCAGTAATGAGCAGCAACGCGGCGATGGCCTGCGAGCCGCCGGCAACGAGATTGCTGCCAACGAGGACGGCGTTGCGCGGCAGGCGGTCGGCGATGACCCCGCCGAAGGCGAGGAAGATGACATTCGGCACCATGCGGGAGGCGAGGACAATGCCCAGCGCAGAAGCGGAGTCCGTGAGGTGAAGGACGGCGAACGCCAGCGCAACCGGGGCCATCGCGTTGCCCAGGAACGACACGCATCGGCCGAAGAAGAGGAGCGCGAAGTTGCGTTCGCTGAGGAGGGAAGTGGCGGTGCGCATGGTTAGCCGTTAGCCGTTAGTCATTAGTCGGTAGCCTGGGCGGTTCGCGGCGCGCAGCCGCGCTGCGACCTTGCCGCTGATGACTCAAGACCGAGGGCTGGTGATTCCTACACCGCCAGCGGGTCTTCGGCCATCCGGGCAAGGCCGGGATTGAACTGCGGCAGGCGGTCGATGCCGAGGCCGTCCATGAGCGCGATGTAGTCCATGTTCTGCTTCTGGCGGAGCTGGCGGAGCTTTTCGACGCCGGTGTTCACCTTCTCCAGACCGTTCGCAAAGAGAACGACGAGGGCTTCGCGCTCGGCATGGCTGTGGCGGATTTCGTTCGAAAGCGACGCTTCGCCGCGCCCGAGCCAGGCCTGGACGTTCTGCTGGCCACGCGGATGGTGCTGCATGTACCAGAGCATGTGGCGCTTGCCGTATTCCAGATGGCGCTTCGAGTCGTTCGCCATGAGGTCGAAGAGCTTGTAATCGAGCTCGGTCTTCGCAAAGTCGCGGTTGGCCTCGAACAGGCTCACTTCGTACGACTTGTAGACTACGTCGAGGCAGACCAGCATCTCGGTGAGCTTGAGGGCACCGTACCAGGCGCGGTAGAGCGTCCCGAGGGGCGCCTGGCCGAGACCGCCACCGTTCGCCAGCGCGCGCTTGCGTAGCGCTTCGACCTTGTGTCCGGCGTCGTAGACCTGGGTGCCGAGGAAGAGCATGACGTCGTGGAAGCCGTAGCTAATCGGCTCGAACCACTTCGAGATGATCTTCTGCTCGACGAGGCCGTTGGCGCTGTAGGTGGTGCAGAGCTGGCACATAGCGCGCTCGACTTCGTCCGGCAGTTCTTTCAGACCATTTGCCCAGTCGAGGTCGGTGGCGGGGATCCAGCGCTCCTTGATGGCGTCCTCGTAAAGGACATCTACGCCTTCGGCCCACACTTCGGACTTGTCGAAGATGGTGTAGCTGCCGGGGAGGTAGTTGTCTTCGTTCGGGTGAGAGCCGCGCGGCGCGTCGTTCTCATACGGCCACATGTCCGGCACCTGGCCGTAGGTGCCGATGTTTATGCGGTCCAGGGTCATGCCGTCGGGGCCTGGCGTCGCGCGGACGCCACGTTCCGACTTCGTGCGGATGAAGTTGAAGGTGATCTGGCTCATGCGGTCCGGGTTCTCGTTGACCTTGTCGACGAAGGCAGAGACGCGTTCGGCCGGGAGCTTCATGTACGCCATGTTCGCGACGGTGCGGTCCTTCAGCGCGGATGCTTCGATCTTGGCGACGAGGTCGTCGGTCCAACCGAGCATCTGGCCGCGGGCTTTGGTGGTGTCCTTCAGTTCCATTGGTGGCTTCTCCCTGGAAAACGGCTGCCGCCCCACGAAGGGGCGGCAGTGGAATGCGTGGCGGGCCGCTCCTAGTTGTTGTTGACCGGATCGAGGAATTCACGCATGCCGGGTGCCATGCGCTCGCGGCGGTCGCCGAGGCCGATGACTTCGAGGCGGTGCATGTACTCGTTGATCTGGCGCTTGCGCATGATCATGAGCTTGGCGAAACCTTCGTCCATGTGCTCGACGCCACCGCCGGCGAGGATGGCGAGGGCTTCGCCGGTCGTCGGGTTGGTGGTCAGGCTGGCCTGCTGGCTCTGGCCGAGGGCGCCTTCCTGGATGTCGAGGTAGTGGTGGAGCTCTTCCTTGCGCCAGGGCTCGGTGTCCATGACGTACTTGAGGTGGGTGACGCCGAAGGCAAGGTGGCGGCTCTCGTCCTGGGCGGCGAGGCGGAAGATCTTCTTCTCGGCGTCGTTCTGAGAGATGAGCTCGCCCATGCGGAAGAGCGTCTGGACGAAGCCTTCGCCGACGAGGTGGAGGAGGGCGGTCATCTCGGTGAAGTCATCGACGCTGAGGAGGTTGATGGCGCCGAAGCCGGCATCGACCATGCCGCCGCCGTTCGAGAGGGCGCGCTTGCGGAACACGTCGAGGTGGCGGCTCTCGTCCATGATCTGGGTTCCGAGGAACAGCTGGGACTCGAAGTGGTCCGGGTGAACCTGTTCCATGAAGCGGCCGGGAAGGTCGCCTGCGATGAATTCAACCTGGGTGAGGAACGTGCAGAGGGTGCACATCGCCCACTCGATGTCGTCCGGGAGGGGCTTGAGGGTGTCCCAGGGGATATCGCGGGCGCTGGACCATTGGCGCTGCTGGGCCTCTTCGTAGAGGAGCATGGCGCTTTCGGACCAGACATCGCCCTTGGACTTGTACTGGCGGGCGTGGCGCGGGGAGCGCGGATCAGCCTTGGAGCCGCGAGGGGTGAAGATGGAAATGCCGGCTTCCGTCTTCTCTTCGACGCCATAGGTCATGGCGTTGATGTCTTCCAGGGTGAGGCCGCGGCGACCGGCCTGGATGTTCATACCCTGCTGGGTATCGAGGTTCAGCCAGTCGAAATTCAGTCCGGGAGCTTCGACGAACGTGGGAGAGGAAGCCATGGCGCACTCCATTCGCCCGCGGCAACGGGCGTCGATAGGGCCAATATATAGGATGAATAAGC
>CAYTBM010000295.1:0-3976 GCA_964436025.1 uncultured Anaerolineaceae bacterium
TGAGACTCTTTCACTTCAGCGAAGACCCTTCCATCGCCCGCTTTGTGCCGCGCGCCCCGGAGAAGCGGCCCGAGGTCGAGCCGATGGTCTGGGCTGTGGACGACCAACGGGCATGGACCTATCTCTTCCCTCGAGACTGCCCACGCATCCTGCTCTGGCCGACCCCACAGACGACCGCCGATGACCTCGACCGCTGGTTCGGCGGGGACCGCACAGCCCGCATCGCCTGCATCGAGTGGCGCTGGCTTGCGGCGATGCATTCGACAGCGCTCTTTCGCTACGAGTTGGCCCCTGAGCGTTTCCGGCCGCTCGCCGATGACCCCTGGATGCTGGTCAGCTTCAACACAGTGACTCCACTGTCTATCGAGCCCGTGGGGGACCTCGTGGATGCTTTGAAGGCGGCGGACGTGGAGCTTCGGCTCATGCCCAGCCTCGCGCCGCTGTTCGGCGCGTGGGAGCACTCGTTCCACTTCTCCGGCATCCGGCTACGCAACGCGGCCGGCTGGCCCGCGATGGCGCCTTCGCTTCCGCCCCGCGTTTCCTGACCGACTGCCGCCAAACCTGTTACAGTCCGGGCCTCTTTTCGGGAGGCGCCTATGGACACGTTCGACGGCAGGGTGGCGGTGGTGACGGGGGCGGCAAGCGGGATCGGGTTCGCCCTGGCGGAGCGCGCCGGCCGCGAGCGAATGACCGTGGTGATGGCCGATGTGGAAGCCAATGCCCTTAACGAGGCGGTCGCGAACCTCAGCCGGCGCGGCTACACCGTCCACGGCCGCCTCTGCAACGTGACTGACCAGGTCGCGGTCGACAACCTGGCGCGCTCGGTGTTCGAAGAACTCGGCGCCGTGCATCTGCTCTGCAACAACGCCGGCGTCATGACCGCCGAAAAGGCCGCCTGGGAATTCGAACCGCGCGACTGGGAGTGGACGCTCTCGGTGAACGTCTGGGGCGTGATCCACGGCATCCGCGCGTTCGTCCCGGGGATGCTCGCCAGCGGCGAAGAGGGACACGTCGTCAACACGGCCTCGATGGCAGGCCTCATCACGGGCCGCGCCGGGAACGCCATTTACGATGCCTCGAAACACGCCTGCCTGGCCATCAGCGAGAGCCTGTACCGCGACCTCGTGATTCGCCAGACGAAGGTCAGCGCATCGGTGCTCTGCCCCGGCGCTGTTCTGACCAAGATCTTCGAAGCCGAACGCAACCGTCCGGCGGCTCTCGGTGGCGGCGAAGAGCCAGTGACCGCTGGCGAGACCGCGTTTCCCGGCGATTCGTTCCAGCCGTCCGACATGGCTGACGCCGTTTTCGATGCCGTGCGTGCGAACCGCTTCTACGTACTCGCCGCCCAACGCGAGATGCTGGAGTGGACGAAGATGGGCCACGACCGCATGTGGCAGGATAAGAACCCCGCCGTGCCCCACCGGCTGCTGGCGATGAGAGACGCAGGACACCCCTTAGGCCAATGAACGAATACACGGACATCGTCGTCGAAGTTGAGGACCCGGTTGGCGTGCTCCGCCTGAACCGGCCGGAGAAGCTGAATGCCTTCACGTACCACACGCTCGCGGAGATCAACCGCGCCATCGATGAACTGGTCTCAGACGGTCGGGTCGTCGGCATTGTCATCACCGGGACGGGACGGGCGTTTTCGGCCGGGCTGGACTCGCAAGCGCTGGTCGATGTGACCGCCGCCGAAGCGAGCCAGCCGGGTTCGCGCTCAGGGACGCCGACCGCCGAGATTCCGGGGCTGTTCACGAAGCTGCTGGCCGTGCCGAAGCCGGTCATCGCGGCGGTGAACGGCGTGGCGGCGGGCGGCGGATTCGTCCTTGCCGCGAAGTGCGACGTGCGTATCGCGGCTTCGACGGCGAGCTTCACCACGGTCTTCATGAAACGCGGACTCATCGGAGAGCACGGCATGACATGGCTGCTGCCGCGACTGGTCGGGCCGGGACGCGCCATGGACCTCATGATGACCAGCAAGCGCATCGACGCCGCCGAAGCGATGAGGCTTGGCCTGGTCGAGTACGTCTGCGACGAAGGCGAAGACGTGGTCGAGCGGGCGAAGGCCTACGTTCGCGAGATTTCGGGCGGCATTGCGCCGCTGGCTTTCGCGGAAACGAAGTCGCTGCTGTACGCCCACATGGGCGCCGACTACGAACGCGCCTTCCGCGAGGCCGACGTCGTCCAGTGGAAGGCCGTGGGCCGGCCGGACGCGACCGAGGGGGCAAGGGCGCTCATCGAGAAGCGCGCGCCGAACTTCGAACGGCTTGGTTGAGGGGCACCACGAAGGCACGGAGGCCACGGAGGCTGCTGACAGGTCACGGAGGGTGTGCTGAGTGACGCTGTTCGAAGGGTTTGAGGCGCGTGACGTAGCGACTCCGGGCGGGACGATCCACCTCCGCGTGGGCGGCGACGGGCCGCCGGTGCTCCTCCTGCACGGGTACCCGCAGACGCACGTGATGTGGCACGCCGTGGCGCCGATGCTCGCCGCGAAGTTCACCGTGGTCTGCCCGGACCTGCCGGGGTATGGCGATTCGTCCAAGCCGCCGTCAGTGCCGGGGCACCTGCCGTATTCGAAGCGCGGGATGGCCGCCGAACTGGTGGCGGCGATGGCGGCGCTGGGGTTCGAGCGGTTCCGGCTGGCCGGGCACGACCGTGGCGCGCGCGTGGCCTACCGCATGGCGCTGGATCATCCCGAGCGGGTCGAGCGGCTGGCGACGCTGGACATCATCCCGACGTATTCGACCTGGGAGGCGATGAACTGGCGGGCGGCGATGGGCTCCTACCACTGGCAGTTCCTGGCGCAGCCGGCGCCGCTGCCGGAGACGCTGATCGCGGCCGACCCGGTGTTCTACCTGAGGAACACGCTCGCGCGCTGGGCCGCGCCGGGGTTCCAGTTCCACCCTGAGGCCCTGGCCGAGTACGAACGCTGCTTCTCGAACCCCGAGACAGTCCGCGCCTGCTGCGAGGACTACCGCGCCGGCGCCACCACCGACTACGAGATCGACGCCGCGGACTACGGCAAGCGCAAAATCACCTGCCCGATGCTCGCCCTCTGGGGCCAGCGCCCCGGCGCCACGGCGCGCGACATGCTTCCCGTCTGGGGCGAGTGGGCCGAGGATGTGCGCGGAGGGCCGGTGAGCAGCGGGCACTTCCTGGCGGAGGAAGCGCCGGAGGAGACGGGGAGGTTGTTGGGGGAGTTCTTCGTGCATTGACGCGCCAACTGGAGTCGCGGGGCTCAGTCCCCGCTTATTGAGTTGCCATGTTGGGGGCGGCGTCGGACGGTCTATCCGCTAACATCCTGCGGTGCGGTACCCCAAGAACACCAAGCTCTCTGACCGTGAGGCGTACTCCGACTCGGAACGAGTCTTCCATCTCACGTTCCGAGCGCATCCAGACGTTACAGAGTTCGCCCACCGCGTGGCAGACGCCATCTGGGCATCCGTACTCGAGCAGCGGACTGCCGCGCGCGTCGAACTCTTCGCGGCCTGCCTCATGCCGGATCACCTACACCTACTTGTAAGTCCTCGGGAGCAAGACGTCCTCACGTTCCAACAACGCTGGAAGTCGTGGACCTCGAAGCTCGCTCGTGACGCTGGACACTTCGGGCCAGTGTGGCAGCCCGGCATGTGGGACCGCGTGTGCCGGGATCAGGCCGACTTCGAGGCAACCGCGATCTACATCGTGCGCAACCCGGTGGAGGCGCACCTGGTGGAGGACGAACGGGCGTGGCGGTGGTCGTGGGTTTGGTGGTGGGACTAACGCGAACGTGGCGTTTGGCATGGCAACTCATTAAGCGGGGGCTGAGCCCCGCGACTCCAGCCTCACCGCCCCCTGAAATATGGCATCGAGACTTCGTCGCTGACGTCCTGCCAGACCACTTCTACCGGCATGTCGCAGCGGATCTGGTCGTGCGGAGTGTCGACGAGGAGGCTGGTCATGCGCGGGCCTTCTTCGAGGGCGATGGCAGCGACCA
>CAYTBM010000296.1:0-3974 GCA_964436025.1 uncultured Anaerolineaceae bacterium
GAGATGATTGGCGAGAGCACGTTGAAGCCCGAAGTGCTCGACGGCGTCGATATGGTGGTCATCCGCGAGCTGACCGGCGGGCTGTACTTCGGGCGGCCGCAGAAGCGCTGGGAGAACGCGCGTGGACGCCAGGGCGTGGATACGCTCCGCTACAGCGAGAAAGAGGTGGAGCGGGTCTGTCACGTCGCGTTTCAGCTCGCGCGCCAGCGCAAGAAGAAGGTGACGAGCGTAGATAAAGCGAACGTGCTGCGGACTGGCCAGCTCTGGCGTGAAATCGCAACCGAAGTCGGCAAGCAGTATCCGGATGTGGAACTCGAACACATCCTGGTGGACGCCTGCGCGATGTACCTGGTGCGCCGTCCTGCCAGCTTCGATGTGATCGTCACCGAGAACATGTTCGGCGACATCCTGACGGACGAGGCGGCGATGCTGGCGGGCTCCATGGGCATGATGCCGTCAGCGAGCCTGGGCAAGCGCAACAGGGATGGCACGGGCATTGGCCTCTACGAGCCGATCCACGGCAGCGCACCGGATATCACCGGTCAGAAGAAGGCAAACCCGCTGGCGATGATCCTGAGCGCCGCGATGATGCTGCGTCTTTCGCTCGGGCTCGAAGCGGAGGCCGCGGCGATCGAGGAGGCAGTCGATGGTGTCATTAAGGACGGCTACCGCACGCCGGACATCGCGGGTAAGGGAGCGTCGGTGGTGGACACGGTGAAGATGGGGACACTGGTGGCGGAACGGCTCTAGCGACTGGGGATTGCCGGTTTTCGGGGTCGAGGCGGGTCTGGCGGCGATGACTCGCCTCGCTGCCGGTGCGTGATCCGCCCCATCACTCTACGGTGATCTTGCCCGTCATCTCCGCCTCGTGAACGTCGCAGCGGAAGAGATAGGTCCCAGCCGTGGCGGGCACATCCCACTCGAGCGTGGTGGTTTTGCCGCCGAGGATGGTCTCGCTCATCCAGGGGCTTTCCCGGTAGACCCCGCGGTCCGAGGCGATGTGCATGTTGTGGGGCAGGATGCCCACGTTCGGCAGGTCGAAGGTGACCTTCGTCCCGGCCTTGACCGTGATTTCATTGGGCTTGAACGAATTGTCGAACATCTTGACGGTGATGTGGCCCGGTTTCGCCTCACTTCCTCCGGAGTCGCCGCCGGAGTCAGAACCACAGGCGGCGGCGAACACGGGTAAGGCGAGCAGCAGAGCGAGGAGGAGAAAGCGATTCATGGCGTGCTTCCTTTGCGCTGTGTGGCGCTCATCCATTGCAGCATGCCCGGGCGTGCGGCGAGACGGTCGAACGGGCAAGGCTGGGCGGCTTTTCGGGACATGGGTGTAGCGAACATCACCAATAGCGAGAGAGCCGGGCCGAATGGGCCCGGCTCTCCAGTGCATCCTCCCAGGGGGCCTACTGCACGGTGATCGTGCCAGTCATCTCCGTGGGGTGAATGTCGCAGCGGAACTTGTACGTTCCCGTTTGGGCCGGCACCTTCCAATCGATCATCCCGCTCTTGCCGGCGTTGATGATTTCAGGAGTAGTGACGACGCCGGGGGCGGCGTCGTAGTTGCCGTCAATTGTGGCGATGCGCATGTTGTGCGGGACCTTGCCGACGTTCTGCACATCGAACATCACCGAGTCGCCGGCTTTGACCGCGATGGTCTTCGGGTCGAACAGGTTGTCCTTCATGGTGACCTTGATGGTGCCGGTGGAGACAGCGGGAGCGCTGCCGCCGGTGGCCGGCGTGCCGGACATTTCGTGTCCGCTCGCGGCGGCCGCGGCGGCAGCGCCGCCGGGGACGTTGAACACGTCAGGGTTCGCGGCGCCGGTCACGGTGAGCGTGCCCGCGGCGCCCTTGGCGACGCGCCCAAGGGCATGGTCGACGAGCTTGTAGTCGCCGGGGACGGTCACCTTGAACTGGACGATAGTCGAACCTCCCGGCGGGACGGAGATGGTCTGGACGCCTTCGATCGCGGGAGACTCAAGCGTGCCCCACGCCCACGCCTTGTCGAAGATCTCGCCGATGACGTGGAAGCTGGAGGTGAGGTTCGGGCCGCCGTCAACGAAGTAGATGCGGACGGTGTCGCCGACGTTGGCCTTGAGCGCTTTATCGCCGATGAGGCCCTTGGTATTGCCGTTGAAGACGACGTAGGTGGGCTGTTCGGCCAGGAGCTTGTTCATGTCGAGCTCCTGCAGGCCGGTCGCGCCGGTTTCACCGGAGGTATAGAAGTCGCTCTGGCCGACGTAGAACTCGCGGTCGACGGTGGGCAGGCCTTCGCGGGGTTCGATGAGGATTCCGCCGTACATGCCATTGGCGATGTGGTCGGCGACGAGGCCCGCGGCGCAGTGGTAGGTGAAGAGACCAGATGCTTCGGCGTTGAAGGAGAGGGACTTGGTCTCGCCGGGGGCGACGGTAGTGGCGCCGGCGCCGCCGCCGGGGCCGTTCACGGCGTGCAGGTCAATGTTATGTGAGACGGTGCTGGAGCCGTTGTTTGTGAGGAAGATCTCGATGGTGTCGCCTTCGTGGGCACGGATCATCGGCCCGGGTACGGTGCCGTTGAACGTCCAGAGCTTGTAGGTGACGCCAGGGGCGATCTCAGTCTCGACTTCCTTGGCCTCGAGGTGGACGACGACGTGGGACTCGGTGCGCGGAGGCGCCGGCGGGACGTTCGGCGGAGCGAGCAGTTTGGCCTCGACAATCGGGGCGGCGGAAGCTGAGCAGGCGGCGCCGAGGACGGCGCCAAGGGCGATGAGGAGGAAGACGAAGCCCATCCTCAAGGTTGTGCGAAGTTGCATGGCGTGCACTCCCTTTCAAAGCTATTTCTCATCTAACCGGGCGTTTTCGCAAGGCGGGACGACCGGTGGGGACAGATCAGCAGGGCCGGTTGGACCTAAGGGACGAGAAATGAGGGATACCCCGAATGAAGGCAAATGAACGGACTATTCGCATGCGATTGACTGGAGGATTGCCGGACAACCGGCGTGGTGGGTGGTAAGATCCGGCGGCTGTATACAATCTCGCAGGAGCCAGAACCGTGTCCGAGACTATTGCCCGAGGCCTTGAAGGCGTCAACGTAACCGCGACCAAGCTCTGCCGCATCGACGGCATCAAGGGCGAGCTGATCTACTCCGGCTACGACATCTTCGACCTCGCCGACCACTCGACTTTCGAAGAAGTCGCGTTCCTCCTTTGGAACCTCCGCCTGCCCGAGGCGGCCGAACTTTCGGCGCTCAAAGCCACGCTCCTCGCGGAGCGCAACCTTTCGGACCTGAACCAGCGCATCCTCGCTGAAATCGTTGGCCAGATCCGGCCGATGCGAGCGCTCGAGATGGCGGTCATCATCGCCGGCGCCCTGGATCCTGCTTCGAGCGACCTGACGAATGCCCAGCTCAAGCAGACGGCCGCCCGGCTGACGGCAATCATGCCAACCGTGCTGGCCACTTTCCATCGCCTGCGCCAGGGCCTTCAGCCGGTCGCCCCGCGCGATGACCTGGGGCACTCGGCCAACTTCCTCTGGATGCTCAACGGGAAGGAGCCGAACGCGCTCGAACAGCGTGTGTTCGACGTCGCGATGATTCTGCACGCGGAGCACGAAATGAACGCGTCGACGTTCTCAGCGCTGGTCACAGCTTCTACGCTCAGCGACATGTACAGCGCGATTGCTTCGGCGATCGGCACGCTCAAGGGCCCTCTGCACGGCGGCGCGAACGAGGCCGTCTACAAGCTGGTCGAGGCGATCGGGACCGAGCAGAACATTGCGTCGCATGTGGAAGCGCTCCTGGCCCGGGGCGAACGCGTGATGGGCATCGGCCACCGCGTGTATAAGACCACTGACCCGCGCGCGATCATCCTCGAGAAACTCGGCCACGAGTTGGCCGAAACGTCGCCGGACCGGAAGTACTTCGACCTGAGCCTGAAGCTGCGCGACTACCTGGCGCGCAAGCTGGAAGGCAAGCCGCTCTACCCGAACGTCGACTTCT
>CAYTBM010000297.1:0-1816 GCA_964436025.1 uncultured Anaerolineaceae bacterium
CGAAAGCTTCAATGGAAGCAATCTCAACGTCGGGAACGTTCCGGGCACGGGCACGAACGGCGGCACCGGTGGCGGTACGAACACGACCGCGAACGGCAACAGCACCTACACCAAGACGGAAACCACGACCAACAACGAGATCAACAAGACCACATCGACCACGGTGAAAGCGCCGGGCTCGGTGGAGAAGCTGAGTGTGTCGGTGGTGCTCGATGAGAGCGTTACGGCCGCCCAGGAAGCGAGTATCACCAGCGCCGTCGCGGCGGCTGTCGGACTCGACCAGGTGCGCGGCGACACCCTGAGCGTCACGCGCCTGCCGTTCGATGAGAGCGCCGTGAAGGACCTCCTGCCGGCCGCGAACGACGGGCTCGGCACCTACCTTTCGTACTTGAAGCTGCTGCTGCCCATGCTCGCGGTCATCCTCGGCTTCGTCCTCGTCATGCTGCTGCTGCGTTCGCTGGGGAAGCGCCAGCTGACATTGCCCGCTCCGCAGCACACACCGCTGCTCCATGCCGCGGCGGCCATGGCGGCCCTCCCACCCGCCGACGACATCCCGGCGCTTCAGCCCGCGACGGACCCCCACGAGGAGCGCGTGCTCCGCCTCGCGGATGCCAACCCGCGCGCCGTCGCGGACGTAGTCCAAACCTGGATGCGCGAAGAGGAATAGGCCGTGGTTGCACGAGGCGACGAGAAGCTCAAAGGCAGGAAGAAGGCTGCCGCTCTGCTCATCACCCTGGGCAAAGAGCGTTCGGCGGAGATCCTGCGCCACATGAGCGACGAGGACATCGAACGCCTCACCTGGGAAATCTCTGCCATGGGCGAGATCCGGCACGAACAGCGCAAGGAAGTCATCGAAGACTTCGAAGAGTCGGCCGTGGCCCGCAACGTCATCTCGCTGGGGGGCCTCGAATACGCGGAAGAGCTGCTCCGCCTCGCGCTCGGCGAAGATAAGGCCACTGAACTGATCGACCGGCTCTCGGCCACTTCTCCCACGGTGCCTTTCGGTTTCTTGCGTCACCTCAACGTGGCTCAGCTGGTGAACTTCCTGTCGAACGAACATCCGCAGACCATCGCGCTGCTTGCAAGCTTTTTGCAGTCGGAGAAGGCCGCGCAGGTGCTTGCGGGGCTCGATCCGGAGATGGCGGCGGACGTGGCTCAGCGCATCGCGCTGATGGACCGCGCGAACCCGGAAATCGTGAACGAAGTCGAATCAGTGCTTCGCAGGAAGCTCAGCGCGGTGCTCCAGCCAACCCGGCAGTCGCAGAGTGTCGGCGGCATCGAAGTGCTGGTGAGCCTCCTCAAGCAGTCCAGCCGCATGACGGAGAAGACCATCATCGAGGCCCTCGAGGACAACGAGCCGGACCTCGCCGACCAGATCAAGAAGCGCATGTTCGTCTTCGAGAACATCGCCACGCTGGACGACCGTTCGATCCAGCGGATCCTGCGGGAAGTGGAAGTGCGGGACCTCTCGCTCGCGCTGAAGGCAACACCGGAGAACGTGAAGGAATGCATCCTCCGGAACATGTCCACGCGCGCGGCCGCGATGATGAAAGAGGACATGGAGGCGAGCGGCCCGGTCCGCCTGCGCCAGGTGGAAGAAGCCCAGCAACGGGTGGTTGAGATCATCCGGCGCCTGGACGAGGCGGAAGAGATCGTGATTTCGCGGGGTGGCGACGATGAGCTCGTCGGTTAGCCGCCGCATCTTCCGGGTAGAGACGCCTGAGGACGAAGTGTTCGTGGTCGGTGGCCCGCTGCGCGAAGCGGTGGCCGCGGACGGGCCGCTGACGACGGTCAGCGACCTGTTGGAAGGCGCGAA
>CAYTBM010000297.1:1916-3960 GCA_964436025.1 uncultured Anaerolineaceae bacterium
ACGCCGGCGATGGCCAACGCGATTGCGATGGCCGCCCGGCGCGTTATCGGAGCGGCATACCAGGCCGACGCCACCCTCACGGCCGAGGCCTGCGCCGACGCCATCCGCGCGGCGGCGGGACAGCAGATTCTTTCCATCCGCGTGAGCCCGGGCGCGCTCGAAACGGTGCGGGCCGCGCTCGTGGATGTTGCGAGCTACCTCCGTCCTGACGATGCGGTCGCAATCGGCGGGTGCATCGTGGACCTTCGCAACGGGACCATTGACGCCACGCTCGATGCCCGCCTGGAGCTGATGGAGATGGCCCTCAAGGCAGCGGGAGGCGCGGAGTGAGCACTGTCCTCGATGCGCTGCTCGAAGCTGCCGCCGCTGCGCCCGTGCACCGGCGTTCCGGCACGGTCATGCACACCTCCGGCGAGATGGCCACTGCTCACGGCATCAACCTTCAGCCGCGCGAACTCGTCTTCATCGAGGACCCGGCCGGGCGGCCGATAGCCGCAGAGTGCGCGGGTTCGAGCGGGGGAGAAGCGTTTCTCGCCATGCTCGACCGCGGCACCATCGTGGCCGGTTCCCGCGTAGTGGCCGCGGGGCGGGCGCCTTCCGCGCCCGTGGGCCGAAGCCTGCTCGGACGCGTGCTGGACGGCCTTGGAAGGCCAATGGACGGGGGAGAAGAGCCGCGCAACGTCCGCTGGGTCTCCAGCCACGCCGAACCGCCTCACCCGCTGGCGCGCGAGCCAATCAACGAACCACTGCCAACCGGCGTCCGCGCCGTGGATGGTTTCCTCACGCTGGGGAAAGGCCAGCGCGTCGGTATCTTCGCCGGGTCCGGCGTTGGCAAGAGCACGCTGCTGGGCATGCTCGCGCGCGGCACGGGCGCGGACATCACGGTCATTGCCCTCATCGGTGAACGAGGCCGGGAAGTGCGCGACTTCATCGAGCACGACCTCGGTCTCGAAGCGCTCAAACGATGTGTGGTGGTTGCGTCAACGGGTGACAACCCGGCCGCGATGCGCCTCTGCGCCGCACGGACGGCCACGGCGATCGCCGAGGCGTACCGCGCTGAAGGTCAGGACGTGCTCCTGCTGTTCGACAGCCTGACGCGGGTTGCGATGGCCCAGCGCGAAATAGGCCTGGCTGCCGGCGAGCCGCCTACCACCAAGGGTTACCCGCCCTCGGTGTTCAGCATGCTCCCGCATCTGATGGAGCGCACCGGCCCGGCGGGCGAAGGCAGCATCACCGCGATCTACACCGTCCTGGTGGACGGCGAGGACATGGACGAGCCCATTGCTGACCTGGCGCGTGCCACGCTCGATGGGCACATCGTGTTGAAGCGGACGCTCGCCAGCGCCGGCCATTACCCGCCGATCGACGTGCTCTCGAGCGTTTCCCGTCTGATGGACCGGGTGGCGGGACCGGCCCACAAGGAAGCAGCGCGCAACCTGCGGGGGCTCCTCGCAGGATACGCGGACGCGCGAGACCTGATTTCGATCGGCGCGTACGTGAAGGGCAGCGACCCGCTGGTGGACCAGGCCATCGACACCGTGCCGGCCATCAACACCTTCCTGCGCCAGCGCGCCGATGAAATCACGCCATTCGCCGACTCCACGGTCGCGCTTTCCTACATCGATCCGAACTCGGAGACGCCGGAGACGGCGGAGGACGCTGTCTATGACGTTGACGCCACAGCGATTGAAGAGGCTGGTGAAGCAGCGTGAGCGCCTCGAGAAGATCCAGGAAGGTGAGCTTGCCGAGGCCATGCGCCTCTACCGGCGGCGCGAAGACGCGCTTAACGAGTCGCTCGGCAACCGGGAAGCGTTGCTGGACTCCTCGTTCGGCGAGCACGCCATCGATCTCGTGGACGCGCTGGCCGCGGGTGACTACCTGCGCCGCGTCGACCGCGAAATCGTGGCCCGAAGGGCGGCGCTCGAGCACTCCGCGAACGATGTCGAAGAGGAGCGGGCCGAGCTCCTCACGAAGCGGCGCGATCGCAAAGCAATGGAAGCGCTGCTGGACAAGCGGCTGGAAGAAGAGCGGGTCGAACGCGCCC
>CAYTBM010000298.1:0-3952 GCA_964436025.1 uncultured Anaerolineaceae bacterium
CATCGAACTCGACCGCGCCGGCCGCACGTTTGGCGACCGCGTCGCGCTCCAGCCGTTGGACCTGGCCATCCCGCCCGGCGAGATCTTCGGACTGCTCGGCCCCAACGGCTCCGGCAAGACCACCACGCTGCGCATCCTCGCGACGTTAATCCGGCCGACCGCGGGGACTGCGCGCATCCTCGGCCATGACGTGGTCTCGGCGCCAATGGACGTCCGCCGCCAGGTCGGCGTCATGCCAGAAAAGCCAAGCCTCTACGAGCGCCTGACCGTCCGCGAGAACCTCATCTTCTGGGCGGACGCCCACGAAGTGTCCGATGCCGCCGGCGCCATCAACCAGGCGCTGGAATTTGTTGGACTATCCGGCCGTTCGAACGACCCTGTTGGGCAACTCTCCAAGGGCTGGCGGCAGCGGGTCGCGCTCGCCCGCGCAATCGTCCACCGCCCGAGGGTCCTGCTCCTCGATGAGCCGTCTTCCGGGCTGGATCCCTCCGCAGCGGCGGCGATGGAACGGATGATTCGCGCGCTCGTTGCCGATGGCGCGACGGTCCTCATGAATACCCACCGCCTCGCCGAAGCAGAACGCATCTGCGACCGGGTGGCAATCCTTCGGCACGGAGAACTCCTGGAACTGGGGACGCCGCGGCAGCTTCGGGCGAGGCTGCTCGGCAACGTGGTGAACGTCGAACTCGCCGGCCCGGCTACCCTCCCCGTGCGCCGGGCGGTCGAAGCCACGCCAGGCATCGAAGAAGTGCGCTGGCTGCCCGGCGGATTCACTGCAAAGCTCGCCGACGCAGATGCCGACACGCCGCCGCTGGTGGCCCGCCTCGTGCACGCCGCGGCGAATATCGTGTCCGTCGTCCAGGCCGGAGACCTCGAGTCGGCCTACCTTGAGCTCATGGCCCGCACCGCCCGTGATGAAGAACTGGAGGCTGCCGCATGACCGCGTTCGCCGTCGCCCCGCCCGTGCGCGCACTCATCCGCAAGGAACTCCGCGAGTACCGCCACCACCGCATGATCGTGATGACCGCCACGGTGCTGCCGATCGTCTTCCTCATCCTGCCCATCGCGAACCTGGTCGTCTTCGACCCGGAAAAGTCCATCGGCGGTGTGAACCTCGCCGTCGGCCAGGCGATGTTCTGCTTCTTCCTGAGCCCGGTGATCATCCCGGCCACCATGTCCGCGTTCGCTGTCATTGGCGAGCGGGACCAGGGCACGCTGGAACCGCTGCTCACGCTGCCACTCACGGATGCGCAGTTCCTCGCCGGGAAGGTGCTCGCAATCATGGCGCCGACCGTGGCTGCATCGTTCGCGATCTACGCCGCCTATATGTCCGTGGTTTTTGGTACGGCGCACGGTCCGGTGCGCTCCGCCGCGCTCGACTGGACGTGGCCCCTCGGATTCGTATTGCTGACCCCTGCGCTCGCGCTGTTCTCAACGCTAACCGGGATGGCGTTTTCGGCGCGGGCGAAGGACATCCGCGTCGCCGAACACCTGAGCGGCCTCGTCCTCCTCCCGGCCATGCTGCCGGTCATGCTCGTCGTCACGCGCACCATCGAGCCGAGCGTGCTGACCTGGGGCGTGTTCTTCACGACCGTCCTCGCCCTGGACTTCGGCATCTGGCGCCTCGCCCTACGCGCGTTCGACCGCGAGCGGGCCATCTCGACGGCCTGAGCGACTGTTATGTTCCGCGCTCGGGTAGTGACTGGCCTGCTCAGGGCGCTAGCCTGTGCCAGTGGGACGGACGGGAACACATAGAGGCTCAACGCGGCAATTCGAGCTGACCGAACGCCAGGTCGCAGTGCTCGAGCTTATCGAGCAGGGATACTCGAACCTCGAGATCGCCGAACAGCTCGGGATAAGCCTTGACGGCGCGAAGTTCCACGTCAGCGAGATCCTGACGAAGCTCGGCGTTTCCAGCCGGGACGAAGCCGTGACTGCCTGGAAGGACGGCCGCCGACGGATTCCGTGGGCCTGGATCGCCCTGGGACTCGGCGCTGCCCTCGCCGTGGGGGCGCTGTTCTTCGTCATCGGGCTGGCGCGAGACCTCTCACCGCGAGACACGCCGCCCGCGGACGTCGTGCTGCCCACCGTCTCTCCCACTGTCCCTGCTTTCGTCTGCCCGCCGGCGCGCACCCCGACGCCAACTGGTCGTACGCCCATCCCCATCCCGCCCATGGACGGGCCAGCGTCTGTCGTCTTCAACGGCCGGCGGTACAGAGTCGTACTGGGCCGTGCCTACGCCGGGATGCCGCGACTTGACCCGTCGCTCGTCGGCCCGAAGTTCGGCGAAGTTTGCTTCGACACGTCACGGACGTGGCCACTTGAACCTGGCGACGACGGGAACCGTGACGGAGATGGATTCCATATCGACGCAGGGACAGAACTTTTCTCGGTGGTTGGGTACAAGACGAGCTTTCGCCTCGCAGCCGCAGCGGCTGGCGAGTACTGGTTATTCGAAGCGTTCCCCGAGGAGGGTGACCTCGCCCGCGACATCCTGGATGTCACCGGGAAGGTGCGGACGGTGAACCTCTATCGCGACGAACAGGGCATTGGTCGCGAGGAACTCGTCGCGTCGACCAAAGATCCGGCGGTCATTGAGCGGCTCGTGCAGGCATTGCTGCAAGGCAAGGCCGAGCGACCTCCAATCGACACTTCGATGAACGCGTTCATCCGCATACAGCTCGTCCTCGCCGACGGCACGGAGACCACCTTTGGCTTCCATCCTGATGCGCTCTTCCTCGACCTGTACCGCGTCCCGGATGCCTTCGGCCGCGAGGTCAGCCTACTGCTGGGAGAGTAAGCCGCGTGGCCGGCGGTGGCGGCTAGTCCACGCCCGTGATTCGCTCACCCCATGCAGCCCCGCACCCCAAGCGTGGCACCCATCGGCTTTCGCGCGGGCGTCCGGGCGTCTCTCCCGCTGTGCGTGGCCCTTGTCGCCTTCGGTGCATCGTTCGGCGTCCTCGCACGCGCGAATGAGTTCGGAATCGTAGCGCCGCTGCTCATGTCGATGACGACCTTCACCGGCGCTTCACAGTTCGCGGTGGTCTCGATTCTCGGTGCGGGCGGAGGGCTCGGCGCGGCCGTTGTGGCCGCTGTCCTGCTGGCGTCCCGGTATCTGCCCATCGGCCTGACCGTTGCGCCCGCTCTCCAGGGCCCACCAGTGAGGCGTTTCGTCCAGGCCCAGCTGGTCATCGACGAATCGTGGGCGGTCGCGAACCGCGGTGACGGCTCTGTCGACCGCGCGACGCTACTCGGAGCCGGTGTTGCGCTCTATCTGTCCTGGCAGTGCGGCACGCTCATCGGCCTGATCGGCGGGGACTTCATCGGTGACCCCAACCGCCTCGGCCTGGACGCTGCCTTCCCGGCTCTGTTCCTTGGCCTTCTCGTCCCGCAGCTTCGTACGCGTCAGGCCATCCTCGCCGCGGCGGCCGGCGCGCTCATTGCGCTGACGCTCACGCCGTTCACGCGCGTCGGCATCCCGGTCGTGGCTGCCTCGACTGCTTGTCTGGCGGGCTGGTGGCGCCGGTGAGGGAGTTCTGGACAGCCGTGATCATCGTTGGCGGCTCCGCCATGGCGTTGAAGGCCGCCGGACCTGTAGCGGTCGGCGGGCGTCCGCTACCACCCCGAATCATGCTGCTCGTTGGTGCGCTGGCGCCCGCATTGCTGGCGGCCTTCGTGGTGACGAACACGTTCGGCAGCGGGAGCAGCCTGACGGTGGACGCGCGGGCGGCGGGGCTCGCCGCAGCCGCCGTCGCCGTCGCGTTTCGCGCGCCGCTCCTCGTCGCAATCGTGCTGGCCGCGGCGGCGACGGGCATTGCCCGCGCAATGTAAGCGTCTTTCTCTTTCGTCTTTCCGGATTCGAGTACACTGGCCGCATGCCCAAACTCGGATTCATCAGCCGCATTCTCGGAGACTCGAACGAGAAGGAACTCAAGCGGCTTTCTTCGATTGT
>CAYTBM010000299.1:0-2346 GCA_964436025.1 uncultured Anaerolineaceae bacterium
GCCACTTCGCCGGCCTTCATCGCCCGGAACGCTTCGTTCACGTCTTCGAGCGTGCCTGTGCGGCTGATCATCTCGTCCAGCTTCAAGCGGCCCTGGAGGTAGAAGTCGATGTAGCGCGGCATGTCCTTGCGGAACCGGTTCGAGCCCATGCTCGAGCCCTGGATGCGCTTTTCACCGAGGAAGGACGGGCCGTCGAGCTCGATCTTCTGGCCCACCGGGATCATGCCGATGATGGTGGCCGTGCCGCCGCGGTCCAGGCACTCGTAGGACTGCTCGGCCGCGCGCTTGTTGCCAATGGCTTCGAAGGCGTACTCCACGCCGCCGCCGCCCGTCAGGTCGCGGATGGCCTGGACCGGGTCGTGCGAAGACGCGTCCACGACATGCGTTGCGCCCAGTTCCTTTGCCTTGGCGAGCTTTGACTCGACTGTATCGACCGCGATGATCATGCGCGCGCCACCGATTCGGGCGCCCTGGATCGCGCTCAGGCCCACGCCGCCGCAGCCGAAGACGGCCACGGAAGAACCCGGTTCGATGCGGGCTGTGTTCAGGACAGCGCCGACGCCCGTGGTCACACCGCAGCCGATGAGCGCAAGGCTGGCGAAGTCGACATCCTCACGAACCTTCACGACGGCGTGTTCGTGGAGCAGCATCTGCTCGGCGTAGGAGCCGAGGTTCGCGAACTGGCCGACGGGGCTGCCGTTCCAGCTCAAGCGCGGGGTCTCGTTCGGCGCGCGCCGGAGTTCAGGGGCGCGGCAAAGGTTCGGGCGGCCGCTGATGCACATCTCGCATTGGCCGCAGAACACGGAGAGGCAGCAGATCACGTGGTCGCCGGGCTTCACGTAGCTGACCTGGTCGCCGACAGCTTCGACGATGCCGGCCGGTTCGTGGCCGAGCACCGCCGGCGCGGGCAGCGGGTAGAGGCCGTCAACGAAGTGGAGGTCGCTGTGGCAAACGCCGGTGGCCATGGTGCGCACCAGCACCTCGTGGCCCTTCGGCTTGTCGATATCAATCTGTTCGATCGTCAGGGGCTGATGAGGCCCGTGGAAAATGGCAGCTTTCACGGAAACTGTCCTCCTGAAATGGGGTGAAGCGGCGGGCGGAGTCTACACCAAACGGGATGACTTTCGAGGGCCAATCAGCCGGTCACAGCGAGGGTCTGCCGTCGTAACGTGTGATTGCGATGGACGCGCGGTTTGTCGCATCGTCTCCGATTGCCCTGAGGCGCGCCGGGCGGACGTTCTGGGTCCTCACGTCAGGCCTCGCGGTACTGGCGGCGTTCGGCGTTCTCGGGTTAGCAGTGGCGCTCGTGCTGGTCAGGAGCGGCCGCGTTCGCCGCCTTCGACACGCTGCAAGTGGTGTGGTGTGGGTGATGTTCGCCATGCTGCTGGTGGGCGCACTCGCGAAGGGCGTCGAGGACGCCCGGGGTGTGCCGCCCTGCAGGCCACCGGCTTACATCGAGCTCTACGCCAGGGACCAGGGCGAACAGCTCGCGGTCTCGATCACGCCTGTCGAGACCGTCATGACCTGGCCCACGTCCGGTCTGCTGATCCTGTACGCGGACGTCTCAGGGGCGAACTTGTGCTACTTCGAACCGCAAGAGTTCTACCTCGCGCGTTTCGGACACTGGCCGCTGCCCAGGAGAGCCATCTTCGTGGCGAACGTCTTCATGTCGCGGCAGCTGGACCCACACGACATCGACGGAGGGCTAAAGTTGGCCAGCCATGAGGTCGGACATCGCGAACAGTGGGCGGTGGGCACGCTCATCGGTGGCCCGTTCGCCTTCCCGGCCGCGTACACCGTCGATGACTTCTTCTTCCCGGGTCCGAAAAATCACTTCGAGCGAGCAGCGGGTCTGAAATCGGGCGGCTACGACGACGAGTCGTCGCCGAGGCTGCGCGTTGCGGAGGTGGCCTTCTTCGCGCTGATCGCGGCGGCGTTCGGAGTTGCCGCCATCAGTGTGCGGAATCGTCACCCACCGCAATCGACACGTTAAGGCGATCCGGGCAGGACCAGCCTCATCCTCGAGGACGCGCTGGCAGGTATACCAACTGGTCGGACAAGCCGTCCGTCCCAAAGCTCGTGTCCAGGTCGATCAATGCCCTGACAGTGTCGCCAATTGATGCGCGCCGCGGGACGAGGACGATGCCCGAGTGATGTGCATCCTGATTGACCCACGCCCAGTGCGGTGCGGCGAAATCTCCCCGATCGGCGGTCACAAGCACGAGACCACGCTCGGCCGCGAACCGGAGGTGGTCCTGGTCCGCCTTGCCGCGGTTTCCGGACGCGTCTGAGGTTTCGACTTCGATCGTCGCACGGGTCAGACCCGCCACGATCGCGTGGGATCCA
>CAYTBM010000299.1:2446-3942 GCA_964436025.1 uncultured Anaerolineaceae bacterium
GAAACCCAGAGAAAGGTGAGTACGATCCGCGCACGTTTGCGGCGCCCGCGTCGGAACTTCTCCGGAGTACCACTTGAGCAAGTCCACCAAACCCGCCGGCAACCTCTGGCTTGCCGAAGAACTCTGGAAACTCGACGCCATCGGCTTCGGTGATTTCACCCTCGGGCGCACCGCCGTGCACTCGCCAATCTACGTGAACCTCCGCCGGCTCATCAGCAACCCGAAAGCGCTCGCCCGCTGCGCCAAGATCATCAAGGAAGAGCTCGAAGCGCTGATGTCGATGCGCAACCCGCACGTCCAGCCGTTCACGCTCGTTGCCGGCGTCCCCTTCGGCGGGCTCCACGTGGCCACCGCGTTTTCGCTCAGCGTGAACACTCCAATGATCTACATCCACCCGCCCGCGACAGATAAGGCGAACGTGATCGAGGGCATCTACGTTCGCGGCCAGAGCTGCCTGATCATCGACGACCTGATCACCGGCGGCGGAAGCATCCTCCAGACAGCAGCAACGCTCAGCGATGCCGGCCTTGTTGTGCGAGATGCCGTCACGCTGATCGATCGCCAGGAGGGCGGGAAGCAGGCACTCAAGAACGCCGGCATCAACCTCATCAGCATCCTCACCCTCGAGCAGATTGCCAACTACCTCATGTCGGCCGGGCACATCGCGGAAGACCAGTATCGCCGGACAACGGAGTACCTCTCCGCGCGCGGAGGCAACGGCGCGTAACACGGCCGAAACCTCGGGGGCGTACTACTTCTCCGTGACTTCCGAAGCCGTCGCGGCCCATCCTCCGCTTCCGTTTACCGTGCGCGCCGCCGGCGCAGCAGATCTGCCCTCCATCAACGCCATCTACAACTTCTACGTGGCCACGTCGCCGGCAACCTTCGACCTCGAACCGATGACCGAAACCTGGCGGCGAGACTGGTTCGAAACACGGCGCGGCGCCGGCTACCCCGTGCTTGTCGCTGACGCCGCGGGCGAGGTGGCGGGCTGGTGCTGCCTCTCTGCCTGGAGCCCGAAGAGGGCCTACGCCAGAACCGCCGACGAATCGATCTACATCGCTGACCGCTGGCGCGGCCGTGGTGTAGGCAAAGCGCTGCTCGCCGCCATACTGCAGGAAGCCCGTGCCATGGACCTCCACGTCATCATGGCCGGCATCGTGGGCTGCCAGGCGCCAAGCCTCGCGCTGCATCGCTCGCTCGGCTTTGTCGAGGCGGGCCGCTACGCACATATGGGGTTCAAGCTTGGCGCCTGGCACGACGTGCACTGGTACCAGTTCCACCTCTGGAACCAGGCTTAGAGCTATTCGCAACGCGTGACGCCCGGCGGCCGATCTGTTTCGACTCGAGTTGGCGATACGATCAGATCATGACTGCCCGCACCTCCGCAACGCTCAACCCGCGCAGCTCGGCCGCCTGGCGATTGGTGTCGCTCGCCGTTTTCCTGGCGTTCACGTCCGCTGTGGCGGCGCTCGGGTCGATCGCGACGCGCAGCG
>CAYTBM010000300.1:0-3927 GCA_964436025.1 uncultured Anaerolineaceae bacterium
GATGGCCTCCGGCCGGTTCGTTGCGGCGGTGCTGCTGCTTCGTTGACTGCACCGAAAGAGGGCCGCTTTCGCGGCCCTCTCTCGATTCGTTGATGTGACGGATCGGTCACGGTATCGGACGGACGTCAGTCCGGCCATCCCCGGCCGGCGGTTCGTTCTGGGCAGTACTGGTGGACTCGGACGAGCCAACGGGGCCGAAAACGCCGTTGATCTCCGCGGCGTGCTGAGTCAGCACATCTGCTTCGCTGAGACCGCCGGAAGGGCTCGGCGCAGCCGGGGCCGCACCGAGCACACCTGTGATCGCGGCCTCGTGCTGAGCAATCACCTCCGCCTCCGTCAGGACGGATTGCGGCGCCCTCGACGGCGCGAGGGAGACCGATTCCGCGTTCGCCACGTGGGGCGCGTTGGGCGTCCCGTGGTCGCGTTCGTAACGGCCGGCGGCGAATGCGCCGGCGACTGCGATCCCGGCGAAGACGACGTAGACCGCCGGCCGGCTCGCAAACGTTGATCGCAATGGGTGTCGGGTAGTCATGAGATTCTCCTTTGTCTTGACCGGTGACCGTTCAGCGAGCGGTCGAGGAATCCCGCCAGGCGAGCGGCCCCAACAGGCGGTGACGATGTGGCTGAGACGGACGGGCTTCGGCGGCTGCAGCAAGCGCCTCCCGTTCCAGGAGCAGGCGGCGGACGAGCCGTTCGTAGTCGGCCGTCCTGGCCAGGCAGAGTTCTTCCATTGAACTCTCAAACATGGTGGTCCTCCTTCACGTGAACCGTGGAATTTGCCGCTTGCCCTTGGTCGATCCCCCTCGGGTTGGCGGCCGGTCCACTGCTTTCGACCTGGCCCAATACTGAGTTCACGCCGTGCCCGATTCATGGCCAGAAATAGCCATTTCGCATTGCTACTGTGTTCGCCGCCGATGGGGCTTGATCCGCTCGAATAGGATTCATGCGAGAGGTCAATCCATTGGCAATCGGGATGTCCGTCCCCCCGATTCATAGCCAGCCGGCGTTTGTTGGCCGCCAGGCGGAGCTTTCGTGGTTGCACGAACAGCTGGCGGCCGCACTTGCGGGCGAGCCGCGCGTCGCCTTTGTTGCGGGCGAGCCAGGAGTGGGGAAAACGGCCCTGCTCCGCCACCTGCTGTCTGAGGCAGACGCGGCAGGATGGCAATCGGTCTGGGGGCGTTGTTCGGAAGGTTCGACGACAGTGCATCTGCCGTTCACTGGCGCCCTCGTGCCGCAACTGGTCCGAGCAAAGCTCCTCGACTCGCCCGACGACCTCGCGTCCATGAGCGGAGACCTCCAGGCATTCGCCGCCGCGCTGGCCGGCAAGGCAGTCCAACTTGCTTCGCGACGCCCGCTCGCCTTCGTGATCGACGACCTCCAGTTCGCCGATAGCGCCACTCTGGCGCTTACATCAGAGTTCATCCGCGATATCTCCGAAGCGGGCCGGAAGCAGCCCGTGCGGATGCTGGTCGCGTTCGCGCATCACCCCGTGCTTCGTGGGGACCCCCTCAGCAAGCTCGTGGCGAGGGCGTCTTCCGAGCCGTCGGTCTCCCTTTTCGAATTGGGAGGGCTCGATGTCTTGGAGACTTTCGCGCTGATCGAGGCGCTCACGTCTCTCGCCTGCGAGCGGAGCCTCCTCGATTCACTGCAACAGGGCTCCCGAGGCAATCCCCTGTCTCTCATTGAAACGTTGAGAGCGCTGGAGCGGCGGGGACGCCTCTCATCCGAAGGTGGGCAGTTGACGAGCCCTGGTCGGGCCACGGAGCTTCGCAACTTCGGCGTGACCCCGGCGCTGCTCACGGAGCGCCTCAAGAACGTCGGCGAAGCCGAGATCGGCGTGCTACAGACGTGCGCCGTCCTCGGCGATGCGTTCATGCCGGGCGACCTTGAGCCGTTTCACGCGGGCGCGGAGGCCGCTGCCGCAATCGATGACGCTGTTCTTCGGGGGCTCCTCCAGGAAGACGGCCATGGGTTCACTTTCAGCCACGGCATGGTGCGGGCCGCGGTACTCGAGTCGCTCGGCCCCAACCGTTTGCAGGCACTCCACCGCGCGGTGGCGGAAGCCCTCCTCGCGCAGCCTCGCAAGGGTGACGACGAGGCGCTGCGTGTCGGCGCGCACATCGCGGCCTCTGGAACCTGGCGCGATAGCAACGAAGCCGGTCGGATTTTCGTGCGGGCGGCAGACTTTGCGATGGATCGCTTCGCCTGGGGCGCCGGCTTGCGGTTCTATGAAGCGGCACTCGCACTGGACGGCTTTGTCGACGGAATGGAGACCACCACGCGGGGCGCATTCTACGCCCGGGCCGCCCGCGCTCGGTCGAATAGCGGTGATGTCTCGGGCGCCCGGGCGTTGTTTCGTGCGGCTCTCGACTGCCTCCGCGGAAGCCCGGACCTTGCCGGCTGGGGACTGGCACTCCTCGGCTGGTGGCGGACCTTCACTGCCCTTGGCGCGATCCCTCCCGATGACCGCGAGTTCGAGGACTTCTCACTGGCCGCCGGCGATGACCTGCGAGAGGTGCGTGCCCAACTGTTGATGAACCGCGCCGAGGCGCTCTGGATAGCCAGGCGGGACGAAGATGAGGAGGTCGGAGAGAGCGCCTTCCAATTGGCCGCCCAGTGCAAAGACCCCGAGACACGGACTTATGCCGCTACAGTTCTTGCGCTGATTCGCAACCGGCATCTCCACCTGGACGACGCGATCGATTTGTTTCGGCAGGCTATCCAGGATTCCCAGGCCGTCGATAACCCCCGCATCCGGGGCTGGGCGCTCGCGCGGCTCGCCCTGCCCTTCATCCTCAAGGGCGACATCAGCGCCGCTCGGGCTGCCTGCGTCGCCGCTCGCGAGGTAGCCGAGTCTGGCAACGACCTTTCGAACGGACCGCTCAACCTCGCTATCTTCCACGCCGCAGCCGTTCTTAGCGGCGACCTGGAGAAAGCGCGCCAGTTGCGACATGAAGGCGGGATGATCGGCGGCCGCGCGATGTACCCGCAGGCCGGCATGTTGCTTGATGGAGGTGTGGCATGGGCGCGCCTCTTACGCGGAGAGTACTTAGAAGCTGCCGATGCAGTGACGAGTTGGGAACGGGTTGCCGGCCGAAACACCCCACGCAGCCTCGGCTTGCTCATCCGCTATCGTTCCGGCGACATCGCAGCCGTGAAGGCGGAACTTGCGGAGCGCCCGCTATCCCTCCGCAGAGAGCGGGCCGATTTTACCGACCTCGGGAACCTGGCCTCCACCATCGAACTCGCCGAGGCCGTACGCGATCAAGAATTGGCCTCCGCTGCCCTGCGCCTGCTTAAACCCGCGCTCGACGCCGGTGTGTCCTTCAGCGTCGCCCCACCTCTGCTGTTGCATCGTGGGGCCTCCACGGCAGCACGGTTGACTGCTGACTTCGACCAGGCCGCGCGACTCCTCGACCTCGCCCAGCGTGTCTTGGCCAGCGCGCAAGCGCCCATCGAAGCTGGACTCGTCGCATTCGAGCGAGCCAAGCTTCTCCACGCGCGGGCCTGTTCTCGCGCGGAAATCGGCGCGGCGGCCGTCGCTGCCGCGGACATATTCCGGCGCTACGACCTCCTGGGGGCAATGACGGAACTGCGCGCGTTCCTCGAGGACATCGGCCTCGCTGGAGACCTCCCTGCTGTTGCGGGCGCCGAACATGACCTTTCGGCCACAGAAAGGGAAGTCCTCGAGGCCTGGGCAGGCGACGACGATCTCGACCGCATCGCCGACCTCCTCCTGCTGAGTCGCCGCACAGTCGACGACCACCTGGCGCGCATACAACAGCGATTACACGTGCAGACGCGCGAAGACGCCGCGACCTTCTTCGCCGAGCGCCTCACGGATTCGCCACGAGGGACCGGCAGCGGGCCGCTTGCGGAGCTCACGGCACGCGAGCGCGAAGTCCTGGGCCTCGTGGCGCGCGGATA
>CAYTBM010000301.1:0-3908 GCA_964436025.1 uncultured Anaerolineaceae bacterium
AGCCAGGCGGCGCTCCTCGCCAGCGAGGCCCGCTTCCGCAGCCTCGTCGACAATTCACCCGACTTCATCACACGCGTCGATCGCGAGTTGCGCCACGACTTCGTCAACCGGACGGCCGAACGGGAGGCCGGCCTCGACCCCGCGAAAGTCGTCGGGAAGCGAGCCGATGAAATGGGATTCGAACCTCAACTCGCCGGCCTTTTCGTCGCCCGCCAGCAGCAAGTTCGGGACTCCGGCGAGTCGGTCGAATACGAGTACGCGATCAACAGCCTCGCATCGCCCGAACGCGTCTCCTACCGCCGCGCGCGCGTCGTCCCGGAGATCGATGAATCGGGTGATGTCCACCACGTCCTCTCGATCGTGACGGACATCACCGCCCAGCGCGAAGCGGAAGAAGCGCGCAAACGCCTGGACCAGCAAATGCAACAGGCGCAAAAGCTCGAAAGCCTTGGCGTCCTCGCCGGGGGAATCGCCCACGACTTCAACAATCTGCTCGTCGCGATCCTTGGGAACGCGGGCCTCGCGCTGATGCAGCTTCACCCCGAATCCCCCGCACGCCAGACCGTGCAGGACATCGAACTGGCGGCACAGCGGGCCGCAGAGCTCACGCGCCAGATGCTCGCCTATTCGGGCAAAGGGAAGTTCGTCATCGAACCGCTCAACCTCTCGAAGCTCGTCGAGGAAATGGCCCACCTTCTCGAAGTTTCGGTCTCCAAGCGCGCCACCCTGCGTTTCCGCTTCCCTGCGGAGCTGCCGACGGTCGAGGGGGACGCCACCCAGATCCGCCAGGTCATCATGAACCTCATCCTCAACGCATCCGACGCGATCGGCGACAAGCCCGGCCTCGTCTCCGTCTCCACGGGACTGATGCAGGCTGATCGCGACTACCTCTCCGGCCCCTACACCGAAGCAGACCTGCCCGAAGGTGACTACGTCTACCTCGAAGTCGCCGACACCGGCGAGGGCATGGACGAAGGCACGCGGTCGCGGATCTTCGATCCGTTCTTCTCGACGAAATTCACCGGCAGGGGCCTCGGGCTCGCCGCTGTACTCGGCATCGTCCGCGGCCACCGCGGCGCCATCAAGCTGTACTCAGAGCCAGGAAAGGGGACGACCTTCAAGATCCTCTTTCCCGCCCTCGATTCCGGCCTGCAAGAACCTCCGGCGAAGGACGCGCTTCCTGGTCGGGCCTCCTCTGGGGGCCGCAAAGTCCTGGTCGTCGATGACGATCCTACCGTCCGTGCCGTGACTCACCGAATCCTGGAACACGCGGGATTCGTCACGCTCGTTGCCGAAGATGGCCGGCGAGGTCTGGACTTGTTCGAGGCCAACCCGGACATCGCCGTCGTCCTGCTGGATATGACCATGCCGCGCATGGACGGTCAGGAAGCATTCCGGGAGCTCCGGCGGATCGACCCTCGCGTCCGGGTTATCCTGACCAGCGGCTACAGCGAGCAAGAAGCAACCGAGAGCTTCGCCGGCAAAGGGCTCGCCGGCTTCCTGCAAAAGCCGTACCGCCCGCAGGAACTGCTGGCGGCCATCTATGCCGTTATCGGTGAGGCCGTCTAGCTCGGCCAGCGATCGCCGAGCAGCCGCTCCAGCGACGGCGTCACCTGCCACTGGCCGGCCAGTGCCCGGTACCGTTTGAGCGCGTTCTCCTCCGCTCGTTGGTCGCGTCGCGAGCGCTTCTCAGCGCGGATCATGACGTTTCGAGCAGTAGCTTCGGGCGAAACGAACTCGATCACCGCCACCTTGTAGCCCATTACTTCGAGGGCGGCCGCGCGCAGGCTGTCCGTCACAATGTCCGCAAGCCGGTGCTGCAAAAGGCCGTGCCGCACCACCGCTTGCCAGCCGTCGGTGGCCGCCGCTTGCCCTCCCTTGACGGCTGCCTCCATCTGGTCGCTCAACTCCCGGTGGCAGCACGGCACGAGGACGATCGCGCCGGCATCGAGGAGCACGCCCGCCGCCAGTCCCTCGTCCGTCGCGGTGTCGCAGGCATGCAGGCTGATGAGTAGATCGATGGGATCGGTGTTTGCGGCAGTAAACTCAGCGATCGAAGCGGCGTGCGGATGTACCTCCGCCAGCTCTGCCGCCGCGGCGGTGTCGCCTACCGTAGCGACTACCTCCGCCGACGCATCGACCGCATCGAGATGGACAGCGAGCCCATTCGCGCGCGCCCAGAGTGCCAGCGAGAGGCTCAGATATGCCTTGCCACAGCCCGCGTCGACCACCCGAACGCTCCCGCCTCGGCTCCATGCCGGCAGCGGCCGCAACAGTTCGATGAAGTGCTGTACCTGCTGCACCTTCCCGGCCATGTCTCCCAGGGGCGCTCCGCCCGGCGAGTACAGCCCCAGTGCCACGAAAAGCCGGCGCACCGCGGGGTCCTCGAGGTCCAACGCGCGCTGGTGCGGGCGGTCATGCGGCGCTGGCTGCTCGCTGCCCGCGGATGGCAGCGATGGACGAGACTTGCTCACCAGCCAGCGCCCCTCCCGAGTCCGTCGTGCGTGCCAGTCAACGTCGTTCGAGACGACATCCAGGTGGCAGGGGCCAGCCTCCAAAGCCTCGCTGAGCCGCTCCGCCCACCGTGGAGCATCGAGTGTGGAGGTGTGCTCATCCCGCCCTGACCGGGTCACCACTTTGATGGCCGTGCCTCGCGACAGGCGCACCGGCTGTGCGGTGAGCTTGTCCCACGGCACAAATGCCGCGGCCGAACGGCCTGGCGTGATGATGCACTTTCGCCAGCCGGTGGTTTCCGTGAGCAACCGGTACACCGGGGCGACATTCGACTTCAGGATGGAGGGCGGCGACGAAGACATTGGCTCCATTGTGGCCGAATTAGCCCGCTATGGCGTCTCCGCCAGCGCGGCAGCAGCCGGGACGGCCTGCGCGGCCGGCGCAGCCTTCCGGTAGCGGATGGCTGCCGCCGCCGCGGCCGCTGCTATGCAAATCGTCAGGCCCGCCGTCGAAACCCACACAAAGCCATCGACGATGGACTGTTCAGTCGCGGCACGCGCTTCGCCCGTGCCTGTCGGGACGAAGTGGTGCGCCGCCGCCTCCTGGCGCGTGGCCGCTTCGGCAGGGACTCCCGCAGAGGCGAGACGGTCCGGTAGGTTCGCGTCGATCGACTGCAAGAACACGGCCCCGAAAATCGCAACGCCCACCGACGTGCCGATGTTCCGGGCCATCGTCAACGTCCCCGACGCCAGCCCCGACTTTTGCACCGGCATCGCGCTGACCACCGCGTAGGAGGTCGCCGACATCACGAGGCCGATTCCAAGCCCTCGCAGGAAGAACGCCGGCAATAGCCCGTCGACGTAGCCGCTCTCGACGTTGAACCGAAGCAGGTAGATGAACGAGATCCCCACCGACACCGATCCGATGATGATCAAGTACCGCACCCGGTGGCCCAGTCGCTGGCCGAGGATCCCCGAAACAGGCATCAGCATGGCCACCAGTGCCGTTGCCGGAAGGAACGCCAGCCCGCCCTCGAGTGCCGAGAACCCCAGGTAGTTCTGCATCAGCAGGCTCGTGAACGGTTGCGAACCGAACACGGCACAAGAGAAGAGCCCGGCGCTCACACAGGCCATCACGAACGGCCAGCTTCGGAACAGCGTGAGGTCGACCAGCGGCGCCTTCACGCGCCGTTCTACCATCACGAACACCGGGAACAGTGCCGCGCCCGCCACGAAGCAGCCCAGGATGAGCGGTGAAGTCCAGCCTTCGTCATTCGCTCTCGTCAGCCCGAACAGGACCAGGAACAGTGCGGACGACAGCGCCAACAGTCCCCGCCAGTCCAGGTAGCGCGGCGCGTTCGTATCACGTGATTCCGGCACAAAGACGAGCGCCATCACGAGTGCCACCAGGCCCACCGGCAGGTTCACCAGGAAGATCCATCGCCACTGATCGCC
>CAYTBM010000302.1:0-3869 GCA_964436025.1 uncultured Anaerolineaceae bacterium
GGAGGTACAGGGGCTTCTTGTTGCCCCCGGGGTCCTCGTCCCGCCACCGTGGGAACGCTGCTTCGAAAGCCTCGACAACCTTTGGATCGAACTGCGTTCCCGAGCAACGAAGTATCTCAGCTAGCGCGGCGTCTGGCGATTGGCCCTGGCGGTACGGCCGGTCAGAGATGATCGCGTCGTAGGTGTCGCATATGGCAAAGATTCGGGCCCCCAAAGGGATATCGTCTGCCTTTAGCCGGCGCGGATAGCCATCGCCGTCCCATCGTTCGTGATGTGCAAGGACGATTTTCGCCGCCGGGCGAAGGTACGGGACCTGCGCGAGGATGCGGTATCCGAGCGCCGGATGTCGCCTCATGAACTCCCACTCTTCGTCGGTGAGCTTCGCGGGCTTCAGCAGGATCGCGTCAGGGACGCCGATCTTACCGACGTCATGCATCAGGGCGCCGCGATAGACGGTCAGGAGTTCTTCTTCGTCCTTGATGCCCAGCATCCGGGCCATGTCGAGCGAGTGCTGCGCGACGCGCACCGAGTGTCCCCTTGTCTCCTGGTCGCGGACATCGAGCGCCGTCACCAGCGATTCCAGCGTTCCGGTGTATGCGTCCCGCAACTCCTCCGACATGTCGCGAATCTCGACGAATGCGTGCTGTAACTGCTCGTTGGACCGCTCCAGACGGAGCACGTTCTCACGCGTCCGCTCCACGAATTGGGAAATGGAGTACCGGCTCATAACGAGCGGCAGCGCCATGACGAGGATCGCCGTAATCCCCAGTTGCGTGAAGATGACTGCGAGGCCCCCGGCAACGATGCCGAGCACCAGGTAGTGCGGGAGCAACCAGGCGAAGTTGTCGCGGTAGCTGGTACGCATGGAACGGCCGGAGGTAACACTCATGATCGCCGAGACCGACCACGCATCCACCGTGAACAGGATGGCCGCGCCACAAATCCCGCCGATGAGCGTACCCAGAGGACGGTGATAGTCATGATCCGTCCCCGACAGGCCGACGAGGACCAGGAAGCCGCCCGCGAGGAACGCTGAGAACGTTTCGTGCCCGAAGTTGAATACCAGCTTCCTTGGGTTGCGGCTGGCGGTGAAATACCCGGTCATGGCGACCGAGGCTGCGGCGAGGACTCCGCCGAGCGGGCCGAACAGGATGGCCGAGAGCAGCGTCCCGATGAAGCTGATGGATACTCGGCCGTCGAAGTACAGCTTCACCGAAAGGGCTTCGCAGAGCGCTGTCACCATGACAACGCACGTGAGCGCGAACGGGTCCTCTATGGTCTGCAGGAAAAATGCCACCGTGAACGACACGGCGCCTGCGGCAAACATGCACGCAATGAGCCAATCTTCGCGCACCTTACGGTCGGAAGTCAGATTCATCTCACTCTTTGTATCGGACGGTTTTCTGTCGACTGACAGCGCTACGCGGGTAAATTGTTGCGATTGGGTGGCAATAGGCCCGCGCGCGAGGGATTTCCACGAGAAAAGTGGACGACGAATGTTGCGCCAAAGCGGGCCCGCAAAACCCCTGGTTCAGATTCAGTTTTTGCCGGTGGGAGGCGGTCCGGGCCAGTCTCTGCTCCAGGCTCGCCGCCTTTGAGTGACAAAGGTGACAACTGAGTGATTGCTTAGCTCCGCCGGCCACTGAATTCCGTCCGTCGCTGAGGGCGTAGACTGCGCACCCATGCCGAAGCCGCTTGATGGGATCACCGTCCTCGATTTCACCCGTTACCAGCAAGGCCCGTACGCCACCAGTCTGCTCGCCGACTTCGGCGCGCGCGTAATCAAGGTCGAGGACCCGAACGGCGGTGACTTCGGCCGCCGTATGTGGAAAGAACCCGACGGTTACAGCGCGTTCTGGGAATCGCTGAATCGAGGGAAGGAATCGATCACACTCGACATGCGGGACCCAGCGGCGCGCGCGACCGCGCTGAAGCTCGGGGAGAAGGCCGATGTCGTCACCGAGAACTTCCGGCCGGGCACCATGGACGGCTGGGGACTGGCCTACGAGGACTTCAAGGCGGTGAATCCGGCCGTCATCTACGCCCAGGCAACGGGGTGGGGCACGAAAGGACCGATGGCGAACCTGCCCTCGTTCGACCAGATTTCGCAGGCCTACAGCGGATTTGCTCAGCACAGCGGCGGTGGGCCCGGCACGCGGCCCGAAATCCCATACCCCGGCATCGCCGACCAGTCAGGCGCGATGAACTTCGCGCTCGGGATAATGCTCGCCCTGTTCGCGCGCGAAAGGACTGGAGTCGGCCAGAGAGTCGAGGTCTCGCTGCTGGGCACGCAGCTCGCGCTCCAGGCCCCGGAGATCCTTCACTACCTGCACTTCGGACAGGAGCACGAACGAGACTTCCGGGCTTCACCGACCGTTGGCCACTACCAGTGCGCCGACGGGCGATGGATCATGATCGTCGGGATCGACCAGAAGTTCTGGCCGCGAATCGCCTCGGCGCTCAATGTTCAACACCTCATCGACGATGCCCGATTCGCCCGGGGCTACCCGCGCTACGTCAATCGCGCCGAGCTCCAGCGGCTGCTGGAAGAAGCGTTCGCATCCCGGCCGGCGGCACACTGGATCGAGCGATTGCGCCAGGCCGACGTGCCCGCCGCGCTCGTATTCGATTATGCCGAAATGAGTGAGCAAGAACAGCCGTGGGCGAACGGTTACTTCGCCCACCAGGAGCATCCACGCTTCGGGGACCAGCGCGTGGTTGGACTGCACATTCAGCTCAGCGAAACGCCGGGCGAGGTCAGCCCGCCGGCTCCGGAACTTGGCGCCGACAACGGATCGGTGCTTCGCTGGGCAGGGATTGAGCCGGCCTGATCAGGGGGAGAGGTCGCCGTTCGCGGGGCCACGCGCACCCGCGAACCCAAATCCGAGCGTCGACAGGGCCGCTCGCAGCGCGGGCGCTTCCTCCGCTTCAGCCGTCCCGGAATTGACCCGCCCCGCCACGGTCTCCAGGCGGTGGATGGCTGACGGAACGTCGAAGTCGTCGTCCATTGCCTCTTCGAACGCGCGCTGGACGGCGTTCCCCGCGGGCACTGTCCCGCCTGCCGCTTCCGAGGTGGCGGCAGCCTTCAGGTGGCCGTACTGCGGCGCCACGTGCTCCATGTCGCCATGCACGAAGTTGGCGTCTTCGCGCAACTGATGGCTCAACAGGTAGAGCCGGAGATGGTCTGGTTCGTACGTTTCCATGAGGTTGCGCGCGAGGACCAGGTTGCCCAGCGACTTACTCATCTTCACGCCTTCCAACTGGAGCATGCCGTTGTGCATCCACCAGCCGCAGAACGGCGCAGGACCATAAGCGCACTCCGCCTGGGCGATTTCGTTCTCGTGGTGCGGATAGATGAGGTCGCTTCCGCCGCCGTGGATGTCGATCTGCGTCCCCAGGTGCTTCACCGACATGGCGGTACATTCGATGCTCCAGCCTGGCCGGCCCGCCCCCCAGGGGCTCGGCCAGCTCGGGTCTCCGGGGTCGACCACCTGCCAGAGCAGAAAGTCCAGGTGACCGCGCTTCTTTTCGGCACGCTTGGACTCCGGGTTTTCCAGCTTTCCAAGGTCGTCGTGCGAGAGGCCGTTGAGCGCGCCGTACCGCTCGAACGACTCGGCCGAAAAGAACACGTCGCCATCCACTTCGTAGGCGTGTCCCCGTTCGATGAGTTTGGCCGTGGCTTCGATGATCTCGGGGATGTGGTCAGTAGCGTATGGGTAAGCAGTGGGGCGGAGGACGTTCAACCGGTCCAGGTCGCGCCGGAAGATCGCGTCGTTCTCGTCGCGGATCTCTGCGATAGGCCGCCCGCCCTGGCGCTTCGAGACCATGATCATGTCGTCGTCGATGTCCGTGACGTTCTGGACGTAGCG
>CAYTBM010000303.1:0-3850 GCA_964436025.1 uncultured Anaerolineaceae bacterium
CCGGGCGGTTCATCGGCATGGGGCCGGGCGGCACGATGGACGCTATCTCGCGGCGACTTTCCGTGATTCTCGGCCCGCGGTGGGCAGTGTAAACACAAACGTCGTGCCCTTGCCGGGCTCGCTGGTGGCCCAGATTTCGCCGCCGTGTGCGCGCACAATCTCGCGCGAGATGGCGAGGCCCAGGCCATAGCCTTTCTTCGGGGCAGGCCCAGCGTTGTCGCCGCGGTAGAAGCGTTCGAACAGGTGCGGCAAGTCGTTCTGGGCTATCCCGGGGCCGTTGTCCGAGACCGAAACCTGCAGCGTCCCGGGCTGCAGGTCGCGGCAGGATACCTTCACCATCCCACCGTTTGGCGTGTGCCTGAAGGCGTTGTCGAGGAGGTTGTTCATCACCTGCTCCAGCCGGTCGAAGTCCCCGCGGATGTGGGCCTTGCCCTGGAGCGAAACGTCCATGCCCACTCCCGATTCCTCGCTGCGGAGGGCGAACACTTCGCCAACGTGTTCGAAGAGTTCGTGGAGGTCGATATCGTCTTGCTGCATCGACACCTGGCCGCTCTCGATGCGAGAGAGATCCAACAGCTCCTGGACGAGGCGGAGCACGCGGTTCGACTCGTCGCTGATGATTTTCGCGGAGCGTTCGATGCCGACCTGGTCATCGATGGTGCCGTCGAGCATGGCCTCGCTGAAGCCGCGGATGGAGGTCAGCGGCGTCTTCAGCTCGTGGGAGATGTTGGCGAGGAAGTCGCGCAGTGTCTGCTGCGAGCGCTGGACCTCTTCGGTCATGCGGTTGAAGTTGGCGGCAAGGTCACGCACTTCTCGAGGGCCGGTGGCCGGAACGCGCTGGCGGTAGTTGCCGCGGGCCACGCTGCGGGCGGCGCGCGCGATGTTGCGCAGCGGCGCGGCCACACTCTGGCTGAGCGCGAAGCCCAGCACCAGGGCCGCCGCCACGCCGATCAGGCCGGAAAAGACGAGCCGCGGGAAAAGGTCGCCCGTGATCTCGCCGAGACTGGCCGCCGGCCGCGCAACGATGATCGCGGATGCATTGGTGCCGGCCAGCGCTTGCTGGACTTCGGCACTCAGGGGTGTGCTCACACAGAGCAGGTCCGGCCCGCTGGCCACATCCAGGCGGCAGCGGCGCGGGTCGGTTTCGGGCGCGTCCTGGGCCTGCTGCGCCAGGTCGCGTACGACGGCGCCATCGAGCGGCGCTCCCCGGCTCTGGAACAGTCCGGGGATGACTTTGCCCTGGGGATCGATCACGGCGACGGCCGTGTCTTTGTTGAAGCTGCCGCTCTCATCGCCGTTGAAGAACGCGGCGAGGTCGATGAGCAATTGATTCGGTTCGGGCGCCGGAGCCTGCGGATCCTCGATGGGGCGATCGATGACGAGGCCGGCCTGGCTGTTCACGAGCCGGCCCAGGTCCTCCAGGTTGCCGTACGAAATCGAATCCCGGTATTCGCCCAGCTGGAGCAGGAGGCTCAGCGCGGCGAGGCCGAGCGTGACGGCGATGATGAACAGGTAGGTGGTGAACAGGCGGACCTGGAGGCTACCCACCTGGCGATTTCAACACAAAGGACGCCGCGGAGACAAAGATTGACGATTGACGATTGTCGATTGAGGGCAGCGCGCCAACGCCGGGCGGGCCGAAGTGAACGTCAGGGACACAAAGGACGCAACGGGCGCAACGAAGAAGATCGTGAGGAGCTTCGTCCGCCGGTCACTCGGCAATCGTCATTCCACAGTTACTAGACCGGCGCCTCGACGAGCTTGTAGCCCACGCCGCGCAAAGTTTCGATCTGGACCTTCGCGTTATTCAGCTTGGAGCGCAGATGCTGGACGTGGACATCCACCGTGCGCGTTTCCCCCGCGAAGTCATAACCCCAGACAGAACCGAGCAGCTGGTCACGAGTGAGCGCGATCCCCGGGTTTTCGACGAAGGCGACGAGGAGGTCGAACTCTTTGGTCCGAAGCGACAGTTCGTCACCGTCGACGCGGGCTTCACGGCGCGCCTTGTCCACAGAGAGGTTCGAGACGGAAATCGCGTTTTGCGGTTTTCGGCCGCCTTCGACGCGATGGAGGATGCGCTTGACGCGGGCGACGAGCTCCCGCGGGTTGAAGGGCTTGGTCATGTAATCGTCCGCGCCGAGCTCGAGGCCGACGATCTTGTCCACGTCCTCGCTGCGGGCCGTGAGCATGATGATGGGCACGTCGCTTTCGCGGCGCAGTTCACGGCAGACTTCGAAGCCGTCCATGCCCGGCATCATGACATCGAGGACGACGAGCTGCGGCTGGCACTGTTCGAACTTGGCGATGGCTTCATTGCCGTTGACGGCGTGTTCTACCGAGAAGCCCTCTTTTTCGAGGTACATCGCGTTCAGATCCCGGATGTTTGCCTCATCGTCGACCAGGAGGATTTTTTGCACCGTCACGTCCTCTCATTGCATGGGGGAGCGGTGATCCAAAGTATGCGCCGAGGGCTCCGGGCCTGCCACCCGGCTTTGCCGGGACGGGGTAGGCGAGCCTGGAGCCCTCGACCACCAGAGGGTGGGCGCGCGGGCCGGGGCCGTTGTCCGGTCCGCTGCTACCGGTATGTTCGACGCCGCGGAGGGTGCCGTCACGGGACGCGTGCAAACTGCGTGTAAAACCTGCGCAATCGTTCTTGAAAACGGTGAAAGAACGCGAAAGGGCTGGGCCGCTGTTTCGCCGGGCACCGCGAATCGCGCGGTTGAATCATTTCCGCATGACAGGACGTTAGAATAAGCCTGCCGGCGAACACGGGTGCGGCCGGCTCTCCGGAAGCGGGACCCGGCGAAAGGCAGCACCATGACGCGCGACCTCTTCAACGCGGAACTTCGTCAACTGCAGGACGATGTCCTCTTCCTCGGTTCGATGACCGAGAAGGCCATACTCGATGCCGTCGAGGCCCTGCGCGACGGCGACGCAGCCTGGTCCCGGAAGATCATCGAGGACGACAACCGCGTGAATCACAAGCGGTTCGAGATCGAAAACCGCACGATCTTCGTGATCGCCTCACAACAACCCATGGCCACTGACCTTCGCTCTCTCGCGAGCATCCTCTACATCATCACAGACCTCGAACGGATCGCGGATCATGCGGAAGGCATTGCACGGATCAATCTGCTGCTTGGCGATGAACCGTTGCCGCGCAAGCTCGGGAGCATCCCGACCATGGCCGAACGGGCAGTGGAGATGCTTCGCGCGAGCCTGAAGGCGTACATCGACCACGATGTGGATTCGGCGCGGGCTATCTGCGATTCAGACGACGAAGTGGACCAGCTGCAGGACGCGGTGTACGAGTCCAGCATCCAGGCGATGATCGCCGACCCGACGAGCGTGCAGCGCAACACGTACCTCATCTGGTGTGCGCACAACCTCGAGCGCATCGCCGACCGCTGCACGAACATCTGCGAGCGGGTGGTCTACACGGTGACCGGCCACATGGACGAACTCAACGTCTCCAAGTACTAGTTCGAACCCTCTCGTGTGAGCCCTGGCAAACGGCGTTTGTTCCCGAGAGGTGTCAGGAAGCTCGTCACCGCAGACTTCGTCCCGGACTCGACGGTGACCTGCTGGCCGCCGAAAACGCTAACGGGAGTGAGCGACGGGTTGTTGGGCGTCACTACGACCTCGTGCTCGAACGACTTCACGGTCGTCTTGCCGCTGCCCGGCGTAACTTCAACCGAGAACCGCGTGCCGCGTACGCTCGCCACCGAGGTCGGCGTCTTGATGCGGAAGTCGGACTTGGCAATACCGTTGACGAAGTACTCCGCTGAGCCCGCGCGCATATCGAAGTACGAGTACGTCACGCCCTGGTCGAAGAAGTCGAGCGAGAGCT
>CAYTBM010000304.1:0-3834 GCA_964436025.1 uncultured Anaerolineaceae bacterium
GGCACGCTCGAGGGCTCGAACGTCGACCTGGCCCAGCAGTTCACCAACGTCATCCTCGCGCAGCGCGGCTTCCAGTCGTCCTCGCGCGTCATCACCGCCGGCGACCAGATGCTCCAGGACCTGGTCAACATCATCCGCTAATTCCTCATCCCTAACCCCTCTCCCAGCTTTGGGAGAGGTGGCTAACCCGGAGGCACGTCTGTTCGGCGTAATCTCGATGCAGCGAATGAACCGCGTGGTCAGCCTGAGCATCATCCCCTTGATGCTGCTGACCATCGCGGTCTTTTCGCGCCTGGCGAAGGACGAGACCCCGGCAGAGCCCCCTACCGCGGGGACACTGGTGGTGGCGAACCTGCGCCGGGAAACGCTGACGTTCATCGACCTTGCCGACGACCGGCGCGCGGAGCTGGTGGTCCCCGGCCCGCCCCACGAAATGCTCGTCGCTGAGGGCCGGCTTTACGTGACTCTCGGCCGTGGAGGCCTTGTGGTCGAAGTCGACACGCAGGCGAAGGCAATACTGAGGACGCTCCAACTGGACGGGGAACCGCACGGACTGGCGTTCCTTGCCGGGAATCTCTACGTGACTCTGGACAAGGGAAACGCCGTGGTCGTGATCGACCGCGCCACACTGACGGAGCTGCGACGCCTTCCCACCGGCAGCACGCCTCACGTCATCGCGGCCTCGGGCGCCGCGATCCTTGTCACGGATTCGCGTGACAACGCGCTCCGCCAACTTGAGCCGTCGCCCGTCACGGTGGCGACGGGCGAGCAGCCGGAGGGCCTCGCCGTCGTGGGCGGCGTGGCGGTAACAGCCGACGCAGCGGGTGGGACACTCACGTTCGCCACAGCGCCGGGCCTCGCCGGTCCGCGCACGCTTCACATCGGCGCGTCGCCCGTGCGCGTTACGGGCCTCGACGACGTTCGCGCTCTCGTTTCGCTCCAGGGCGACGGCAGGATCGCCGTCGTGAACGTTTCGAAGGGCCAGGTTGAGAGGCGGCTATCGGTTGCGGCGCGGCCGGACGGCACGTGCGTCGCTCCCGGCGGGAGCTACGTTGCCGTGGCGTCGAACGCCGCGGGCACTGTGGACCTCTTTGAGACGGTGGACTGGCATCGAGCGCCGGAAATCACTCTCGCCGCGGGACTGGGTGCTTGCGCCTGGCTGCCTGCGCGTTGACCGCGAACCCCCGCGCCGCGACGATCCAGAGACGCCTTCGCGCGCTCGGGGTACGGGATGCGACCAGGACAGATCTGCCGCATCGGTGGCAGGTTCTCCAGGTGTCAGAACAGCGCGGCACATAGTTGCCAGTATTGCGGCCGCGACTTCTGCGTTTCCCACGCCTATCACGTGGAAGAGCACGATGAGGTCTGTTCCCGAAAGCAATGCCAGTCCAAGCACGATGACCTCGTGGAGCACATGGCGTACAAACGGCGCGTGGGTGAACGCAACCAGGTGGGTCTCTGCGGCATCGAGGAGTGTGGCCCGCACCCGGGGTTTGAGTGCTCGCTCTGCCGGGGGCGCTTCTGCGGCCAGCACCTCACCGAGCGCATGTATCCGTTCAGCGAAGGCTGGGTGTCCATCGAACGGCCGGTGAGCATCTGCGGGCGCTGCTGGGAGCGCAGAAAGATCTGGCGCGCCCGGTGATTACCCCGTCCGACATCGAAGCTGCCGCCAGCGCGCTGGTGGGCCAGATCCGGGAGACGCCGGTCTGGCCGCTCCGCGTGCCGTCGCCGGGTCCTGATCACGACATCCTGCTGAAGTGCGAACACCTGCAGCTCACGGGCTCGTTCAAGGCGCGCGGGGCGCTTAACTTCGTGCGGCAGCTTTCCTCGGCTGACGCGAAACGGGGCCTGGTGGCGATGAGCGCGGGCAACCACGCCCAGGGGGTCGCCCTGGCGGCCTCGCTGCGCGGCATCCCGGCCACGATCGTCGTCCCTGCAAGTGCGCCGCTGGCGAAAATCAACGCCACGCGGGCGCTCGGCGCCACGGTCATCGTTCACGGGGCCTCGCTCGATGAGGCGCGGGCGGAAGCATTCGCCATCGCCGAGCGGGAGCGGCGCATCTTCGTCCCCCCATTCGACCATGACGCGATCATCGCCGGGCAGGGGACGGTCGGCCTCGAAATCCTCCGCCAGGCGCCGGACGTCGACGAAGTGCTCGTGCCCGCGGGCGGCGGAGGGCTCCTGGCCGGGATTGCGGCCGCCATCAAGACTGCCCGGCCCGACATTCGCGTCGTGGGTGTGCAGTCGGCGGCGATGGACGGCATCGCGCGCTCGTTCGCTGCCCACCAGCCGGTCACAACTGGTGCTCACCGCACCATCGCCGATGGCGTGGCCGTCTCGGGGCCGTCACAACGGACGTTCGACCTTATCGAAAAGCACGTCGACGAAGTCGTGACGGTTGGCGACGAGGCCATCGCCCAGGCGATTGTGACGCTCATCGAGCGGGCGAAGTTCGTGGTCGAAGGCGCCGGCGCGCTCGGCATCGCGGCGATCATGTCCGGCCGGTACAGGCCGCGAGGGAAAGCGCTCGTGGTGCTTTCCGGCGGCAACATCGACATCAACCTGCTCGGTTCCATCGTGCGCAGAGGCCTGGTGGAAGCCGGCCGTTACCAGCACCTTGCGGTCGAGGTCAGCGATACGCCCGGCGAACTCGCGCTCGTCTCATCGATCATCGCGAAGGTGGGCGGCAACATCCTCGAGGTTGACCACAACCGGGAGTCTCCGGGGATGCCGGTGGGCGTGGCGGTGCTCGAACTCGTGCTCGAAGTGAACGGGCCGGCGCAATTCAACGAAATCGTCGAGGCGCTGAGGGCTGCCGGCCTGCGCGGTGTGCCCGGAAGCCCGGCGCGGCTGGCGACCGAGTCTGCGCGCTCCCGCCACGAGGCGCCTCAGCAGTAGCGGCTGGCGCAACGCACTTTCTGGACCGCCGACACCAGCAGTGGGGTCGGGTCACCTTCGGGAGCGGTGAGCGTTTGGCTGGAGGGAGGCGAAACGTAGTCCGTGGTCTTCCAGACGCCGCCGTTGGCGCTGCCAACGGCGAGGGCGGCCCCGGCTGAGAGCAGCTGGCTGGCCATGATGGCCAGGGCGGCGGCAGCGGCGATGATGGTGCGGTGTTTCATGGCGGTCCTCCTCCTTGCGGCACTGCCGCGTTCGGGAGTTAGACCACGCAACCCGGAAAGTCTTACAGGCCGGAGGTCAGGCCGTTCGGTCCACGCCGCGGCCGTCCGGCGAAAGCAGCGCGTCGAGAAGCACGACGACCACGGTGAGCGTGACCGTGATGACCACGAGACGGACGAGTTTTCGGAGCAGCCGGCCGAGCCATTTCATGAGGGAGTCTCCGGCGGCGTGAGGCGGTTTCGGTAGATGCCCTTCTCGCTGCCGGGGATGAGCGTAGCGCCCACCGCCCGCTCGTAGAATTCGGCTGGCCCAACCCCTCCGATGATCGCGTAAGCGTAACCTTCGGCCGCAAGCGACTCCAGGCACTGGAGGAGTAGCGCCCGGCCGATCCCGCGTCCGCGCTGCGATTCGAGGACGCCCGTGGGTCCAAAGTAGTTGGGCCGGGTGACGTTGTAGCAGGCGAAGCCCTGGACGGCCCGGTTTTCCACCGCGATGTGGACCCTGCAAGGGAGCGTTGCGAATCCCGCAGCCACTTCGTCTTCCCAGTGCGGAAAGTGGGCCCGGGCGAACGCGGCTACCGCGGTCCGTTCGTACGACTCCGCCCGGCGGCAGACGACCCCCTCCGCAGCCAGCCGCGCGACATCGGGCGCACTCGACGGCAGGTCGTAGAGCTTCGCCAGCATGTCAGGCACGGGCGGGCTTCTTCCCGTCGAGCTG
>CAYTBM010000305.1:0-3809 GCA_964436025.1 uncultured Anaerolineaceae bacterium
AGAGCTTGCACATGCTGGCTTCGTAGTTCGGGATGAGGTTCTTGACCTGCATGTTGACCACGCGGTAGCTCAGCATTTTGGCCACCTCGCACTCGATCCAGCGGTCGACGAACTCGGCCTTGACCTTCGGGTTGCGGGTGAAGGAGGCTTCGCCCTTGCCGGACTTCGCCTGGCGGATAAGCGATTCGAGCTGCTTGCGCACGCCCACGGCCGAGCCAATCGAGCTGCGCTCGAAGTCGAGGGTAGTGGTGCCGACGTACCAGCCGCGGTTCTCTTCGCCGATGCGGTTCTTCACTGGCACGCGGACGTCCTCGAAGAAGACTTCGTTGAAGCCCTGCGCGCCGGAAAGTTGAGTGAGCGGGCGGACGGTGACGCCCGGCGCCTTCATGTCGAGCAGCAGGTAGGTGATGCCGCGGTGCTTCGGCGCATCCGGGTCAGTGCGGGCAAGCATGTACATCATGTCGGCGTACTGGGCGCCGGTGGTCCAGATCTTCTGGCCGTTGATGACGTAGTCGTCGCCGTCGCGGACGGCGCGTGTCTGGAGGCTGGCGAGGTCCGAGCCGGCGCCCGGCTCGCTGTAGCCCTGGCACCAGATGATCTCGCCCTTGAGGATCTTGGTGAGGTGCTCTTCCTTCTGCTCCTCGGTGCCGTGCTCGATGATCGTCGGGCCGATCATCATGACGCCGAACCCGCCGACGTTGCCCGGCACACCGGACTCCGCGAACTCCTCGTTCATGATGAACTGGTCCACCACCGACATGTCGGCGCCGCCGTACTTCTTCGGCCAGGAGGGGGCGATCCAGCCCTTCGCGGCGACCTTCTCGCGCCATTCCTTGATGGCGCCCATGCGCCCGAAAAGCGAGCCCTCGCCTTCGTCGCTCGCGCCGGCGCGAAGAGCGGCCGGGGCTTCCTTTTCAATGAAATCGCGGACCTCTTTTCGCCATGCGGCCTCGCGCTCAGTGTCACCCAGGGTGATTGCCATTCGTGATTCCTGCTTTCGAAGTGGATGCTCCGCCCGGCAGGCGGAGCAGATATGCGTTCACGATTGTGCGGGAGGCGTCAAGGCTCTGCAAGCGAATGAAATTCGGGTTTGCCTCAATGGCGGCATCGGATACTTCGATGGAGGGGAGATACCTCCCGTTGGTGCGTTTGTGATAGTCTTCACATGTCCCACCGGAGCACGCGAGCGCCCGGTTTGTCCTTCTCCTACTGCTCTGCTTCCATTGCCCTCGGGCGCTCGCTGCTCCACCTCACGCCCTCCCCCTCCGGCTGGTATCCTTTCCTGTATGACTCGTCCGGCGCGCACACCACGCCCCACGCTCCAGGAACGCTGGGCCGAAGTCCAGGGACGCTGGGAAGAGAAAAAGCCCGCGCCGTTTCGCTCCGCCGTTGAGGTGCTTCCTGGCCTGTATCAGGTGCGCACGCGCGGCTCCAAGGCGTACCTGATCCTCGACGACGACATCACCCTTATTGATACGGGTTCAGTCGGCTCCGGCGGCCGCGTCCTTCGCGCCCTCGACGAACTGGGCCGCTCGCCCTCCGATATCAAGCACATCGTGATCACGCACTACCACATGGACCATGTGGGCGGCCTGCCCGAGATCCAGGAGTACGTCCCGGCCAAGACCGGCGTCCACCTCGCCGAAGCGCCGCACGTCGAAAGCGATGTCCCGCTGCCGAACCCTTTCCAGCATCCGCTGCTGGCGAAGATCTGCGAACCGTACCTCCGCCGCAACGACCCCGGGGCCGCCCGCGTGGACGTGATCCTGGACGACGGCGACGAGCTGCCGGCCCTCGGCGGAATGCGTATTGTCCATGCGCCCGGCCACACCGCCGGAAGCATCTCGCTCTACTTCCCGAACCGCGGCGTGCTGTTGATCGGCGATGCGATGCAGTACAAGTTCGGACGGCTCATGCTGCCCAGCCGGCTGTTCACGGAAGACATGGACCAGGCCGCCGCCTCCATCCGCAAGCTCGCAGACCTGGACTTCGAAACGCTCTGCTTCAGCCACTTCCGTCCTATCCTCGGCGGCGCTGACCAGCGCGTACGCGAGTTTGCGCGGACACTCCCACCGAAATGAACACACTCACCGACATGCTGGAACGTTCCGCATCTGAATACTCGGAGCGGACGGCCGTCACCATGCGCCTCGGTGTGCGCACCATCAAATACAACTACGCGCGGCTCGAGGAACGCGCGCACGCCTACGCGAAGTTCATGCGTGAGCAGCACGTGGGCAAAGGGGATCGGGTCGTCATCTGGGCCGCCAACCAGCCAGACTGGGTGGCGGCGATGTTTGGCAGCTACCTCAACGGCTCCGTGGTCGTACCGCTTGATGTGCGCTCCTCCCGGGAGTTCGTGGAACGCGTGATTTCGCAGACCGAGCCGGCCATCGCGTTCGCGGGCAAGGCACAGTCCGAGGTCCTGCGCGAACTGGAAATCCCGACGCACGTGCTCGAAGCAATGAACCTGCCGATCAACGGCAAAGTCATACCCGAATTGGTGACGGCCGACGACCTTGCTGAGGTCATCTTCACCTCGGGTACCACCGGGGACCCGAAAGGCGTGATGCTTAGCCACGGCAACATCGTGACCAACGTGAAGGCCGGTATCGCCGTGATCCCCATTGGGCGCGATACGCGCATGCTGTCGCTGCTGCCGCTTAGCCACATGTTCGAACAGGTGGGCGGGTGTTTCGCCCCGATCTACGTGGGAGCTGCCGTCTGTTACCCGTCGAGCCGCCAGCCGGCCTCGCTTTCGCGCACAATGCAAGAGTGGAAACCCACGTTCATCATGGGCGTGCCCCAGGTCCTCTCGCTGCTGATGGCGGGAATCGAGCGGGAGGCCACGGCTCGCGGCCGTATGGGCCTCCTCAACCGGCTGCGTAAGATCGCCACCCCGCTGCCGGAAAAGGCGCGCCGGAAGTTGTTCCGCACGGTACTCACCCGCTTCGGAGGCAAGCTGGACTTCATCGCCAGCGGCGGCGCCGCCATTGACCCCGAGGTCCAGGTGAAGTGGGAGCAGATGGGGATCGCGGTGGTGGAAGGGTACGGCGCCACCGAGTGTGCGCCCATCGTCACCATTAATCCGCGCGACGACCGGCGCATCCGCAGCGTGGGCAAGCCGCTACCGGGGCAGCAGGTCCGAATCGCGGGCGACGGCGAAGTGCTGACCCGCGGACCGAACGTCTTCAAGGGCTACTGGAAAAATGAGGCGGCCACCGCCGCCGTGTTCGAAGGCGACTGGTACCGCACGGGCGACCTCGGTTACATCGAAGACAGCTACCTGTATTTGAAGGGTAGGAAGAAGGACCTCATCGTCCTCTCGGACGGGCAGAACGTGTACCCGGAGGACATCGAGGAGGTGCTTCGCCATCAGCCGGGCATCACAGATGCGGTCGTGCTGGGCGTGCCCGAAGGCACGGACATCCGCCTGCACGCGGTGCTGCTCGAATCCAACCCTGGGGCTGGAGCCGCGGCACTGCGCAACGCGAACGCAAAGCTCGATGACCGCCAGCAGCTGTTCCGATGGTCGGCCTGGCCGGAGGAGGATTTCCCGCGCACCCACACCCTCAAGGTGAAGCGCAACCTGGTGCTCGCTTACATCACGGACAAGCAACACGCCGGGCCGACGGTGGCACAGCTCGCCACGGATGACCCACTTTTGAAGCTGGTTGCATCGGTGGCCAAGGGCGATGCGCCGCCAGTGGAGTCGTCCAGCCTCGGGCTCGATCTTGGCCTTGACTCGCTCGGGCGCGTAGAACTGCTCTCAGCCATTGAGGACGAGATGGGCGTCTACGTGGATGATA
>CAYTBM010000306.1:0-3805 GCA_964436025.1 uncultured Anaerolineaceae bacterium
GCCTCCCGTTCTCGCTGGACCAGCCGCTCCACGTGGTACTCCACCCAGAGGCCGGGCCGTTGGGTGCGAATGCCCGGGGCGTGGTGGTTGAAGCGGTCCTGTTTCTTGCGGATTTCGCGAGCGAGGTCCTCGTACGAGGCGCGCAACCGGTCGACTGCGGGCGCGATGCGCGCCCAGTCCTCCGGGCTGCGGGCCGCTTCACAGTACTCCGAATGATTGCGTTCGAGGACCGCAAGGCGTTCGAGGTCCAGCTCGATCTCCCGGCCCATGCTCAGCCACTCGGGCGTGTACCCGCCGTTTTCGAGCATCTTGAAGCCGAGCCATTGGTCGCCTGCGTAGGCCTGTTGTTCGCGAGAGAACCCGAGCGGTTTCCCCGCGCCGGGCAGGTTGTTGAACGCGCCGGCGGCCATTGCTTCCTGGATGGCGCCCTCAATCGAACGTTCGATACTCATGGCGGATACATCGTACCGGATTTCACAAGCAACGATTCAACACCGAGCCACAGAGATCACAGAAGTCCTGGGAACTCACAGAGGTCCGGGCGGTCATTCGCCAGGGCCCGGTTGAGAAAGAGGGCAAGGCTCAAGTGATCGAGGGGCCTGAAGGTACAGGGCTCTCCTCTTCCCACAGCGCGGGAGAAGCGCTGGGGGTGAGGGTTACCGCCGGCGCTGGGCGATGGCGCAGACGGTGCTGCTGCCGATGGCGCCCTCCTCGTCGTACATGGTGCACTGGCCGACCGCGATGCCGTCGGCGGAATGGTGCGAACTCGTCTCGAAGCCGATCCACTCGCCCGCCGGGTAGCGGTGCAGGTAGAGCGTGATGTCAGCGTTGATGAATTCGAGGCCGTTGCTGCCCCAGTTCGCGCCGGGGTTGGACCAGTCTGCCGCCGAGGCCGCGCGCACGAACGGCGTCAACTCCACCCCTTCCACAAGCGGGCGAATCTCGCGCATCCAGACCTGGCCTTGCTCTGCCTTTCCAGGATCGCGCGAGGTGAGCGGGCGCATGTCCCACATCGGCTCCCAGTTCGCCACGCCGGACTGGACGGATGCGGGGACTTCGTCAGGGCGCTTCACCTGCCAGTCGGGTGGGCTCCAGACCTTGCCCTGGGGGTTCTCAGCGCGCTTGAGCAGGACGGCCGTGCCTCGTGCGTAGCTGGTGCCCTCGGACAGGTATTCGAGTTCCACCACACGGATGCGGTTGCCATCGCGGATAGCCTTCGTGGTCACCTGGCACGGCGCGAGCGTCGGCAGACGGTAGAGGTCGATCGTCAGGCGCGCGCAGTGGAAGTCGTCGCCGCCGAAGCGCGTCTCCACCTCGTGGCCGAACAGGCCAGCGAGCACGCGGGCGTGGAGGGAATTCTGGTCCCACGGCCCGCGTGAGACGGGATGGATCGTGTAACGGCCATCGCCTTCGGCCCGGGTAAACGCGTCAGCCCCCATGCGAAATTCCCCCAAACGCCGGACGTGGAACCGGGGCCACGTGGGCCCCGGAAATGATGCGAAAGACATTGCCAGCCGAGACTAGTCGGCCGAGGGGAGGACCTTCGGCTGGAGGAGCTCCATTGCGCGGCCATCGACGTTCAGTGCGCAGGGGCCAGGCTTGACCACCAGCACTTCGATGCCGGTCTGCTCGTCCTTGTAGCGCTTGCCGAGCTGGACCGACTCCATACCGGCGGTATCGACAGTAATGGAGGCGTCTTCAGCGCCGCGCATTTGCATTGCGGCGTCGCCACAGCGAAGCTCGCCGGCCCCGCCCTTCGTCACGATAAATTCAGCCACGCCGCCCGGGACGACGTAGCGCTTTCCAGTCTGTGCTGCAGCCATTCAGACCCTCTCGTTGATGGATGGACCCGGCCCCGTCGCCGGGAAAAACGTATCGAGGATGCTACCGACCGGCATCTGGCCGGTCAAACCAACAGGGGCCTTCCGGCCCCTGTTTTTCCGATTCGGTACGGCTCGTTACTGGACGAACACGTCCGCCAGCATGTCCGGGTGGTAATCGCAGGTGATCTTGAACTGGCCAGCGTCGTTGAAGGTAATGGTGCGCTTGTCGCCCTGCTTCAGATCAGCGCCGTCCTTCTTGCCGTTGAGCGTGATGGTATGGAGGCCGACGACGGAGTCAAACAGTACCGCCGTGCCCTTAGCCACCGTGACGACACCCTTGTTGGCCGGCTGTGCAGCACCGTCCGCGGTGACGGTCCAGTCGTTGGCATGCGCCTCGATCTTCACGTCCTTCGATTGCGTCGGCGGCGCCGTGACCACCGCCGCCCCGCCGCCTGTGATGTTCTCGAAGGCCGACTTGCTCACCGTGTACTGTACGCAGCCAGTGCCCGGGTTCTTGGCGTCCGGCGCCTTGGAGCCGAACGCGTCATCCGGCAAATGGAGCTGGAGCCCGATGCGGAGGACATCCGTTGGCTTGATGTTGTTCTTGCTGGCGAGGCTCTGCGGCGTGACGTTGCCGTAGCCGTCCGCCACTTCCTGGACGGACTGGCCCTTCACGATGTACTGGTCGATCTGCGGGAGCTGGAGCACGACCACCGAGCTCAACGGGTCCGTCTCCTTCAGTCCGTTCGCAGCGGCAAGCTCCGCGGCCGTGGTGGCGTGCGCCGCAGCCACGCTCTGCCAGGTGTCGCCCGTCTGGACTACATACTTCGCCGCGGCCGGCAGCTTGAGAGCGGTGCCCACCGCAACAACAGCGTCGGCGGCGATGCTGTTCTCAGTGGCAAGGTCATCAACCTTGATCCCGTGCTGCGATGCGATCGTCCCAAGCGTCTGGCCTTCCTGGACGACCGCGACTTGCTTCGGCAGCTTGAGCGTGTTCTCGAACGGGATCTCCTTGTCTGTGGCAAGGCTCGGGTCGAGGTTCTTGTTCAAGCTCTCGAGCTGACTTACGGAGATGTTGTGCTGCTGGGTGATGCTCAGCTTTGTATCGCCGGCGTTCACCGTATAGGTCGAGCCGGCGGGGAGCTTGAGCTTGTCGCCGGGGAAGAGCCCGGGGATCTCCACGCCGTTTTGCGTCAACGCGAAGGTGGCCACACCGCGCTTCTCAGAGAAGTCGTAGGTGAGGTCGTTGAGATCCGCGAGGATGCGCGCCCCGACAAACTGGGCTTCGGCGATCTTTGTGATCGTCTCATTGTCCTTGTATGCCGTGTAGGTGTACGCCTTCGAGCCTTTGAAAGCGGGGATCTTCAGCTCGGTACCCTGCTTCAGCGTCCCTTCAACTGGAAGGTTGTTGAAGGTCGCGAGCTCCTTCGGGCCGATGCCGTGCGCCTTCGCGATGCCGGCAAGGGTGTCGCCGCCAACAAGCACGGCTACTTCAGCGTTCAGGTTGTGGGCGAACTCTTCCGCTTCGCCCCACCACTTGCTCGTCTGCTCGCCGTCGGCGTTCTCGGCCACGGGATACGTCAAGAAGTCCACCAGGTGCTGGATCTGGATGGCGTTGAGCGACCCGCCGTTCGTGTTCAGCCAGGCGGGCATGAGCGTGCCCGCGCGGCCGCAGTAGAGAGTGCGCTGGATGAGCGCGCGGTTGGCAGCGAGCACCAGGGGGTCCTGATCCTGGAACTTCGTGGTTTCGTTGGCGCGAAGCTGCGGGCCAACGCCGCCCTGGCCCGTGTTGCCGTGGCAGGTGCGGCAGTTGTTCGCGAAGAGCAGCGCGCCACGTTCGAGCGACTGGTCCTTGGTCCACTGCTGCTGGTCTTCGGCGCGGATCGGAAGGTCAACAGCCGAGTACGCTGCACAGCCTCCAACGAAGAGGAAGAGCAGCGCGACCATCAGCCCGATTTGCTTCTGGGTGTTCAATCGTCCCT
>CAYTBM010000307.1:0-3799 GCA_964436025.1 uncultured Anaerolineaceae bacterium
GGCCTCAGCCCGCGCGATGACCGCTGGCTTTCGGGCAAGAACATGGCCGGCGTCTGGTTCGAAACCATCGAAGACTCGGCCCAACACCAGGCGGCGATGGACCTGGCCGAATTCGGCAAATATGCGGCGATGGCGGTCTCGCCGCTCACCAGCGGTCGCCTCGATCCGCCGGACATCTGCCTCATCTACGCGACCCCAGGCCAGATGATCATCCTCATCAACGGGCTGCAGTTCAGCGGCTACAAGAAGTTCGAATGGAGCGTCGTCGGCGAATCGGCCTGCGCCGATAGCTGGGGCCGCGCCCTGAAGACCGGCGAGCCCAGCCTCGCCATCCCCTGCTTCGCCGAACGCCGCTACGGCGGGGTCCTTGATGACGAGCTCCTCATGGCGATGCCCCCGAAGTACCTCCCACGCGCCATCGCCGGCATGGAGCGGCTCTCCGGCAACGGTCTGCGCTACCCCATCCCGCAGTACGGCATCCAGAGCGACGCGCGCGCAGGACTGGCCAAAAGCTACGGGTAGCGCCGGGGACGCGAACTGCCCACCATCGGCCTCGCGACGCTGTGGTAGCGTTATCACTCATTCCTGAACGGGGGAATCATGCCGCGTCCCTCGACCGTTGGATTGAGCGAATGACCACCGCGCTCTTTCGGGAGCAGGCTGCAGCGCTGCTCAAGGGCGCCGCCCTGGACCTCGGCTGCGAACCAGAGGCGCTCTACCGACACGCCCTCACCGTCGTCCCTCGACCCGAAGTTCAGCGGCGTCCGTTTGTCGCCCTCGCCGTCGATAGCGGCTTCGGGACGATATTGAGCGTCGAGCCGCAGCTGCTCGACTGGGCGATCGCGAACGTTCCTCCGGGGCTGCATTCGCGCGTGATGCAAATGTTCTTCATGGCGGCACTCGCGGAACGGGCTGCCGAGGCCGGCTTTACAGATGCGAAAGCCTTCGGCACTGGGCTCTCATTCGGCCTCAGCGAAGTCGTCACCGTGCCGGCGCTGCCCGACGGCCTGCGACTGCGCGAGACGCCGCATTCATGGATGGAAGCTCAGCGCTCCACTGACGTCTTTGACAACGCGTTGGGTGGAGGCGACGACGACGAGCGCTTCGGCCGCACACGGACCGCCTTCGCCCTCGTCGATGAGAACGATGAGCCGTTGGCGGTCGCCGGTGTGTGCGATTACGGCTGGGGGCGCGAGGAGGTAGGCGTGGACGTGCGCCGGGACGCCCGGGGCCAGGGTCTGGCGAAGGTTGTGGTCACCGCCGCCATCCGTTCAATCCTCGAAGCCGGGCACGTTCCCTACTACTCCTGCGGCGCCACCAACGTCCGCTCCCACAACAACGCAATCGCCTGCGGATTCCGGCCGGTGTTCACCCGCGCGACGGTTTCCGCCAGGGGCTGAAGCGGATCACGGGGATTCCCGTCCACGTACTCCGTCGGACTGCGCGCGCGGCTCACGGGGCAGAAGGTGGGGGCAGGGATCTGTCCCATGCCCGCAATCGCCACCGCCCCGCCGCACTACGACGAGAGTTCAGTCCGGCGCGACCACCAGGCCTCGGCGGCTGTCATCGCACGCTCGGCCTCGGCGATGCTCCCGCCGGGGAGGCCCGCGGTGGCAGCCCAATGCAGAGGTATGAGAGCGAGCGCACCCGGTAGCCACCGGTGCTCGTCGGGAGTCAGCGGATCCGGCGCCGTGCGCTCATAGGCATCGAGGAGTGGTCGCGGGTCGAGCAATTCCGCGCGCGGTCCCACCCCATCGGGGCCGCTCTGGACGACGTGGTTCAGGCTGGCCGCGATGTCGTACACCCGCTCCCTCACCCTCGCGAAATCCAGGTCGAAGGTGGCCCAGGAGCCACCTGGCAGCTCCCCCGCGTTGCCCAGTTTGTAGTCCCCATGAATCGGCGCGCGTGGAAGTTCGACATCCTTGCGGAGCCTGGAGAGCTCGCGAATCAGCAGGCGCATCCGCTGCACGACCGGCTCGCTGTGGGCTCCCAGTCTGCGCCGTGTGAAGGCGGCCGAGTAGCGCACCTGACCGAGCGTCCGGTGGTCGTCCAGTGGTTCGGGTGGAGCGGGCTCCCAGGCTGCTTTGAGCGCGGCGTGAAAGCGTCCGAGCTCGTGGAACAGCCGGACGCAGGAGTCCTCGTCTGCCCCTGGCTGCACGTGTTCGATGAACTCCTCGCTCTCGGCCCAACGGTCGCCGGCCCTCACGAGGTCGCGTCCAAGAGTCGGGACCGGCCGGGCGACACGCACCGTCGTCCGTTCGAGCCGTTCACGCAGGCGCCGAAGCCCTTCCACTCGGCCACGACGGACCCAGGGTCGGTGAACCCGCAGGACGACCGGCGGGTGAACGTGGACCAGCACGTTGAGATTGAACGCCCCGCCAATGTCCTCCCACGCCGCCCCGCCCGCAACGCAGCGGATCAGGGCCGAGACGGCCGGGTCATCGGGCCTGGCTCGAAGCCCAAACCAGCGTGGCGAACGAATGAGCGAGGTCAAAAGGTCCGACTCCGGTCCCGGCGAACTGCATCACCACCGTAGTCGCGCGGCCTTGTCCCCGCTAGCGTCAGCCCCTCGACACCCAGAGTTCCCACCACACCCCGGAAAACCAATCCGTCCTACAGCAATCCCTCGATCACCATCGCCGCCCCATCCTCGTCCGCACCCCCCGTCATGCGATCCGCCGCCGCCTTCGCTTCCTCCGTGCCGTCGGACATCGCCACCGAAAGCCCAGCCACCTGAAACATCGGGATGTCGACCTCGCTGTCACCGATGGCGACGGCCTGCGACGGTTCGATGCCGAGGTGGCGGCACAGCGCGAGCAGTCCACTGCCTTTGTCGACGCCCGGCGCTGTGATGGTCAGCAGGGCATCGCCGTTGAAGGCGACCGCGGGGTAGAGACTGACGCGCCCGGCCCAGGCCTCGAGGTGCGGCCAGTGCTCGCTCTCGGTCGAAGCTTCGGCCAGCACCGAGAGTGCGGACGCGAGGTGCTCACCCTGCAGCGAGGTCACGGGCTTGAGCCACTCAGGCGCGTTCGCGGCCCACGGCGGCAATTCGTCGGCACGGCGGTACGCGCGTTCCGGCGTCGAAAGCGTGGCGGTCCAGCCCGCGCGGTCGCAGAGTTCGGCGAGGAAGGTCGCGAACTCGCCGTCGAGCATGCGCTGTTCGACCACCGATCCGTCGGCGGCCCGCACATCAGCGCCGGCCGAGGCGATGGCCGCGACTTCGAGGCCGAGCATCGCGAACGGGCGGATGGCAGCCTGGTACCAGCGCGCGGTCGCCGGCGCGAGGACGATACCGGCCTCGTGCGCAGCTTTCAGCGCCGCGGCCGTTCGTTCGGACACCTGCCCACTCGAATTCAGCAGCGTCCCGTCGAGGTCGAGCGCGATGAGACGGTAGGTCATCCCCAGGGGCCCTGGCCAGCCGCCGCGTTCCATGTCTCAGTGATCTTCCCGCCCTCAATCTTGAAGATCTCGATGCCGCTGAACGTCTGCCGATCACCCTCGGGGCCCGTGAACTCGCACTGGTAGGCGGCAGAGTAAAGAGATCCCTCGGCGACTTCGGCCACGTACGTGAACCGCGCACCCGCGAACTGGTCGAAGAACCCGGCGATCCGCTGCTTGTTCTCAGCCAGTCCCATCACCACCTGGTTCCCGTGCTCGTGGCGGATGCAAGGGTCGGCGATGAAACGCGCCGCCGCCTCGGCGTCCTGCGCGTGGTACACCTGCTCGGTGTACTCCTGGATAAAGCGCTTCAAATCCACGCCGCGAATCGTACCGGCACTCGTCGTTCATTGCTCATTGC
>CAYTBM010000308.1:0-3736 GCA_964436025.1 uncultured Anaerolineaceae bacterium
AGAACCTGGACCAGAAGATCAAGAACCGGCTGGACAAGGTCACGCCGATCCGTTCCACTCGCATGGGCCCGGCCATCCGGCATGCGACGTTCAAGCTGATGGAGACCGATGCGAAGGTAAAGATCCTCGTGCTCCTTAGCGATGGGCGGCCGCAGGACCACGGCTACGGCCGGGACCGCACCGAGAAGGAATACGCCATCCACGACACCAAGCAGGCACTGAATGAGGCCAAGCGCGAGGGCATCACGCCGTTCGCTCTGACCGTTGACCGCGCCGGCCACGACTACCTGAAGACCATGTGCGAAGACATGGGCTACGAGGTAGTCGCCGACATCGAAGCGCTGCCGAGCCGGCTTCCGGCGCTGTACCGGAGGCTCACGGAGTAGAGAGTGCCGCCCTTCCCGTACAAGAATCCGCCCGAGATTCAGCCCGCCACGATCGGGAGTGCTGGTGTCTACTACGTTTGCACCGAGCTTTCACTCCGAGGCCTGATCGTGATGCCCACCGTGCGAAATGCGGCGGGCATTGACATTCTAGTGAGCACGCCGCCGGGAGATCATCTCGCTGATCTACAAGCCAAGTCATCTCAGTCGCGGGTGAAGTTCTGGCCTGTGACGGATGGCGAAAGGATTCCGACTGCTCCGAATGTATGGTTCGTCTTTCTGCGGTGGTTCAAGCAGGAGGGTCGATTCGAGGCATCCATGGATACGGCCCAGAGCGTGCGTGCAGAAGTGCTTGCCGAGCGGACCCGACAGGTTCAGCGGGGGGTGCGCGACTTTCCTGCTTGGGTCCTTCCTAAGGATGCGGCCGCCCAAGAACGCTTGGCGAAGAATTGGCGCACCTGGTCGCCTGCGGGATTCGAACCCTCTGGGAGGTTGATCTGAGGACGGGCGTCGGCTCTCGACCGAACCGAGAGGGATCAGTCGGCGGGTCTTGTCGGACGGAGGCGAATGCCACGTTCTGGACGCTCCTGGATGTTAAGGAGAAGAGCAAGTGCGCCTGATCCTGGTGCGCCATGGCGAATCCGTTGGCAACGCGTCAGGCGTGTTGCAGGGCCGGCTTGACTTTGGCTTGAGCGAACGCGGACTGGCACAGGCCAGATTGACCGCCGAACGGCTGCAGGGTGAAGGGGCTTCGCGCGTAGTTTCGAGCCCATTGAAGCGCGCCGCGCAGACGGCAGGATTCGTGGCGGAGGCTCTGGACCTTGAATTGCAGTTGGAGCCTGACCTCGCGGAATACGACATTGGCGCTGGCGCCGGCATGACGGCCCCACAGTTACGGGAGCGATTCCCTGAGATGGTCCAGGCACGGCTCCGCGGTGAACGGTTCTTGTTCCCCGGCGAAGAGGGCCGTGATCATTTCCACGCGCGGCTCGCGAGCGCGCTCGGGCGGATGCGGGAAGTGGACGGGACGACCATCGCCGTTGCCCATGGCGGCGTAATTTCGGCGCTGTGCCACCTGGTGGTGGGGCTCGATTTGCACCGGCCCGGAGTGTTCCAGGTCGGGAATTGCTCGCTCACCGAAATTGTCACTGACCGCGGTGGCCGGCTGGTACTCGCCGGCCACAACGATATGTGCCACCTCGAAGGCATCGCGACAAGTGTGGACCGCGGCTAGATCCAGGCGGTCGTTCGCGGCTTGTGAGTGAAGCGCTACTTCTGAGCCTTGGCCTGCTGTTCGAGGATCGTGTTGGCGATGAGCTTGGCGTGAGGGTAGGGCTTCCAGCCTTCCGGGGTGTTGTAGTAGCGGGTGCCGGCCTGGTATTCGTCGGGCTCGCGTTCGCCGTACTCGACATCGACGCCGTTGACGCGGATCGAGGGGGAGCCGAGGAATCGCTTGTCGCGGGCGTCTTCGGAGTCGTAAACCTCGGTGTAGGTGACCTCGATGGTCGGGTCGGTGGACTCGATGGCCATTTTGAGGGCTTCTTCGGCCTTTTCGCTGCGGCCGGTGCTCTTCGAATACATGAATTCGATCTTCATTGCTGGTCTCGTTCTTTCGGGTTGGACGGCGATTCGGCGCGAAGGTCCGCCCAGCGGGCAACTGCCCGCGCTTCGAAGCCGAGTTCGCCAGGTACGTAATACTGTGGCGAGCCAAGTTCTTCGGGCAAATAGCGCATCCCGCGCGCGACGTGACCAGCTTCGTGGTGGGCATAGCGGTAGCCCTGACCATAGCCGAACTGGCGCATGAGCCCGGTGACGGCGTTCCGTAGTTGCATGGGTACCGGCAGATGCGACGTCTTTGCGACATCGGCCATCGCTCGCCCGTAGCCCTCACCGACGCTGTTGCTCTTGGGCGCCAGGGCAAGATAGAGGGCGCATTCAGCCATCGGGTAGAACCCCTCCGGCATGCCGACGAAGTGCACCGCTTGCTGGCAGGCTGTCGCGACGACCAATGCCTGAGGGTCCGCCAGGCCGACGTCCTCAGAGGCAAGGATGACCATGCGGCGGATGATGAAGAGCGGGTCCTCGCCTGCCTCAATCATTCTCGCCAGCCAGTAGAGTGCGCCGTCGGGCTCGCTGCCGCGGATGGTCTTGATGAAGGCAGAAATGGTGTCGTAGTGGTAGTCGCTCTGGCGGTCGTAGTACGGGCGGCGGTCCTGGAGAGCCTGGGCGACATCCGGGACTGAGATGGTGTTGCGGCCGGACGCTTCGGCGACATCGGCAGCGATTTCGAGCGCGGTGAGGGCGGCGCGGCCATCGCCGGCGGCGCCTTCGACGAGAGCCGTGAGCGCGGCGGGGTCCAGTGCGAGTTTGCGACTGCCAAGACCCCGTACTGTGTCGGTGAGAGCGTTCTCGATGACACGGGAGAGGGCATTGTCATCGAGCTGTTGGAGGCGGACCACGCGGGCGCGGCTGAGGAGCGGCGCGATGACCTCGAACGACGGATTCTCGGTGGTCGCGCCGATGAGGGTGACGGTGCCGTCTTCGACGTAAGGGAGAATAACGTCCTGTTGGGCTTTGTTGAAGCGGTGGATTTCGTCGATGAAGAGGACGGTGCGGCGGCCAGATGCGCGGCGGGCCTGGGCTTCAGCCATGACTTTGCGCAGATCAGCGACACCCGAAGAGACGGCCGAGACGGCCACAAACTCGGCGTTGACGCCGTGGGCCAGGATGCGGGCGAGTGTGGTCTTCCCGCAGCCGGGCGGCCCCCAGAGGATGAAGGATGGGAGACGTCCTTGCTCGAACGTCCCACGGAGCATTGAGCCGGGGCCGACAGCGTCTTCCTGGCCGAAGAATTCTTCGAGGGTGCGTGGGCGCATGCGCGCGGCGAGCGGCGCATCCGCTGGAATGGGCTCTTCCGGGAACGAGAAGCCGGGCTGGGAGGCTTTCACGCTCCGAGTCTACCCCGCGAGCAGCGCGATAGTGACGCCCTCGCCGCCGTCCTGGGGTGATGCAGACTCGAATCGGCGGACGAGCGGGTGGCCGGCGAGGGCTTCACGTATGGCCGCGCGAAGGGCGCCCGTGCCTTTGCCGTGGATGATGCGGACGAACGGCAGGCCGGCGCGGAAGGCGCCGTCCAGGTAGTTCTCGAACTGCTCCAGGGCGGCTTCCGCGCGCTGGCCGCGCAGGTCGAGTTCCATTGACACCGGCGGACCCGTGGGGACTGCGACCTTCTCCCCGGCAGCGGTTGTCTGCTCTATTCGGTCGATGCGGTCGACCGAGACTTTCATGCGGAGCGAGCCGAACTGGACTTCGACACGGCCGTCGTCGCCGACGGCGCTGAGCGCTTCACCGAG
>CAYTBM010000309.1:0-3728 GCA_964436025.1 uncultured Anaerolineaceae bacterium
TCGGTCCACGCTTCGCGCATGTAGCGAAGCCAGCGCCCGGCGTGGAGGTCGCCGATGACGAACGGGAAGTGCCGCATGCGCAGCCGCGGATGGCCGTAGAGCTCGGTGTACTTCGCCGGCCCGCCGAGCCACTGGACGAGGAACAGGCGCAGCTTCTCCTTGCCGGGCTCGAGGTCATCCGGGTAAAGCGAGCGCATCTCGGTATCGCCCTCAATGCGGCGGTAGAAGGCCTCGACGATGTTGAAGACGCCGTCGGCGCCACCAGCCGCCTCGAGGATGCTTGTTGCGGGTTGGGTCACACGAACTCTTCCAGGCCTGCGGTGCCTGCATCCACGATAGCGGACGGGATGGGTTCGCCGAAGAGGACCGACTGCTCGCGCACCCACCGGCCGGCTTCTCCGGTGAACACGATTACGGTGTTGGAAGAACCATCAACGAGCCACGCTTCGCGCACGCCGGCCGTTTCGTACGCGCGCAACTTCTTGTTCCGGTCGAACCTTCGCGTCCCGGGCGATAGGACCTCGACGACAACATCCGGCGAACCCATCACCCAGCGGTCGACGATGCCCAGCCGATCCGGCGCAATGTAGCCAACGTCCGGCTGCAGGACGGAGCCATTCGGCAGATGGCAGTCCATGGGCGAGATGAATGCGTGCCCGCCCTGGCGGTGCGCATACTCGCGGACATAGACGTAAATTGCGCCCGCAATATCTTGGTGCCGAATCAGTGGCGCAGGGGACATGTATAACCGCCCGTCGATCAGGTTGTACGGCTGCGTGGTCTCGGGCATGGCGAGATACTCGGCAACTGAAACGCCTTCACGCACGAGGACGGGCTCGTCCTCATACTCTGCCGGTGCAAGTTGGGGCTGCGCGGCCATTTGCTCTTCTCCGCTCCTATGCTACCAAACCACGGTTCACCCGGCGGCCACAGCCACGCGTTCGCGCTTCGCCACCTCGGCGCGGAGCATCGGGATCAGTTCCCGGCCATACTCGGAGGCGTCTTCGAGTGGCTCGAAGCCGCGGATCAGGATCGTTGTCACGCCGGCGTCGTAGTAGTCGAGCAGCGAGTCCACCACCTGCTCCGGTGTGCCCACGAGCGCCGTGGTGTTGCCGTACGCGCCGACCGCCGCGGCGATCGCCGTCCAGAGACGCTTGTCGTGCACTTCGCCGCGGTCCGCCAGCGAGAGCAGCCGCTGCGATCCGACCGCCTGGGGCTTGTAGTTCGCAGGCACGGCGGCTCCGGCGGCCTTGCGCAGGCTGAGGATGCGTTCGAGGTAGCCCTGCGCCTTCTCCCACGCCTTCTCCTCGGTGGCCGCGATGATCGGCCGGAATGAGACGCTGAAGCCCGGCTTCCGCCCGCATTTCGCCGCCGCGGCGTGGACATCCGCGATCTCCTCGCGCACCGCGCCCACTGGTTCGCCCCACATCATGTAGACGTCGGCGTGCTTGGCGCCGACCTCCCGCGCGGGGCCGGAAAGCCCACCGAAATACACCGGGATGTGCGGCTGCTGCACCGGCTTCACCTCGGACGAAGCCTTGCGCACCTTGTAGAACTGGCCCTCGTAGTCGAACGGCCCGTTGCTCGTCCACTCCAGCTTCATGATGTCCAGGTACTCATCCGTGCGCCGGTAGCGGTCGTCGTGGCCCAGCCAGTCGCCGTCGCGCTGCTGCTCCGCGTCGTTGCCGCCCGTGATGAAGTGCAGCGAAACGCGGCCGTTCGAAAACTGGTCCAGCGTTGCCGCCTTTCGCGCGGCCAGCGTTGGCGCCACGAATCCCGGCCGGTGCGCGATGAGGAACTTCAGCCGGCTGGTAAACGAAGAGATGTAGCTCGCTACCGCGAACCCGTCCGGGCCGCTCGAACCGTAGCCAATCAGGACCTTGTCGAACCCCGCGTCTTCGTGCGCGAGGGAGAACCGCTTGAGGAAGTCCGCGTCGATGTGGCCGCCGACAAGGCTCGCCTGCGGGCCATCCAACTCCGAAGCCGAACGCGTACCGACCATGCCAATCAGTTCGATGCCCATCCGGCAGCCTCCAACCCGCAAAGTTGACTAAGTTGCTAGACATTATGCACGAAGCGCGCGCGACGCGTGGATCTACTTCGCCCAGCCCAGAAACTTCGCATCCGCCCACCCTGAAGGCCCGTCCGCAAGCGAGAGATGCAGCCAGGTGGTCCCGGCGCTGTCCTTATATCCCACGTACTGCATCTTCGCCTGCCCCTCCGCCTTCGGGTCCGGGTTCGGGTCATCGGCCAGCGTGAAACCGGCGCTACTGCCGTCCAACAGGCAGCGCACCACGCGCGCCGATGCCTCCGGGCGCTCGCGAAGCTGCAGGCAGTCGCCACCGGTCTTCACCACGGCCTGGGGCGTCGTCGCCACCCTCCCGGTGCGGGCTTCGAACGGCAGCAACTGGTCGGGCCAGCTCCGACCTTTCCCCGGCGTCGCTAACTGCACCGCGAGCTCCCCAGGCTTCGTCGTCCACTCCGCATGCCAGGGCTCGACTGCGTACTTCGGCGCGATGGTCTGGTTGCGCGCGGTGTTGATGATCGTCCCCCGGTCCGTGCCGAGCAGCCCCGAGATCGTTGGTGACGGCCGCGGGTTGAGGACGTGGATCGCATCATCGAACGATGCCTGCACCTGTCCTGTTGCCGAGACGAGTTTGTAACCCGCCGAGACCTCGATGACCAGGCCGTCGCTCGCGCTCGTCCATGCCGAATCACCGAATCGCGAATTGACCAGGCCGGCGCCCAGGTACTGCGCCACCGGCACCGCCGGCTGCCGGTCGATGACCGAAACAGAGCTCACCGCGGGGTAGCCACCCATGCCGAACGCCTTGATCGGCCCGGGAGACATGCCAATCGCCATGTATTTCCCGTTCGGCGAAACGGCCCCGGCCGGCAGCCCGCCCGGCGTCTCGGTCCCATCCCACCCGAACCAGCGGCGGCCTGCCGCGCTCACCTGCTGGAAAGCGAAGCCCAGCGCGCCGGGCAGCGCCTGCAGCGTTGTCGTATTCGGGTCCAGCGCGCTTGCGAGCTTCGCCACCGCCGCGGACGCCAGGTCGACAAGGTAGATGGAGTCGCCGGCCTGCAGCGCAACCCTGCGGCCGTCGGGCGACGTCTGGCCGAACGCGCCGGAACTGCCGCTGATCGCCAACGGTCGCACCGAACCATCGGCGGCGTTGGCGATCGCGTATCCGGGACCGCCCCCGGCGGCCTGGGCCGTTACGACCAAAAGCGAACCGTGCCCTGCGCCCGCGACAACGCCGCCGCCGCGGCTGAGCGTCCACGCTTTCCCGGTCCCCCGGTCGATGATCTGTGTCGGGCTGCCTTCGTTTCCCGCATTGAAGATCAGCAGCGCCCCGTCCGGCGTGCTTTGAAGCCCGTAGAACGCGTCGTTGCCGCCGGGGAATGACCACGTTTCGAGCGAACCGTCCGCGGCGCTCAGGAACCCGATGCCGTCCTTCACCGTTACCGCATCGCCCGCGGCGAACACGCGCTTCTCCAGCGGCGAGGTCGTGGATGTCAGTGCGGCCGTGACTGGCGCCGTGGCGCCGACCGTTGGGCTCCCGGGTGCGACTGTGGCCGTCGGGACCGGTGAAAGCGGCTCGTCAGATCCCCCGCTCAGCACGCTGCGGAGCACCACGACACCAGCAAGCGTGGCCGTAACCACGCTTGCCAGGGCAAGTGGCCGCCGGAGGCGAATCGCCATCGCTGTGTCCGCGCATCTCCTG
>CAYTBM010000310.1:0-3722 GCA_964436025.1 uncultured Anaerolineaceae bacterium
GTTCCAGGTGATCGTGCTTGCGGTCAACCTCATCGTGCCGGTGCGCGAAACGCCAACGCCAGCGAACCCCGTGGATGTGGGCATCTTCGGCAACCCGGCCCTGTATCTGCGGATCGCGGTGGGGCTGGTGTTCCCGATCATCCTCGGTGTGCTCAGTTTCAAGACGACGCAGATGAAGGCAATGCAAAGCGCCACCGGCCTGCTCTACATCGCGATGGGCGCCGTCTTCGTGGGCGAAGTGCTGGCGAAAGGTCTGATGTTCCTGACGGGGCGGCCAGTCTAGGGAATTGGCGATTGTTGATTTCGGATTGTGGATTGCGCTCCGTGAACTCCCCTGAATCTTCGTGCCCTCTGTGCCTCGGTGGTGGACCCTCCTGTTGCCTACTGGGGCGGTGACCAGGGCTTCCATGGTGAATTTGGAGCCGGTTCGAGCCAGCGGCCGTGAGGATTCGCGCGAGACAGCAGGCGGTACTCGCCCTGCCCGGCGGTAAGACGCAGGTGCCAGACAGCAACGTCGCCGGTGAGCGGTGTGCCGGCTTCGATGAACTCACTGAAGCCCATGACGAGCAGGTGGAGCTCCCGTTCGCGCGACAGATCGAGGAGGAGTGCCCCGAAGCGGAGGAGGAGGTCGCGCGGGAACTGATTGAGCACGAAGGTCGCCAACAGGCAGACGGCGGAACCGGCCGGTGCCGTAGCCACCTCGGCCGGCAGTACTGCGATGACATCGCCGCGGACGAGGCGAGGCGGATCGGGTCGCGCCACCTCGATGGCAGCATTCAGCAACGCGAGGCGGTCCAGGTGTTCGGGCCAGAGGAGCGCGCGCAACCACTCGACGTCGTCGTCGTTGCAGACATCGAGCGGGTTAATGTCGATGCCGCAGCGGGAGTTGACCATGGGGATGGCGAGCGCGGGCAGTTCGCTTCTCGGTTCGCAGTCCAGGACGACCGGCGACTGCGGGTCGCCGATACGCAGGTCGCCGTAGTGGTACTGGTAGCGGTCGAAGAGAAGGTTCAGGCCGGCGCTCGGACCGATCTCGATGAGCGACAGCGGCGCGTTTGCTTCGGCGGCAACCTGCGCGAATGCAGGCAGGAGGACGGCCGAGCGGCGGACCTCGTTCGTCTGCGTCAGGCGCGTGCGGATGATGGGGAGCAGTTCATCGCGGTGGGACAGGCAGAACTCGCGCAGCCTCCAGGCTGCCGCCTGGTCCGCCGGCTCGCTGCCGCCGAGCGTCAGGTAGTACTCGCCCAGCGGGTGACCGGGGTAGTGACGGAGCAGCGCGTGGACGGCGGCGAAGAGGACGTTGGGCGGGGGCTGGCCCTCGGCCGCCTCCGCGGCGAGCGCGAGCATCGCGTCGTCGTCGGCAGCGGCGTGACCGAAGACCGCGTACAGAGGCGAGAGATTGGCCTGCGCTTCGACATCGCCCCAGTAGCGGAAGTGGGCACGGAGGCGCGCGAAGTCAGGCACGTGCGGATTGTATACAGTTGAGAGGAAGAGGGGGAGCACGTGAGATCGAAAGAGGGGCTATTCGGGTGGGCACTTGGCGTTCGCGATGGTGCGGGGGAGCGGCCAGGGCGAAAAGGACTGTTGCGACGCGAAACTCGCCGCGTCGAGGACGTACAGGACGGAGGCCTGCTCAGCTGGTGGCTCGGCGCCGGAAGGTAACGAAGCCGCCAGGAAGCGAAACGGACCTTCGAGCCCGACGATCCAGACCATTCGCGGCGTGTGGTCGTAGCTTGCCATCCGTCCGCACATCACCGCCTCATAGGTAGTGAGCTTCACCTCAGTGACCTTCGTTTCAGCGCCGGCGCGCGCCAGCTCCGCGGCGACTGTCACGGCATGCTGCGCGTCCGCAGGCAGGCCAGTGTCCGGGCCAGGAAACGGTTGGTTGCGTGGCAGGCCTGGAGCCCATGGCGCGGCGACGACCGGGGCTGCCCCGGCCGCAGACTCAACGGTGTCCCTGCCATCTCGATTCGCAAGCCAGAGGCCTCCCGCTGCGAGCGCGGCTATCACAGCCAACCCCAGCGCCACCGGCCGCCATTTGCCCGTCACGGCAGCAATCTATCACGCCCACTTTCCTTCTCACGTCTCACCCGCTTTCTCACGTTTCACCTTCCTTCCGCTACCCCGCCTTCTTTCCCCTCCGCCCTCCCAGTCGGTACCATTCGTCGCGCACAAACCGGGGGACGAGGAGGCAGGACGGCATGCATCGAGAATCCGCGTGGGACATCCTCGTCGAGTACTCGCAGGAAGAGCGCACGCGCAAGCACGGCATCGCCGTCGAAGCCGTCATGCAGGCCTACGCCCGGCTCTTGCACGAGGACGAGGAAAAGTGGGGCATCACGGGCTTGCTTCACGACTTCGACTGGGAGATTCATCCGACGGAGGACTTGCACCCGAAGGCCGGTTCCGTCTTGCTCGAAGCGCGGGGCGTGCCGGAGGACATCCGCTACGCGATTCTCTGCCACGCGCCGTTCCTTGGACTGGAGTACACCTCCAAAATGGACCGTGCCATCTACGCGTGCGACGAGCTCTCCGGGTTCGTCACCGCGTGCGCGCTGGTGAAGCCCGATAAATCCCTTTCCTCAATCGAACCTGCATCCGTGCGGAAGAAGATGAAGGACAAGGCCTTCGCCCGCAGCGTGCGCCGCGAAGATCTGATCAACGGCGCCGCCGACCTCGGCGTCGAACTCGACGAACACATCCGGTTTGTGGCCGAGGCGCTCAAACCGGTGGCACACCAACTCGGAGTGAACCCGTGAGGAACGAACGCGTCCCCGATCGCAACATCGCCATGGAACTGGTCCGGGTTACCGAAGCCGCCGCGGTAGCGGCTGCCCGCTGGATGGGCCGCGGCGATAAGAACGGCGCCGACCAGGCTGCCGTCGACGCCATGCGCATGATGCTCGACACCGTCGACATGGACGGCATCATCGTCATCGGTGAGGGCGAAAAAGACGAAGCACCGATGCTTTACAACGGCGAGCGCGTGGGCAACGGGCACGGGCCACAGGTCGACGTCGCGGTGGACCCGCTGGAGGGCACACGGCTGACCGCACTGGGCCGGCCGGGCGCGGTCAGCGTCATCGCCTGCGCGCCGCGGGGGACGCTCTACAACCCGCAAGACATGTTCTATATGGAAAAGATCGCGGTGGGGCCGGAGGCGCGCGGCGCCATCGACCTTTCGGCGCCGGTGGAGTGGAACATTCGCCAGGTGGCCAAAGCCAAGAGCATGCCGATCGAGGAAGTGACCGTCATCATCCTCGACCGGGACCGCAACACCGAAATCGCCGACATGGTCCGGGCGGCAGGCGCGCGCATCAAGTTCATCACGGACGGTGACGCGCCGGCGGCAGTTTCAGCGGGAATTGCGGGGTCCGGCGTCGATATGATGCTCGGCATTGGCGGTTCGCCCGAAGGCGTGGTGGCCGCGGCGGCGTTGAAGTGCATCGAAGGCGACTTCCAGGGCCGCCTCTGGCCGCGAAACGACGACGACCGCCGGATGGCGGCCGAACGCGGCATCGACCTGACGCGGGTATTGACGCGGGATGAGCTGGTGACCGGCGATGACGTGTTCTTCGCCGCCACCGGCGTCACCGGCGGCGATTTGCTCGAGGGCGTGGAGTACACGGCAGGCGGCGCGGTCAGCGAATCACTCGTGATGCGCTCGCGCTCGGGCACCGTGCGGCGGATCAAGACGGAGCACCACTGGCGCAAGCTCCAGG
>CAYTBM010000311.1:0-3681 GCA_964436025.1 uncultured Anaerolineaceae bacterium
ACTCGCGGACGAGTTTGTGGACCGGGCTGTCCTCATCATCGAGGTAGCCGATGAAAACAGCCCGGCCGGGGCATTGGCGCACGCAGGCAGGTGCAACACCGGCTTCGATGCGCGGGTAACAACCGATGCACTGCTGCCCAACGTGGCGTTCGTAGTTGAAGTAGACCTTCTTGTAGGGACAGGCCTCCATGCAGAACCTGTCCCCCATGCAGACCTCTTCGTCTCGTAACACCAGCCCATCGTTGGTCTTGTGAAGTGCCCCCGTGGGGCAGGCGGTCATGCAGACCGGATTCGAGCAGTGGTTGCACTGCCGTGGAAGGTAGAAGTAGTAGGAGTTGGGCCACTCGCCCGCGCCCTGGTCTTCATCCCAGTTCATCGCCCAGCGGTTTTCGCGCGGGGCCTGCGGCTCCAGGTGAGCCTTGCCTGCTGTGCCGCCGTAGAAGACTTCCTGGTAGTTGTAATCAAACCCGCCACCGAACTCTTCGCGGGTTGGCTGATGGCCGGGGCGGGGCTTGCCGGTGCCCAGGTCCACACCGCCGCCCATCTCTTCCCAGCCTTTCGGGGTACCGAGGCCGGGCATCGTGTTGACCGACATCCACCAGTGGTGCTTCTCCCCCTCATCGCGGGTCCAGAGCACTTTGCAGGCAACAGAACAGGTCTGGCAGCCGATGCACTTGTTGAGGTCATAGACCCAGGCGAGCTGGCGGGTCTTCGTTTCGGTGGTGGGCATGGCGTTACTCCATCTCCAGCGGGAGCCATTCCTGGCTCACCGCAGCGAGGCCCGCACGCTCTTCGCGCGAACCGTTCCAGACGGCCAGGCCCAGCTTCTGCTTCTGGACCACATCGGCCGGCCCGCTGAGCACCACGCTCCAGCGTCCGCCGGCGAGGACACCGCTCGCGCCCAGCTTCGCTTCCGGATCCTTCTTCACCCTGCCGGGGCCAGACGAAAGCAGGCGCAGCGGACCGGGCCGGCCCTCTTCCCAGAACCAGAGGGCGAGCGGCTTCTCCGCGTCGCCAAGGGTGGCCAGGACGCCGCTGCCGTTGGTGGGGAAGACAGCGCTCACTGCGTCCTGGAACTCACGGTTCGGAGCCGGGTCATCCGCCCATTCCACGCGGACGTAGAGCCGTTCTCCGTCGCTCGCCGCCTTGACCTGGGCTTCGGCGGTCTGGCCGTAGTCCCGGTCTTTCCATGTTTCGCGGATGTAGTCGGTTGGCTGCGCTTCGAGCGCAACGGGCGCCAGTGCGACCCGGACATCCTGCACCGACTGCCAGGCGGCCGCGGCCGGGTCGGCCAGTGCACCACTGAGTTTCGCCACTTTCATCAGTCGACCTCCACCTTTTCGAAGTCACACCGCGTCCAGCGTTCAGCCGGCACGGGTTGCCACTCGGCGCCCAGGTGGCTGAGGTGGCCGTAGCCACCGGCGAAGCCAATCCACTTCACCATCCCGGGTTCGATCTCGTTCGCGCCGCTCCAGTCGGGGTACTGGAAGCCGGCCCAGCCGTTGTAGGAGACGAGCTGGCCACGCTTCACGTTGGGGGCCACGCGGGCCCGGCTCTTGAACTGGCTCACATCGTTCCAGATGCGGATCAGGTCGCCGTCCTTCACCCCTCGCTCAGCGGCGTCGTCGGTGTTCACGACAACGTCGGGTTCGCCGCGGTGGGTGCCCAGGATCACCCAGTTCGCCTGGTTCATGGCGTGGATGCTCCAGCGGTTGTGGCCGGAGGTCATGCCGATCGGATACTCGCCGCCCATATTTGGGTTCGGCTTGTGCGTCGGCAGCTCTTCGTGCGCCTCCAGGAACCACTCATGGTCAATGTAGAACTGGGCGCGCCGGGCATAGGTCGGGAAGGGCGTGCCGCGTTCCGTGTGGTCCCGGAACGGCACGTGCGTCTCGTTCGCCTTGATCGGCGAAGCCTGCGCCAGCGCCATCGGAGAGAGGCCCCAGTCGATGAACCGGACGTGGCCTTTCTCGCGCATGGTGCGCAGGCTGGTGCCCATAGGAAGCGTGCCGGCCAGCGCTGAGTCCCGGATCTGCTCGTCGGCCAGGCGTTCCTCATCCAGGAGGAAACCCTTCATCGAATAGGCGTCGGGCAGGGCCGCGTAGCGCCGCGACATGCCCTTGGTGTCCTTGTACGCCGTCAGTCCGCGGTCCCGCGCGCGCTCAGCGATCTTCTCGAAGATTGCGTGGTAGATCTGCCACTCGTTTCGAGCCTCGCCCGCCGGCTCCGCCGCCTTGTCGCTGAAGGTCAGGTTCATGAGGTGCGGCGTCGGGATGTGGAAGCCGATCTTCTCGTAGTGCTGAGCGGCCGGCAGGACGTAGTCGCTGTAGAGGCCGGTCTGGCTGATGCGGAAGTCGATCGAGACGATCAGGTCGAGCTTCGGCCAGAGCGTGTTCAGCAGCGCCGCCTTGCCGCCTCGCGTGCGCCGGAGCATGTTCCCGCCGCATTCGATCAGGACGCGCGGGGGCTCTTCCGGCCTGGGATGGTCCATCCCGTCCCACCAGCCTTTGCTGATGGCTTCGTTGAAGTACTCGTCGAAGCTGCGGGGCAGTGAATCGTCGCCCCAGCCCGGCGTGTTCCAGCGGTCCTTGTAGTTCGCCTGCCAGTACCACCAGAACGCGGGCGGGCTGGAGGTGGAGTCGTTCGGGTGTTCTTTCGAATCTCCATCGCCGCCGCCGCCGAACATGCCGGCAAGGCCGCCCGGCGTCCGCTGCAACTTGGAAGACATCTGGCCCATGCGCTTGACGGCGATCTCGGTCGTTGCCGTCGGGTCCATCTGCTTGAAGGCGGCGATTGCCGCGTCACGGCCGGAGAGGACGATCTCCGTGTTGGCTGCGCCCGGGCCCGGCTTATTCGTGGCGATGAACGCGCCGTCGTGCATGCCGGAGGCCCAGCAACGGATGCCCGTGCCCTTCTTCCCCCAGTTGCCGGTCACGGCCAGCAGCAGGGCCTGCGCCCGCTCCATCAGGTCGCCGTGATAGAACTTGCAGGCGTTGTACCCGAGCATGATGTTCGTGCGCTTCGTCGCGCACTTGCGAGCGATGTCGCGCACGAGGTCCGGGTGGACACCCGTGATCGCCTGCTGCTTCTCGGGGGTGAACTTTTCGTTCAGGTGCTGCTTCAGGATGTCGTAGGCGGGCCGCACCTGGACCGTTGAGCCGTCCTTAAGCTGCACATCGAAGGTGCCCTCGAGCGCGATGTCGACGCCCTTCAGGAAGATATTGCCGCGGTCTGCCTTGCGAATTCCCGACCCGATGACCCACTGGTACATCTGGTCTTCGAGGCCGGCGCCTTCGACATCAGCCTGGCGCAGGTACCGCCGGGTATCGGTGCGCACGAGGAAGCCGAGGTCGGTCTGTTCTTTGACGAACTTCCAGTTCGCCAGGTCCTCTTCGAAGATTACCTGCACGAGCGCGAGCCCAAAGGCCGGGTCCGTGCCCCCGTTGATCGGCACCTGGATGTCCGCGTGCAGGTGCGAGGGGTTCACATCGGGCGAGATGTTGATCACCTCGGCGCCGTTGTACCGGGCCTCAGCGATGAAGTGATAGAACGGGATCCGGGTGTAGACGGGGTTCATGTGCCAGATCAGCACGACCTCGGAGTGGAACCAGTCGTCCGCGGAAGACACCGGGCTGAAGCGCCCGAAGGTCTCGTAGAGGCCGATCGAGAAGTCGTTGATCG
>CAYTBM010000312.1:0-3611 GCA_964436025.1 uncultured Anaerolineaceae bacterium
CTGGAACCGCCCGCATGACCGCGATCGAAGTCGACCGCCGAACCGCCCGCCGCTTTGTGCTGGGCAAGCAAGGGCTCTGGCCCGGCCGCCGCTGGAAGGGCAAAGATGGCGCCCGCGCCGCCATGCGCGCCGTCGAACACCTCCAGCTCGACCCGCTTGTTATCGTCGCGCGCAGCCACGACCTGATGCTCCACGCCCGCGTCACGGACTACCACGCCGACTACTTTCACCAGCTCGCCTACGAAGACCGCGAGTTCTTTGACTGGGGCGGGTGGCTCGCGGTCCGGCCCATGGACGAGCTCCCCCACTGGCGCGTGCTCATGGACCGCAATCAGCACTTCGGCCGCGTCCGTGACATCGCCGACCAGCACCCGGAGACAGTCGCCGAGATGCGCAGACAATTGCAGGAGGGCCGCCAGCTCTCCAGCCGGGACTTCGAAGCCGGCGACAAGCAACTCGCCTGGAACTACCGCGGCAGCAAAGAGTCCTCGCTGGCGCTCTACTACCTTTGGCGCGTCGGTGAGGCCATGACTCACCACCGTGCCGGTTTCGAGCGCGTTTACGCCTCTGCCGAGAGCGTCGTGCCGTCGCTGGATCTGCTTGTGCCCTCGGACCCCCACGAAGCCGAGCTCTTCATCGCGCGCAAGGAAATCGCTCACCTGGGCATCGGCCGGTTCAAGTCCATGGGCATCCTGCTCGGCAAGACCATCTCGCCCGCCGAACACCAGGCCCTCGAACGCGAGCTGTTGGAGCGGGGCGAGGCGGCCGAAGTCAGCGTCGAAGGCACGAAGGGGCTCCAGTACATGCTCGCCGGCGACGTGCCGCTGCTCGAACGGGTGGCCGCCGGCGAAGTCCCCTTCGAATGGATACCCATCGGGCCCACGAGCGAGGACGAAGTCGCGCTGCTCTCGCCGCTGGACCCCGTGTCAGCGCGAGGCCGCTCGAAGGCGCTCTTCGGCTTCGAGTACGTCTGGGAGATCTACAAGAAGCCGGAAGACGTGAAGTACGGCCGCTTCACCATGCCCATCCTCTGGGGCGACGACCTTGTGGGGCGCATCGACCTCAAGACCGACCGGGCGAGCAACGTCCTCGTCGTCAACGGCGCATGGCTGGAGCACGCCGAGCTGGCCAGGGACGAGCGGTTCACCGCTGCCCTCGGGGCCGGCGTTCGCAGGCTCGCGCGCTTCGTCGGCGCGAAAAAGGTCGATGCGAGCGCCGTCGCGAACCGTACGGTGCGCGCAGCGCTGCACCGCGCCCGTTAAGCCACCGTCACCGTGACCGGCGCGCCGCCCCGAATCAGGTACCACTCGGCACTCGGCACTCCGCACTTCATACTGGAACCGATGTCCGAAAACCTGTTTACCATGCTCTCGGCGTACCGCCAGGGTTCCGCGGCGACGCCGTTCGAGAACTACTGCACCAGCGCGCTCGCCTACTTCCTCAAGCGCGGCCACCGCATGCTCCAGGCCCTCATCTCACACGCGGCCGGGGCCGGCACGGAAGAGCTGGTGCTCGTCGAGGTCCAGCCGCGGCTGGCCGAAGCCGGCGTCGCCGACCTGCTCCTGACCTACGAGGGCGGCAAGCGCGTGCTCATCGAGGTACAGGTGGAGTCGGGCGCGGACGAGAGCCTGCTGCCCGGCCTGGAAGCAGTAGCGAGGCAGTGGTCCGAATCGCCGGCGTTCGTGATGTTGGGGCTGCGCGCCGAGAACGTGCCGGCGCCGTGGACCGCGGTCACCTGGAACGAAGTCCTCGAAGCGCTGGACGGCGACCCCGACCCCGTGGCGCACGAATTCAGCGAGTTCGTCCTGCGCGACATCCTCGGGCTGGGCGAAGTTCCGCTTGAGGAGGCGCTGAGCACGAACCGGCTCTACGCGCTCGGTGGCGGCGCCATCCGCCGCTTTCTCGGCGAAGACGCGCGCTACATCAACAGCGCCTCCCGCCCGCTGCACGGCCAGTACCGCTACCTGGGGACGACGTTCGCGTTGAACGGGACGGACATGACCTACTGGATCGGGGTGGTCAACGAGACGGTGCCGCTCGGCGAGCACTACCACCTGATGCTCGCTTCGAAAGAGCGCCCGCTCCTGTTTGAAACCGACCAGCCGCGCGCCACCGGCGACTGGAAGTGGCCGAACTGGACGGGCATGGGCCGCGTCGTCCGCCCCATAACCCCGGCGATGTACGAGGGGTTACTGGAGCGCACGAAGCGGAAGTAGGGGGAGGCCATTACCTCTTCCGCTGTTTCGCTGCGCGTTTCTCTTTTTGACCACTTCAAGTGGTGCTCCAGATTCGGAATGTGTACCTGTTGCCACCTGTCCGCGTACCTGTCCATGTACCTCTTCAGTACCTGTCCGTGTACCTGTTGAGTACCTGTCGGAACCTGTCCGGGGACCTGTTGGGGAGTGGTCGGGGCACCTGTTGGAGGTTGGGTCGGAGTGGTGAGGCGGGGTGGGGGAGTGCCCAAGCGCCCAGTGCCTGGCGCCCGGTCGGGGACGGGTTCGCGGTCAGGGCGGCCTTCGGCCTTCGTGGTGGTCAGAGACGCGAGGAGGCCCGCGAGGGAGCGGACAAGGAGGACGGTAATGATGCGGGGCATGGGGTGAGCCTGGGGTGTGGAGGGGTGGAGGTGGAAGGGGCGGATGTCCCTCACCCCTGCCCCTCTCCCGCGACGGGGGAGGGGAGCTGTGCTGGGCTTCAGCGAGTGACACTTTGAAGGGGGTGGTAGGTTTGGCAGCTTACCCTTCCTTACGGTCGGGCCACGGATGGAGTCGGGGCTTAGGTTCAGTGCGAGATGGCAGCGCGCAAGACGATGGCCAGATCATTCTCGTTGGCGGAGTCGCCGAGAGTCTCGGTGAGCGCAGGGCTCTTCAGCCGGGCGGAGGTCAGCCTGAAGCGCCCGCAGGCGAGTGGCTTCTTATAGGCGTGGTTTGCGGTGAGCTATGTTGGGCAGTTTGCCACCTGCGCAACACCTAGTGTCTGAGGCGCGCTCCCGGCGAGGGGAGTGCGCGTCGGTGCGAAGTGAGGGATGCTCCAGCGCACACTAAGGAACGGCACCTAGCTTCCTCAGCGCCGACACCGTTTCCGATTCAAAATCACGGAAAGCCGAGAGAGACCGAAGCGGAGAAAAGTCAGTAATCAGCTGCGAAACGCGTACGGATGCAGCCCCAGCGTCGAACCTCTTCGCCCGTCGGGCGTTCAGTTCCTTGGCCGACCGAAGTGCGGCATGTAGATTCGCTTTCGGGTCTGGAAGCGACTCCCACTGGTGAGGGGCCGGGATGCCTAGCGGCGTTGTGCCGCGCGGATTGCTCGCTGCGTTCCGAATGCTCTGTTCGTCGAAGAGCAGCCAAGCCTCAGTCATTCTGACCGGGATGATCGCAGCGTGGACTTGTTCTCCGTTGCCCGCCGTAGCATTAAGCACCGCTCGCTCAATCTCCTGTTTGCGCACGGAGTGAGGTTGGCCTTCTGCATCTCGATGTACGAACAGAATGTCACACGGGTAGAGATTAAGGCTGTATTGGACTCGCTCCGTTAGGTTCTTCGGCGGCTTCGGGAGCGCAGTCAGATTCGCCCACTCGCCTTGAACGGGGGCGACCCGAAGCTCAGACAGCAACCAG
>CAYTBM010000313.1:0-3604 GCA_964436025.1 uncultured Anaerolineaceae bacterium
ACGTGACGGTCGATATCGCGGTGCTGGCGATGAAGAGCGGCAACGCGGCCATCCTTCGCGGCGGCAAGGAAGCGCGAAACAGCAATGCCGCCCTCGGCGAACTCCTGCAGAAGGCGCTTTCCGGTACCGGCGTGCCCAGCGACGCCGTCCAGGTAGTCAGCGACCCCGACCGCGCGCACGTCGACGAACTGCTCGAAATGAACGACCTCGTCGACCTCATCGTCCCGCGCGGCGGCGCGCAGCTCATTGACTACGTGCGCCGGAAGGCCACCATGCCAGTCGTCGCGCACGGCGACGCGGTTGTCCAGATTTATGTCGATAATGACCTCGACCTGGACCAGGCGGTAACGGTCGTGGACAACGCGAAGACGCGCCGCTACAGCATCTGCAACGCGGTGGACACGCTGCTCGTGCACGAAGCCATCGCGCCGGCGTTCCTCGGCCGCATGGCAGAACAATGGGGTTCGAAGGTCACCTTCATCGGCGATGACCGCGCGCGCGAAGTGCTCGCCGGCTGCGGCGCGCAGGCCGTCGAAGCCGCGACCGACGCGACCTGGACCACCGAACACCTCGCGCTGCGCGTCGGCGTGCGCATCGTCGACTCGCTGGACGAAGCGGTGCGGCACATCGAGCGCTACGGCAGCCACCACAGCGACGCCATCCTCACGGAGAACTACTCGAACGCGATGGAATTCCTCGACGCGGTGGACTCGGCGGCGGTGTATGTCAACGCCAGCACGCAGTTCACCGACGGCGCGCAGTTCGGGCTCGGCGCCGAAGTCGGCATTTCTACGCAAAAGATGCACGCGCGCGGGCCGATGGGCCTCCGCGAATTGACCAGCTATAAATGGACCATCATCGGGAGAGGGCAGGTAAGGCCACTGTGATCAGCTTCGAACGAGAGTGCCGCACCCCCCATTCCGAGTCCTACACCGTCCTCGAGGACGGCGGCATCGTCGGCCGCTTCGACCTCCACTACCAGGGCGCGAACGTCTACGGCACGCTCTGCACCACCGCCGACGCAAACGAAGAGCGCATCCAGGAACTCATCGACGCAGCCGACGAACAGCTCGTGATGACTGCCGACCCATACCGCGAGGACTTCGTGGTCACGGTCTGGCGCGGCTCACCCGCCGGCGTCTACAGCGACAGCGACGCGGACGACGACGAAGACGAGGACACGTTCCGACTGAATTAGAGGGCGAGAACGCCGCCGCATTGACGGGCCGGGCGCACCTGCCGATCATAGAAGTGTGTTACCCCCCCTATCGTTTCGTCGATAGGGTGCGAGGCCGCCGCAAGGCGGCCTCTGCTTTTTGTCCGGAGCCGAGACGCCGATGACAAGACTGAAAACGTACGTCTACATCGACGGCTTCAATCTCGACTACGGTCGGCTCAAGGGAACCAGGTCTAAGTGGCTCGACGTGTCGAAGCTCATGGCGGCGCTGTTGCCTGCCTATGACATCCAGCACATTCGCTATTTCACTGCGACCATCAGCCCCCGAGCCTCCGATCCAACCGCTCATCTGCGCCAACGAACGTACCTCGCAGCGTTGACCAGCCTTCCCAATCTCACACTGCATCTCGGGACGTTTTTGCGCACGACACCAACGATGATGGTGCACCAGCCGAAACCTGGCATGCCCGCCTGTATTCGCGTTATTAAGACCGAGGAGAAGGGTTCTGACGTCGCACTGGGCAGCTACCTTGTGGCCGACGGATGCTTCGGCAGATATGAAGCAGCGGTGGTGGTCTCGAACGATTCAGACCTCGTCCCTCCAATCGAAATCGTGCGGGCGGAGCTCGGACTTCCCGTTGGGGTTCTCAACCCTCGGGATCGACCGAGCGTGCAGCTCCGCCAGGCTGCGTCGTTCTTCCGACCCGTCCGGGCAGGCGTGGTCGCCGCGTCCCAGTTCCCTGATGATGTGAGGCTACCGGACGGCAGTCAGATATCGAGGCCGCTGGACTGGCGCTGAAACGGCTCAGTCCTCGTTGCACATCCCTCCCGTAAACTCCGCGCCCATGGACCCACGCCCTCGCGGCCAAACCTTCGACGAACAACAACGCCGGTTCAACGCCTCGCCACTCTGGGCTCAGCTCGGGCTCACGCTGGAGGAAGCGCGGCCCGGATACGCCCGCATCGCCATGTCTCGCACACCGATGGTGCCCAGCGGCATCGGCGGCAGCGTGCACGGCGGCATCCTCGCCGCGCTCGTCGACATCGCCATGCTCGAAGCCACCATCCCCGCGCTCGGACCGAACGAACAGCCCGGCGGCACCGCCGACCTCAACATCACCTACATGCGCCCCGCCATGGGCCCGCGCATCAGCGTCGAAGCCACAATGCTACGCAAAGGCAAGACGTTGGCCGTCACCGAAGTGGAAATCAAAGACGACGCCGGCAAGCTCTGTGCGAAGGGCCGCACCTTATACGTGGTGCGCCAGGTAGGCGAGCGGTAGGCAACAGCTTCAGGCAGGGTTCGATCTGCGATGAGCCGCCTTGAACCGCGGCCAACGGGAGCGGATCGTGCCTTAGCGTGGCCGCCGCGCGTAGCCTGGGCATTCATGCTCGCTGCCGCGTTACCCGGTCGCTCCGACACGATCCGCTTACTGCGTGCGCGGTTCAGGCGTTGGGCCTACGGCGCCTCTTCCGCCGGCGTAGGTACCGGCTTCCCGTCGAACGCGTCGTTCACGTGGTCCAGCCACCGTTCCGCCAGCCGCACCGCCGCAGCGATGTCTTCGACCCCTGGCAGGCTCGTCTGCTGGAACGCGTGGACGATGCGGCCCGTGCGGAAACACATCGTCGTGTCGGTGAAGGTCAGCCCACTGCCGCTGTCCTGGGTCACGAAGAACCCCGTCGTCTGGTCAGCAATCTTCGGCGTGACGAACGGCGTCAGCGGCGTCGACTCATTGATGGGAAGACCGCAGGCGAACCGGTCGATCGATTCCTGCGCCTGTTTCTCGTTCGTGTAGAGCGTGGAGACGGCCGTGATGGAGAGGATCTTCCCCAGGCCCGGCGGCGAAAACGCCGTGACGTGGTTGGTCAGCCGGCCCTGGGCGTCCAGCTGGGCCTGCTTTCCGTCCGGGTCATCGGTGTCGAACACTTCATTCGCCCAGCGCTCGTTGTCGAACGCGGGTTCGTCAATCGGCTGCTTGGTGAAGTCTTTGGGCATGTCGGTTTCGCGCAGCGCCATCGCCGCAAGGTCGTAGTCTCCATCGCCCTTGTTCGTGGGGTAGCTGCGGCCTTCGTCACAGGCGACGAAGACCGGGATGCTCAGCAGGCACAGCGCGAGCACGCGGAATCGCATCAGTAGTGTCCTTGTCGGCGGATTGCCATATGGTACGGCACGCAACGCAACCCGGATGTTCCCGGGGAAACAGGAGTGAACCATGCCCCTCTCAGTCGAAGACCAGCTCGCCATCCAGCAGCTCTACGCGAAATACAACCAGGCCATCGATTTCGGCAAAGGCCCCGAATGGGCCGCGACCTTCACTCCGGACGGCGTCTTCAACTCCGGCAGCGGCACCTTCACCGGCACCGAACAGCTCGCCGGTTTCGGCGGCGGATTCGCGACCCGCATGAAGGCCCGCCACTGGACCAACA
>CAYTBM010000314.1:0-3592 GCA_964436025.1 uncultured Anaerolineaceae bacterium
AGGTCCTGGAGAAGCTCTCCAGCGGTTACCGCATCAACCGCGCCGCGGACGACGCCGCGGGCCTCGGCATTTCCGAGAAGATGCGCGCGCAGATCAAGGGCAACAGCCAGGCGATCCGCAACTCGCAGGACGGCATCTCGATGATCCAGACCGCTGAAGGCGCGATGGACGAAGTCCACGGCATCCTCCAGCGTATGCGCGAGCTAGGCGTCCAGGCGGCCAACGACACCTACGACACGGCCGCCCGCACCTCCATCGGTACGGAACTCGTCCAGCTCCGCTCGGAAATCGACCGGATCGCGAACGCGACGCAGTTCAACGGCCAGAGCCTCCTGACCGGCTCCCTCACGGGCACGCTCGGCGGCGCCACCGGCACCGAACTCGTCGTCAACGACGCGGTCGGCGCTGCCGTGGCCACGGGCATCGAAGTCTCGGGCGCGAAGGCCGGCAACTACACCTTCACCAGCTCCGGCGCTGGCCTCCTCACCCTGACCGGGCCTTCGGGCCAGGCGCAGCAGGTCAACGTGGCCGCCATCGCCGCCCTCGGCACCCAGGTGCTCGATTTCAACCAGCTCGGCGTCAAGATCACCCTCAACAGCACGGCTGGTGAAACCGCCGCGAACCTGATCGCTTCGTTCACAAACGCGGTCAACGACGTTGTGACCGTTACGGGCTCCGGCTCGGCGAAGCTCCAGGTCGGCGCGAATACGACCGCCTACGACACAATGAACATCGCCTTCAACGACGTCCGCGCCACGCAGGCCACTGGCCTCAACCTCTTGAGCGCCGGTTCTGTGGACTGGACTTCGTCCGCGACAATCGTCGCCTCGAACACCGCCGCCCAGGCGTTTATCAACCAGGTGGATAGCGCGATCACCACGCTGAACACCCGCCGGTCGGACCTCGGCGCGGCCCAGAACCGCCTCGAGCACACGGTCAACAGCCTCGGAGTGAGCGTCGAGAATCTGACCGCTTCCGAGAGCCGCATCCGCGACGCGGACGTTGCGGAACTGTCGACGCAGATGGTCAGCAACCAGATCCTGCAGCAGGCCGGCACCGCCGTCCTTTCCCAGGCCAACCAGAGCAGCCAGGCTGTCCTCAGCCTCCTGCGGTAATTCGAAGCCGTCCGGCTAAGAGACGCGAAGCCCCCGCTCGGAAGAGCGGGGGCTTTGTCGTTTAGCGCGAGGTGAAGCGCTGCGTGTAAGCGCCGTCTTCCTCTACCTTTTCCGTGAAGTCGCCGCTGCTGACCTCGCTGATGATGCGCCGCCAGAACGCCTGGGCGGGCTGGTTCTTCGGGACTTCGTGCACGATCCAATCGCCCTTGAAGCGGGCGAACACCGCTTTCGCCGCCGTTGCGCCGACGTTGTGCCGGCGGAACGGGCGCATCACGAAGAACTCGGCCATCACGTAGCGGTTGTTCACGAACCGCACGAGCGCGAAGCCGGCCAGTTCATCGTCCACCCGGATCAGGAACGGATGGCGCTGCTGGCCGGGCTCGGGGTCCCAGTACGCGTCGAGGTAGCGGTACGCATACTCACCGCTCGCCTCCAGCTTCAGTCCGTCGATGAACTCCGTGAAGTCGTAGTGGTAGAGCTGCAGGAGGCGCCAGAGGATGGGCTTCTCTTCGAGCGATGCCGGAGTCACCGTGACGCGCATCAGGGCAGTTTCCGTCCGCGCACGAGGATGCGCCTGAACGCGTAAAAGTACGGCGCATGCTCGCCGATCTCGGCCAGGAGCCGCTCCCGGTAACGTGCGAGGTACTGCTGGTAGAGCGCGGGCTGCATCCGGCGTTCGTAATCGGTGAGCAGTGTGCCCTTCACCCACTCGATGACGCCGTCGCTGGATTCCAGGTGGTGGCCGTAGACCTGCAGGCGGACGTGGAGTTCTGCGAACCCGAGTGCGTGGAGAATCTCGGCGTACCGCTCCGGCGGCAGGACCGGCCACTCCCGCGTGTAGCCGCCAAGGGCGCTGGCGAGAGGCTCCTCCTTCGCAACCGCGTGGGCAATGAGGTGCGACGGGTGGTCGGCGTTTGCGGGCACCTGGAAGGCGAGCTGCCCACCAGGTTTCACGTGTGCGGCGACCGCCGGGATGAGCGCCTCGTGGCCATTGAGCCACTGCAGGGCGGCGTTCGAAAAAACGATGTCGTACTTACCACCGAAACCATCGATGTTCCCCTGCTGGAACGTGAGGCCGCCTCCGGCGTGGGCCTGCGCCTTCGCGAGCATCGTCTCGGAGCTATCGAGACCGACCGTGGTACGCGACTGTGCCTTGTCGTGCAGGACTTTCGTCAGTTCGCCCGTGCCGCAACCGAGGTCGATGACGTCTCCGCCCGGCGCGGGCTCGACGAGGTCAAGCAGGTCGAAGAACGGCTGGCTGCGTTCGTTCTGGAAGCGATGGTACTGGTCGGGGTTCCAGGGGCTGGACATCTGGTGGCTTCTCCTTTCCCTCGCGCGAAGGACGGCTGAAGCCCTTTCCTTACCGGTCTGCATCCGCGACTCCCGCTGTGGGGCCGGTGGGCTCGGAGCTGACCTTGAAACACTACGCCCGGCAGGCGCGAATGTCAGCCGGTCACCTCACAATCCCGCGCAACCGCAGGGTCTCGGTGTCGTCTGGATCCATCCCCAGCCAGTGCTCGAGAACGTCGTCGGTGTCGCCGCCATGCTCCGGCATCGGGCGACCGACTACCGCAGGCGTGGCGGAAAGGTGGATGGGCGAGTTCGGCAGCTTGAGTGTCCCCGGCTTGCCATACGGCATCGGGATGTCGACGAGCATTGCCCGTGCGGCGACGTGCGGGTCGTGGAACAGGTCGGCGATCGTGTTCACTTTGCCAAGCGCGCAGACGTTTGCCGGCTCGAGCAGGTCGAACCACTCGTCTGTTGTCCGTCCCCGGATCGCGGCGCTGAGCTCGGTTTCGAGGACGTCGACATTCTCGAGCCGGGCGCGATTCGTCGCGAAACGCTCGTCCACGGCCATGTCGTCCCGGCCGATGAGCGCCGAAAACAGCTCCCACTCCTTCACATTCGCGATAACGATCCAGCCGTCCGCGGTGGGATACGGCCCGAACGGCGCGACGAGCGGGTGACGGCTGCCCTGGCGGCTGGGCGCTTCGCCGAAAGCGCTCTGGCGCACGATCGCGTTTTCGCACAGCGCCATCTGCGATTCCATCAATGACACGTCGACCAGTTGGCCTTTGCCGGTGACATCTCGCGCGCGGAGCGCGGCGAGGATGCCCACCGCGAGGTACAGTCCTGCGGTCATGTCGCCGATGCTCACGCCGACGCGCATCGGCGGGCCGTTGGCCTCCCCGTTGAGCGACATCGTCCCGCCCATCGCCTGCGCGACGGCATCGACGGCCACCATCCGGCTGTACGGTCCGGTCTGGCCGAACCCGCTGAGGGCTGCGTAGACGAGCCTCGGGTTCTCCTCGCGGAGGGCACTCCAGCCAATGCCAAGGCGGTCCATAGTGCCCGGGCGGAAGTTCTCGGTGATTACGTCGGCCTCGCGCGCCAGCCGCTTCACGAGATCCACGCCCTCGGGCGTCTTCAGGTCGATCGCGATGCCCTTCTTGCCGCGGTTGGGGCTAAAGAAGAAG
>CAYTBM010000315.1:0-2156 GCA_964436025.1 uncultured Anaerolineaceae bacterium
CTCGTTGCGGTCGATCAGCTGGACGGGGCGGCGTACGACGGCTTCGTCGAACCCCATCGCGGTGATCTCGGCGACGGTACGGTCGTCTTCAACGTAGGCCTCGATGATCGGGTCGAGGATTTCGTAGGGCGGAAGAGTGTCCTGGTCGAACTGGTTCGGCTTGAGTTCCGCGCTGGGGGGCTTGGTAATGACCTGGGGCGGGATGACCGGGCGCTCGCCCTGGGCATTTCGCCAGCGGCAGAGGTCGAAGACGAGGGTCTTGGGCACGTCCTTGATGACGGCGAAGCCGCCGGCCATGTCGCCGTAGAGCGTCGCGTAGCCACAGGCCATCTCGCTCTTGTTGCCAGTGGTGAGCACGATGGAGCGGGGGAACTTGTTGGAGAGCGTCATCATCACGTTGCCGCGCTGGCGAGACTGAAGGTTCTCTTCGGCGGTGCCGGGGTCGGTGCCTTCGAATGCGTCGGCCATCATCTCCAGCATGGCCGCATGTGCGGGCTCGATGGGGATCGAGAGGCAGCGGATGCCGAGGTTGGCCGCGAGCTCGTTGGCGTCGTCCTTCGAATGCTCGCTGGAGTAGCGGCTGGGCATCGAGACGCCAATGACGTGCTCGGGGCCCAGGGCATCGACCGCGATGGCGGCGACGATGCTCGAATCGATGCCCCCCGACAGCCCAATCAGCACATCCTTGAATCCAGTCTTCGCCAGGTAATCGCGCGTGCCGAGGACGAGAGCGGACCAGACTTCCGCATGGTCCGCCAGGAGCGGCGCCACGGGGCCGGAAACCGGCTGCCGTTCGAATGGCGCCGGAACGCCGCCAGCTTCCAGTTCCAGGCGCTCGAAGAACATGACCGGCTCACGGTCGCGCAACTCGACGCGGCGGCGCGGGTCGTGGAGGCGGCGCTGGGCAACGGCATCGAGGTCGACTTCGGCGATGACGAGGGCTTCTTCGAACTGCGGCCCGCGGGCGGTGAGCTGGCCCTCAGCCGTGAATACGAGCGAGTTGCCGTCGAACACCAGCTCATCCTGCCCGGCGACGGCGTTTACGTAGGCGATCGCGATGAGGTTGTCGGCGGCGCGGGTGGCGATCATTCGCTCGCGACCAAGGGCCTTTCCGCGGTGGTAGGGCGATGCGTTGATGTTCACGCACAGTTCGGCGCCGCCGAGCGCCATTTCGTCGAGCGGGGCCCCGGGGTACCAGATGTCCTCGCAGATGCTGACTCCGAAGGTAAAGCCGCCGGCGTGGTAGATCGGCACGCGGTCGCCGGCGGCGAAGTAGCGCTCCTCATCGAAGACGCCGTAATTCGGCAGCCGTTGCTTGTGATAGGTGTCCACCCACTCGCCGTCGGCGAAGACCGCGGCGGCGTTGTAGGCGTCACCGTGATGCCAATCGACGAAGCCAACGACGGCAATGATCCCGGCGGTCTCGTCCAGGAGAGATTCGACGGCGCCGCGGGAGGCCTCGCAGAACGAGCGGCGAAGGACGAGGTCCTCGGGCGGGTAACCGGTGACGGCAAGCTCCGGCAGTGCCACCAGGTGACAGCCTTCGCCCTGCGCCCGGGTAATCGTCTCGCGGATGCGCTCGACGTTCCCAGTGATGTCCCCTACGGTCGTGTCTATCTGGCCCAGGCCGATGCGGACGGTCCTCATGGGCATAGTGTAGCCGGAGGACACGTCAGGTTCGTTCGCGAGTGGATATCGGGGGCTTCCCGTAGGTTGGTCTCCCGATTTCGCGCCGGTGCGCTGTCTGCGACGCTGGTGGCGGTGGCGCTTTGAGGTAGGGAGATGTCTCGAAGCATGGTCAGTAGTCATTCGCCTTGTCCGCTCTGCGGGCGCGTCACGCGCGCCCACTCACGCCTCGTGGTCGCCGATATGGAGACCACAGGCATCCGCCAGCACACTTATGCAACCGTGATTTGCCGGGATTGCGCCTTCGCCATGGTGCTCCGCAGCGAAGCAGCGACGTTGAGGGCCGCTGTGTGAGCACCACCCCGCCCTCGTAGAGACCCTTGAGGTCCCGGCGTGTCGAGACGCCGGGGCCTCTTGATGTCACAGATGGCTTAGCATTCACGCGTGGCGTTTCCACTCGAAGACTTGAGAGTGCTGGACCTTTCGCGCGTGCTCGCCGGGCCGTTCGCCGGGCGGATGCTGGCGGACCT
>CAYTBM010000315.1:2256-3582 GCA_964436025.1 uncultured Anaerolineaceae bacterium
GCCTGGGGCGATGTGCGGACCGCCGAAGCCATCCGCGAACAGCCAACCGTCCGCTCGCGGGGTATGGTCGTCGAAGTTGACGATCGGGCCGGTGGTACCCGCCCGGTGGTGCAGTCGCCGTACCGGTTTTCCGAGGCTGAGGCCGGCATCCGGCGGCCGGCGCCCTGGAAGGGCGAGCACAACGCGGAGGTACTGCTCGAGTGGCTCGGCGCGGACACCTCTCGCTGGGCGGCGGCACTCCTGAGCGAGTAACCGGAACTCCACTTCCTTCGGGAACTTTGTCACTGAGCCGTCACCTATCCCCTCCCGGCGCCATTGTGTTGGCAGATGCCCGGCCGGCGTTCAGCAAACTCTCAGGATAGGAACGGTCTCCCATGCGCAGGCTTCTTGCCAGTCTGACTGCTTCCGCCGGGCTCGCGGCGGCATCCCTCGGGCTGTTCTCGGCTTCAACAGCCGAAGCAGCGGTCTTCAACCCCACCTGCTCGGTGGCTTCTCTTCGCACGAACCTCGCGGCGGCGGCACTTGTGCCCGGGCCGCATGTGGTCGTGCTGCCGGCGAACTGCGTCTATTCGTTCACGAACACGGCGCCCACCAACCCGGACAGCGCGCTTCCGGCGATCACCCGCAACGTCGTGATCCTCGGCAACGGCTCGGTGTTCCTGCGAGCGCCCGGCGCGCCGGCTATGCGCTTCCTGGAAGTGCGAAACGGCGGAGTGCTCGCCGTGCGCAACCTGACCCTGAACAGCGGGCTGAATCCACCATCGGACGGCCTGGTGGCGAGCCCGGAGTACGCCGGCGAAGCGAACGGCGGCGCGATCCGCTGCACCGACGGCGTCTTAATCCTGGACGCTGTCGGCATGGACGGAAACGTGGCGGAAAACGGGGGCAGCGTGTTCGCGGAAGACTGCGACGTCGCGGTCATCAATTCGTTCATCGGCAAGAGCGAAGCGACGCTGGGCGACGGCGGCGGGATGCTCGTCACGCACATCGACGACCCGGATGTGGTCTTCACGGCTGACCGCAGCCATTTCTGGGACAACGAGGCGGCGGCCAGCGGCGGCGCCGTGTTCGCGAACATCAACCAGTTCGCGATGGACGAATCAGACGTCCTCCGCAACAGCGCGGGCGCGAACGGCGGCGGCATCTATGTCACGACCGCGAACGTGCCTTCGGACGGCATTACCTTCTCGACGCTCGCCGACAACACAGCGGCCGGTGACGGCGGCGGGCTGTACATGGCCGCGGGGACGAACGGTGCGATATCCGTGAACTTCTCGGCCGTGACGAACAACTCCGCGCTGAACGGGGGCGGGCTGGTGATGGCCT
>CAYTBM010000316.1:0-3567 GCA_964436025.1 uncultured Anaerolineaceae bacterium
GCGCAATTCAGGCCGGTGACCAGTTCTTCGTAGGCAGCGTAGTTCGGCTCGGTGAGCATTCCGTCGCGGCCGATGTCCGTGAACATGACACGCGCCACGCCTGCCTCTGCCATCGCCTGGGCGAGGTCGAATGCGCGGACCTTGCTGGCCTCGAGCCAGCCATCGGTCTGGACCATGCCTTCGCGGGCGTCGATCGACACGACGATGGCGTCGCCGAACTCGGCCACGGCAGCGTGCACGAGCGCCGGATCTTTGACGGCTGCACTACCGAGCTGCACCCGTCCGGCGCCGTAGGCGACGGCAGCGCGGACATGTTCGATGCGACGCATGCCGCCTGACACTTCCACCGGCACGGTGACAGCACGGCAGATGGCGGCCATGACCGCGGACTGCGCGGGTGCCCCGTCTTTGGCGCCGTCCAGGTCAACGACGTGGATGCGTGGGGCGCCGAGCGCTTCCCAGCGTTTCGCGACGGAGATGGGGTCGTCGGAGTAGGCCGTCTCCTTCGCATAGTCGCCCTGGAGCAGGCGCACGCACCGGCCTCCTCTCAGGTCAATCGCCGGGATGACTTCGAAGCTCACGATACTGCTGACACCGCGGTCGGCTCTGGCACGCCACTCCGTGCCCAGTCGACGAAATTCCGGTAGATCCGCAACCCTCGCTCGCCGCTCTTCTCAGGATGAAATTGCGTGGCCACAAGGTAGCCACGAGCAAGCACACTGGGAAACGAGACACCGTACTCGGTCTCCCCGAGCGCCAGCTCGGGCAGCCTCGTCGTGGGGTAGTAACTGTGCACGAAGTAGAAGTAGCTGCCCGTCGGCACACCGTCGATGACCGGGTGCGGGCGCAGCCAATCAACCGTATTCCAGCCCATGTGTGGGACCTTCCGGCCAAGGGCGGCTTCGAACTGCCGCACGTCGCCGGGGAGCACACCCAGGCATGGCGTATCGCCCTCCTCTGACCGTTCGAGGAGCGCCTGCAGCCCCATGCACACCCCGAGGAACGGCCGTTCGGCGGCGATGTACTCCATGATGGGCTCGACGAGGTTGCGTTCGCGAAGCTTGAACATGGTATCCGCTGCTGCGCCAACTCCGGGAAGCACCACCGCGCCCGCACGGTCAATATCGGATGGATCGGCGCTCACCAGCGGGTCCGCGCCGACGTGCTCGAGCGCCCGGGCAACGCTGCGCAGGTTGCCTGCGTCGTAGTCGACGACGATGACGGGGCCGGAGTTCATTGAGCGATTGTCGATTGTGGATTGCCGATTGTCGATTGGGAGAGCGATCCAGCTGGCTATGCCATGAGAGACGTCTGGAGGTAGGAGACCCGGGGGCGGCCGGTATACTTTTACCTGTCATGCCCGAAGCACCCGTCACCCAGTACGACGCCCGCCTTCGCAGCGAAGAACTGCGGTCGATCATCAACTACCACAACCGGCTCTACTACGAGCAGGACGCCCCCGAAATCCCGGACGCGGTCTACGACCAGTTCATGAACGAGCTGCGGGAGATCGAGCGGCGCTACCCGGAGCTCATCACTCCAGACTCGCCAACCCAGCGCACCGGGGCCGCGCCGCTTACCACCTTCGACGTGGTGGTCCACCGCGTGCCCCTCCTCAGCCTTTCCAACTGCTTCTCCGACGACGAGCTGGCAGCCTGGCATCGGCGCGCCTCAGACCGCCTTGGCAACGGCAACTTCGCTATCACCACCGAACCCAAGATTGACGGCCTCGCTATCTCGCTCGTCTACGAAAACGGGCGTTTCGTGCAAGGCGCCACCCGCGGCGACGGCCGGCAGGGAGAGAACGTCACCGAGAACCTTCGCACCGTCTCCACGATCCCGAAGACGCTGAAGGGCGATTTCCCCGCCCAGTTCGAGGTCCGCGGCGAGGTCTACATGTCCAGGAGCGGCTTCGAAGCCATGAACGCCGCCATCGGTGAGGACAACCTGGAGCGCGAAAAGGCCGGCCGCAAGCCGCTTTCCCTGTACGCGAACCCGCGCAACGCCGCAGCCGGCTCCGTCCGCCAGAAAGACCCTTCCGTCACGGCGTCCCGCCCTCTCGCGATGTTCATCTACCAGCTCGGCTGGTGCGAAGGCCCGCGCCCCGATAGCCACCACGAAACGCTGACCTGGTTGAACGCCATGGGCTTCAACGTGAACCCGGAACTTCGCATCCACCCCGAACTGGGCGACACTCACAAACGCATCGAGTGGTGGGGCCACCAGCGCGAACGGCTCGACTACGACATCGATGGCGTCGTCCTGAAAATCGACGACACGCGCGCCTGGGAGGAACTCGGGTTCGTTGGGCGAGAACCGCGCTGGGCGACGGCTTTCAAGTTCCCCCCACAGCAACGCACCACGCGCCTCCGCGCCATCGAAGTCAACGTGGGCCGCACGGGCGTCCTCACACCCTTCGCCGTGCTTGAGCCGGTGATTGTCGGCGGCGCGACGGTCTCGCTTGCCACCCTGCACAACGAGGGAGATATCCGGCGCAAAGACATCCGCGCAGGCGACACGGTCATTGTCCAGCGGGCCGGTGAAGTCATCCCTCAGGTGGTGGGTCCCGTGACGAGCCTGCGGACCGGCAACGAACAGGAATTCGCGATGCCGGAGACCTGCCCATCCTGCGGGACGCCCGTCTCACGTGACCCGGCTGAAGCCGCCTACTACTGCCCGAACGGCGCCTGTCCCGCCCAGGCCATCCGCATGCTGGAACACTTCGCGGGACGCGGCGCCATGGATATCGAAGGCCTGGGCGAGCGCATGGCGTACACGCTTTTCCGCACGGGCCTCGTCACCGACCCGGCCCAGATTTACGACCTGACCCCCGAAATGCTGATGACGCTCCCCGGCATCAAAGACAGAGGCGCCGCGAATCTCATGAAAGGCATCGAAGCCAGCAAGCAGCGGCCGCTCGTGAACGTGCTCCTCGCCCTCGGCATCCGTCACGTCGGCTGGGAAACGGCGCGCCTGATAGCTGAGCACATCGGGCGGCTCGATGGCCTCCTGCAGGTCGACGCCGAGAGTCTCCAGGAGATCGGCGGGATTGGGCCGGTCGTTTCTGGCAGCATCCTCGCCTGGGTGGAGCAGGAGCGGAACCGTGAGCTCGTGCGCCGGCTCATCGCACACGGCATCAACCCCGAACACGAGTCCGCAGAGGTGCAGGGTGGCATCCTCGACGGGCTAATCCTGCTGGTGACGGGACGCCTGGAGACGATGTCCCGTTCGCAGGCCGAGGACAGGATTCGCGAGCTGGGGGGGAAGGTCGGCTCGTCAGTGAGCAAATCCACCGACTTCCTCGTGGTTGGCGCCGATGCCGGGACGAAGCTTGCGAAGGCGGAGAAGCTTGGAGTGCGCACGATCAGCGAGGAGGAGTTCGCAACCCTCATTGAGGGCGGTCCGGCGGCTCTCGAATCTGCATCTAGCGCTTAGGAAAAGGTTCCGTCCAAACGCCAACCACAAACTCGTCCAGATTCGCCGCCCCGGGTTATGGCGCGTATACTTGAGAGGCCGCCGGCGGTGACGCTGGCGGCGCTTTGACGACGGCAGGTTCCCGCCTTTGGC
>CAYTBM010000317.1:0-3483 GCA_964436025.1 uncultured Anaerolineaceae bacterium
GGCGGCTCCGTCGCGATGGGCCACCCCATCGGCGCGAGCGGCGCGCGCCTGGTGATGACCGCCGCCTACCAGCTCCAGGAGACCGGCGAACGTTACGCCGTCGCGGCGATCTGCTCGGGGACGGGTCAGGGCGACGCGCTGCTGCTGGAGCGGGTGTAGGTCGCTTCACCACAAAGACACAAAGTGCACAGAGGTGACGCAAGGTCGTATCGGTTCTCGCGAATCTCACGCACCGCTCGCGTTACTCTCGCTTTCTCTTTGTCCTTCGTGTCTTTGTGGTGAACCGCTCACAGCGTCGGGTGTTTGGGCTCCAGGCCCATCCTGATGCGGCCCCAGGTCTCGGCTTCGAAGTCCCAGTGGAAGTTCGGCTGGCTGGCGATGGCGTGCGCGTCCCGCCAACGGCGCTGCTGTTCGCCTGACGTGTCCAGCGCGTGGGCGCCCGAGACCTGGTAGAGGCGGTCGATGGCGCGGTAACAGAGGTGGACCGCGTACGCGGTGTCGCGGCGCATGCGGGAGCGGGTTTCGGTTGGGATCCGGCCCGTGTCCGCGTACGCGTCGAGCTCGTCATAGCAGCGTTCGAGCAGCATCGCAGCCAGGTCGACTTCGAGGGCGGACTCCGCGAGCCGCTGTTGCGTGCCAACGTGGTCCGACTGCTTGACGCGGGCGTAGGTGAACGTCCGCGTGGGTGCCGCGGCAACGAATGCATCCAGGTATGCCAGTCCGTTGCCCACGGCGACGGGTGCAAAGATCGAGGTCGTGACCTGGGTGGTCCCCGCGCCGTGGTTGCGCGTCGGTCCAGTGACGAACGGCTCGCTCGCGCCGCGCCAGACCCAGCTCGCGCCCTCGATGCTGCGGTGCTCAGGGATGAAGACGTTATCGGCGACGTAGTCCGTACTGCCCGTGCCGGCGAGGCCCACCGCGTGCCAGACGTCGAGGATTTCGACAGAGGACGTGGGGATAAGGAAGCCGCGTATCGGCCCGTCGACGGTTACGGCGCTGGCGCTGATGTAGGTGGTCGCATGTACACCACTGGCGAAGCTCCAGCGGCCGCTCATCCGCCAGCCGCCTTCGACCTGAACCGCTTTGCCGGACGGAACACCGGTCGTCCCGACGATGACGTCCGGGTCCGGCAGACAGAGTTCGTCCTGGGTCTGCTTCGGGTAGCGGGCGAGGGTCATTGCCTGGCTCATCCAGGTGGCGGCGCACCAGCCGGTGGAGGCGCAGCCGCGGGCGAGCTCCCGGACGATGTGAGCGAAGGTGCGGTAGTCCTGGTCGTAGCCGCCGTAGCACTCCGGGCGAAGAACGCGCGCGAGCCCGGCCGCTTTGAACTCGGCGATGGTGGCGTCTGGCATGCGGCGCAACTGCTCGGCCTCAGCGGCGCGGGCGGGCAGCGCGAGGGCCATGGTCGCCGCGCGCCTTACAAGTTCATCGTGCATGTCGGCCATCGCCACCTCCGGGGCCGGTCGCGGGAGTCTACGCCGGCGCTGCGAGTCCCTCCAAGCGCGCCCCGGTGCGCTATCCTTCCCGGGCGCCAGGAGGGTTACCGTGGCTGCCAGCGACATCTGTTTCCTCAGCGCCCGAGAGATGGCGCGGATGCTTCGGGAGCGCGAAGTTTCGGCACGCGAGGTGATGGAGGCTCACCTCGATCAGATCGCGCGGGTAAACCCGAAGGTGAATGCCATCGTCACGCTAACCGCTGACCAGGCGATGCGCGACGCAGCCCGCGCCGATGAGGAGATCGTCGAGAGCGATGACATTCGGTACCTCCATGGCCTGCCGGTGGTGCACAAGGATCTCTTCGAAACGGCCGGGGTGCGCACGACGTACGGCTCACCCATCTACCAGGACTACGTGCCCAGCGTCAGCAGCCTCACGGTCCGCAGGCTCAAGGAGAACGGCGCGATCTGCATCGGCAAGTCGAATACGCCGGAGTTTGGCCTCGGTTCCCAGACCTTCAACCCTGTGTTCGGCGCCACGCTCAACCCGTGGGACCTGACCAGGACCTGCGGCGGCAGTTCCGGCGGCGCCGCTGTCGCGCTCGCCTGCGGCATGGCGCCCATCGCCGACGGTTCGGACATGGGCGGGTCACTCCGCAACCCGGCGAACTTCAACAGCGTCGTGGGGTTGCGGCCGTCGCCGGGGCGGGTGCCCGGTCCGCCGGGATCGTGGTCCGTACTCAGCGTGGCGGGCCCGATGGCGCGCACCGTCGACGACGTCAGCCTCCTCCTGTACTGCCTGGCCGGCTCCGACAAGGCGTCCCCGATTTCGATCAGCGACGAGACGTACGACTACGGATCGCCGGGGCCGATCCGCAAGCGAGACTTCAGCGGGGTACCGGTCGCCTTCAGCGCCGACTTTGGCGGCCTGCCCATAGAGTCACCGATCAAGGACGCGGTCTCAGCGACTCGGCCGGTGTTCGCATCGCTTGGCTGCGATGTCTACGACGCGGTCCCGAACCTCGAACCCGCGTATGAGGCGTTCCAGACCCTGCGGGCGCTGAACCTGGCCCAACTCTATGGAGACCTGTTGGCCGAACACCGCACGAAGATGAAGGACACCGCCGTCTGGAATATCGAGAAAGGCATGCGCCTGACCGGGGCCGAGATTGCCCGCGCCGAGAACCTGCGAGCCGAAGTGTTCCGGCGCATGAGCGGGTTCATGCTGGAGTACGAATTCCTGGTGCTGCCCGTAAACCAGGTGGGCCCCTTCCCGGTGGAAACGCCATATCCCACGGAGATCGACGGCGTCCCGATGGACACGTACATCGATTGGATGAAGTCCTGTTACTTCATCACGATGACCGGCCACCCGGCCATCTCGGTGCCCTGCGGGTATACGCCCGACGGGCTGCCAGTCGGCATCCAGATCGTGGGCCGCTACCGCCAGGAAGTCGAGCTCCTGCAGTTCGCCCACGCGTTCGAGCAGGCTACGGGACTGGCCGGACGCCGCCCGCCTATCGCTGACTAAACCAGGCGCTTCGCCATGTCGACGATGATTTCTTCGCCGCGGGGGTGCTTGTAGGTATCCGTGACTGCGTAGCCGAGCCGCTCGTAGAGTTGGATGTTCTTCGGCAGCAGCGTGCGCACGCCGATACGCGCCTCAGGCGCCCCGAGAGCGGCGCCGCGCTGTTCGAGGGCCGTCATCATGAGCGCACCGATGCCGCGGCCGCGAAACTCCGGCAAGACCGAGAGCCGCCCGATGTAGACATGGTCCTTTCGCAGTTCGAACCGGCCAGAACCGACGAGGCGGCCATTGACGGTGGCGAGCACCGCACCGCCCAGTGCGATATGCCCAGCCGTCTCGTCCACGCTCTCGGTCATCGCGCTCGACGGCACAGTCAGCACGCCGTCGTACTCGCGGAAAGCCGCCAGCATAAGCTCACGCACATCAGCCGCGCGTTCTGGGCCGACGAATTCGAGGACTATCTCAGCGGTCATCGAGGTCAGGAGCGTACAACTCCCGCAGGCGCGCGGCGATGACGTC
>CAYTBM010000318.1:0-3438 GCA_964436025.1 uncultured Anaerolineaceae bacterium
GTGCTGCGCCCGAAGCCGCGCTGGAACGCCAGCCCGTCGTCCCCGGCCACCACCACCGTGAGGGCGCGGTTCACCGGCTGGTTGAAGATCAGGTCCCGGTGGAAGTCCTTGGTACGGACCTTGGTCGCCCACTCGATCGTTTCGGCTTTCATGATGCGTGTGCCATCCGCGGTGACGCCGCCGTTGACCAGCGGCTGGTAGAACATCGCGAGCTGCGCCGCCCCGGCGATGCCGCCGCCGCCCGGTACGCCCACCGCGCGCACTTCAGGCTTGTTGAACGTAAGGATCGCGTCTGGCGTCACCTCGCCCCAGCCCCCCGGAGGCGGCGTCGGCGGCACCAGGTGCCGTACGTCGGCCACGCGCCCGTTCAACTCCGCCGGCAGCCCGAGGTAGAAGTTGTCCAGCCCGTTGGGCGCCAGGATGCGCTCCCGCACGTACGCCCGGAAGTCCTTCCCGGTGCGCCGCTCGATGATCTCAGCGAGTACCCAGTGCGCGCTGGTCGCGTGGTATTCGAACTTGGTCCCCGGCTCCCAGTTCAGCCGCCACTGCGCGAAACGCGACAGCCGACGCTCGCGGTTCGCCCAGTCCAGCGCGTTGAACGGCGCCATCGGGAACCCTGCGATGTGGAGCATCACCTGCTCCACCGTGATGTCCTCTTTCCCGTTCGTCCCGAACTCCGGAATGATCTCCGAGACCTTCTCCTCGATCTTGAGCAGACCGTCCTCGCAGACCGTCCAGGTGGCCGCGCCGACTACCGCCTTCGTGCTGCTGAAGATCGTGTACAGCGTGTCGTTTGTCGCAGGGACCTCGGTCGAACCGCCGCCATGGCACACCGTCCCATACGTGCGCACGCCCGCGAGCTTCCCCTTCCGCGCCACCGCGACCTGCGCGCTCTTGAGCGTCCCGTCGTCCACGTCCCGCTTCGCCCGCGCGAACAGCGCTTCGAGTTTTTCGGAATCGATGCCGAGGTCCTCGGGCTTCGTCGCAACCATCTCAGCTGTGGGCATTCATCATCCCTCCGGAATATCTGCGACCCCGAAACATACGCCCTTCGCCGACGCCTCAACAGCCCTGACCGTAAGAGAGAGGGAATGCCGCCTCGCACCCTCAGTCTCGACAAGAAGGGCCGGCGAAAGCCGCCACCCTCGGCACTCGGGCCTCGGAACCCGGAACTCCACCGTGCGTGGCCCCCCTCACACTCCCTCCTCCCAAAGTAGGTTGTTTCGCGCAACTCACTCTTCCACGGTGGATCGCATGGAACAGCTCAACACCCGCTCGCAACCTCTTGTCCTTCCCGCCGACGCGGGTGTCCTTTCGCGCATCGACCGCAAGTGGCTCGTCCTCCTGGCCACGTCGCTCGGCATCTTCATGGGCTCGCTCGATGCCACCATCGCCAACGTCGCCTTCCCATCCATCGGCCGGACCTTCCCGGAAGCCAGCCGCGCCAGCCTCTCCTGGGTGCTGACCGGCTACACCATCGCCTTCGCCTCGCTGCTCATCGTCGCCGGCCGCCTCGCCGACCGCGTCGGGCGTCGTCCCGTGTTCTTCGCCGGGCTCTGGGTGTTCACCCTCGCCTCCGTCGGCTGCGGCATCGCCCCGTCCGAAGGAACCCTGATCGCCGCCCGCGTCATCCAGGGCGCCGGCGCCGCGATGATGATCCCGTCGTCGCTCGGCCTCCTGCTCGCCGGCTGGCCCGCTGCCGAACGCGCGACCGCCGTCGGGCTCTGGGGCGCCGTGTCCGCCCTCGCCGCCGCCACCGGCCCGTCGCTCGGCGCCCTCATCGTCGACGGCCCCGGCTGGCGCTGGGCGTTCCTCCTGAACCTGCCCGTCGGTCTCATCGCCTGGACCCTCGGGCGCGCCGTCCTCACGGATTCGAAGAATCCCGACGCGGAGTCCCGCTTCGACATTCCCGGCGTCGCGCTCATCAGCGTTGCCATGGGCACCCTTGCCCTCGGTATCGTCCAGGGCCGTGACTGGGGCTGGACCAGCGAGCGCATCCTCGGCTCGTTCGCCGTCGCCGCCGCATCCGTCGCCGTCTTCCTCTGGCAGGAACGCCGGCACCCGGCGCCGGTTGTCGACCTCTCGCTCTTCCGGGTGCCGTCGTTCTCGATTGCGAACATCTCCATGCTCGCCTACGCCACCGGCTTCTTCGCCATCCTCCTCGGCAACATCATCTTCCTAACCAGCGTCTGGGATTACTCGACGTTGCGCGCCGGCCTCGCCATCACTCCGGCACCGATCCTCGCCGCTATCCTCGCCGCTCCGTCCGGCCGCTATGCCGCGACGCACGGCTACCGGCGCGTCATCTTCCCCGGCTCCGTGCTCATGGTAGGGTCCATGCTCTACCTCGCCGCCTTCGTCGACGAAACGCCGCACTACCTCACCCAATGGTTCCCGGCGGCGGTCATTCTCGGCACTGGCATCGGCCTCAGCTTCGCGCACCTCAGCGGCGCCGCCGTCGCCAGCCTGCCGCCCCAGCGATTCGCGGTCGGCAGCGCCATCAGCCAGACCGCCCGCAACACCGGTGGGATGATCGGCGTCGCTGCCCTCATCGCCATCCTCGGCACGCCGGCCACCACGAGTGAAGCCATGACGGCGTTCCACCATGTCTACTTCTTCGCGGCGGCGATGTTCACGGTCTGCGGCCTCGGCGCCCTCGCGCTCAACCCGAAGCGCGCCTGACCTGGAGTCACGGCTCCGGCCCCCGTATCTGGGGTGCTTTTCCTTCGAGGCTCGGCCACGTCATCCCCGCGGCCGGGCCTTCCCTCGGGTTCGAGGTTCGAACTCTGAGGCAGAGCGGCCGCAGCCAGCTGTCACTTTTTGAAGCACCCCTGGGGCGAATACCGACAGTCCAGTAGCCATGGCCGCCGTACACTCCATCATGAGCGTCAATTCACAAACCCTGTGATCCCGGAGCCGAGTCAGCGTGAAGACCATCATCCAGATCGCCACCGTCGACGGACCCGAATCCATCGAGGCCGAAGTCTTCGCCGACCTCTTCGCCGTGCACCCCGACCTTACGCCCACCGCCGAGGGGTGGACGCTCACCCACATGCCCACCGGCATGCTCGCTCTCAGCGGCATCGAAAATGAATACGCCGCCCTCGCCCTCGCTGAACGCCTCGTCGCCCTCGGCGACTCGTTCTGGCGCATCCCGAAGAACGTCCACTTCGGCGAATCGGCCCCACTCGAAGTCCGCCGCATCCTCGCCCGGTGGAAGAACGACCAGCAGCTCGGTCTGGAGTGACCTACCGATTTCAGGTAGCCGCGGCCCAGTGGGCCGCTCGATGCCTGGAAACGGCTCCCACCTGCCCGGCAGCCACGCGCGCCGTGACGGACTGGGTTGGCTAGAATTGCAGCACGCCTCCGTAGCTCAGGGGACAGAGCAGGTGCCTTCTAATCACCTGGCCGCAGGTTCGAGTCCTGCCGGGGGCGCCA
>CAYTBM010000319.1:0-3436 GCA_964436025.1 uncultured Anaerolineaceae bacterium
GCAGAGCGAATGGGACGCAGGCGGTTGGGCGGCCAAGACCGGACTTCCCGAGAAGGGCTTCGGCACGGGCCAGTCGACAGAAGACGCCGCGAACGTGCACTTCGCCGACCTCGACGCGTTTAAGGGTTATCAGGCGAAGGTCGCGGAGCTTGCGTTCGCCTTCCTCGATTCCGTAGACGACGCCGGCCTGGGCCGCGAAGTGAAGCTGGGCGAGAAGACGGAAACCATCGGCGAGTCGATCAACCTGCACCTGGTCATTCATCTCAACGGCCACCGCGGTGAAGTGAACCTGCTTCGCGGCATGCAGGGCTTCGACCCGGTGCTGCTGAACCAGGGCGGGTAGCCGGGCCGGCCGAGCGCGGCGAGTTCACGCTGGAGGCTGAAGCCGGCTGGCCAAGCCCGCTCCCTGCCCGGTCGCGGCTGATGCTCGTGGTTGAGGGTTAGCTGCCGGCTATCGGGCGGTCGTGGGGGGCATCGGCGCGGGCGCCGCGGAAGTCCCGGAAAGGCCCGTCGCGCCACTCGAGCGCAGCTTTGAGCCCCTGCTCGCGCAGTCGCGTATTCCATTCCTGGGCGGCCGGCCGGTGTTTCGACATGGCCTCGACGTCGGTGCCGGACATGAGGGCGCCGCGAATGCCCATCGCCTCGTACTGACGATTCACCGACCGCTTCGAATACATGAGCATGTCGTTGTCGATGTTGGCCATGCGACGCGCGAACGTCTCGGTGAACTGGGCGAGCTCGGCCGGCGGGACGGCGTAGGTCGCCCAGCCCATGGCGGCCATGTCCTTGCCTGAGAACGAATCGCCGACGTACGCGAACTCTCGCGCTTTCGTCATGGGCAAATGCCAGGGGGCCCACATGATGTCCATCGTCCCCATCGCCCGTACCGGCGGATAGCCGACCTGGGCGTCCTCCGCGACGATGCGGAAGTCACAGAAGGTCGCCAGCTCGGTGCCACCCGCGAGGCAGTAGCCCTGGATCTGCGCGACGACCGGCTTGGCCAGCTCCCAGATCGTCCAGTTCGCCATGAGGACATGGCGGGACCAGTCATAGTGCGCCGGATGCGTGGTCCCCGTATCGGGCAGGCCGGAGCGTGGGTGCACGAAGGTGGAGCCCTCGGCCGCCGCTCGCGAGGGGGAGAGGTCATAGCCGGCACTGAAGGCCCGGCCGTTGGCGCGCAGGACGATGACCCCGACTGCGCGGTCCGCTTCCGCTTCTTTCATCGCGTGGAAGAGTTCGCCACGGAGGTCATTCGAGAGCGCGTTGAGTTTTTCGGGCCGGTTGAGGGTGATGAAGGCGAGGCGGCCGTCGGTTTCGTAGAGGATGTGCTGGTAGTCCATGAGAGCCCTCCGGGAGGGGAAGAAGGTGAAGCGTGGGCACGAAAGATACACTTCGCTCCAGCGCCTGTCCCGGCCGATCGCCCGCTGGCGGCGTCCACGCGGACCGCGAGGTTTCCGAGAACCCGAGGCGGTGCGTTGCAATGTGCAACTGACCGGGTTACAGTCCGCGCGAACTTTCGCCCCTGGGGTTACTCAGATGTCCTCTCCCGAGTCCGCGGTTCTGTTCGACGTTGCAAATGGCGTGGCGACGATCACTCTCAACCGGCCTGAGCAGATGAACTCGATCAACGGCGACCTCTCAGCCGGGCTGATGGACGTGCTCAAGCAGGTGCGAAGCCGCGACGACATCCGCTGCGCCGTGATCACGGGCAACGGACGGGCGTTCTGCGCGGGGGCGGATTTGCGCAGCCGCGATGGAGGCCCGGCCGCATCGAGCGGAGTGGCGTCGCTGTTCCGCACCGACGATTCCATCGGTTTCCACGAGTTCGATGCCCGGAAGCCGATCATTGGAGCGGTGAACGGCTACTGCCTGGGCGGGGGGTTCGAAATCGCGCTGAGCTGCGACCTCTTGATCGCTTCCGAGGCCGCCCAGTTCGGGCTGCCGGAGATCACGCTCGGGTTCTTTCCATTGGCCGGTGCGCCCGTCCGGCTGCCGCGGTCGATTTCGCGTGTCATGGCGAACGACATGCTGTTCACGGGCGAGCGCATCGATGCGAAGACGGCGCTCTCGTTCGGGATCGTCAGCCGCGTGGTCCCGGCGGATGACTTGCTCCCGACCGCCCGGGGCATGGCCGAAAAGATCGCCGGATACGCGCCGATCGCGGTGCGGGCGATGCACGAGCTGGTACGCCGCCAGGGCGACATGCCGAACGGCGAAGCGATGCGGCTGGCGGCATCCCTGCGCTGGGCAGTGGGTCAAACCGAAGACGCGAAGGAAGGCCCGCGCGCGTTCGCTGAGAAGCGTCAGCCGGTGTTTAAGGGGCAGTAACGGAATCCGCTCGGCATGCGCGCGCAACAAATGGGCGGCCTTCGTTGCGTAATCTCAATCCCGTCGCGTTTCCAATAGGGGTCAGGAGGTCTCGACATGACGAACGTGGTGCCGTTTCTCTGGTACAGCACCCAGGCCGAAGAAGCCGCGAAGTTCTACGCATCTCTCCTTCCCGACTCCCGAGTCGATTATGTCACCGCGATGCCGGCGGACTCGCCGAGTGGACCCGCCGGCACGGTGAAGGTCGTTGAATTCACGCTGTGTGGGCAGCCCATGATGGCAATGAGCGCGGGCCCGCTGGACGAGTTCAACCACTCAATCTCGTTCATGGTCCTGTGCGACACCCAGGGTGAGATCGACCGTTTCTGGTCGGAGCTGTCCGAAGGCGGCGAGACTGAGGATTGCGGCTGGGTCCGGGACCGCTTCGGGCTGTCCTGGCAGATCGCGCCGCGAAAGATGCAGGAGTGGATGCGCGACCCGGACCGGGAGAAAGCTCGGCGGGTCTCCGAGGCGATGCTCACCATGCAAAAACTGGACCTCGAGGCGTTGCGGACCGCAGCCGGCGAAACCAGCGCCTGACCCTGCGTCCGCGGAGTTGTCAGTTGAGCCGCCAGACTTCGAAGTTCAGGAGCGAGGCGAAGCCGACCCAGACCAGATAGGGCAGCAGGAAGGCGGCGGCGGCACGGTTGAGACGAGCGAACAATGCGGCGGTCACTGCGATCGCAACGAACAGAGCTGCGATCAGGATGAGTGCGAGCCCGGGCCGCTCCGCGCCGAAGAACAGCCAGGACCATACGAGGTTCAGCGCCAGCTGCAGGCCCCACGCCGTGAGCGCGGCGGCACGGCCTGGCCGCTCCTCGCGATACACCAGCCAGGCCGCGACCGCGATGAACACGTAAAGCGGTGTCCAGACCGCGCCGAAGACCCAGTCTGGCGGGTTGAATACCGGCTTCTCGAGGCTGTCGTACCACTCCTGGCCGCTGCGCGTCGCGATCGACTCGAGCGCGGCCACAGCGGACGTAAACGCCAGGAAGACGGCGAGCGACACCAATCGCCAGACGGCCGAGCTGCGCGGATTGAACGTTGCGGAGATGCGGGCAGTCATCAT
>CAYTBM010000320.1:0-3393 GCA_964436025.1 uncultured Anaerolineaceae bacterium
GCTACGAAATCCCGCTGGTGCTCAGCCTGCTTTGCGTGGCGATGATCACCGGCGCCGACCTCGACGGGAAGACTGGCACGCTGAACCTGAACGCGATCGCTGCGCTCCAGGAGAACCGGCCGTACATCGTGCTTCAGCCGCTCGCCTTCCTCATCTTCTTCACGGCGATGCTCTCGGAGCTGCACCGCGCGCCGTTCGATATCCCGGTGGCGGAGTCGGAAATCGTGGGCGGGTACTTCGTCGAGTACTCGGGCATTCGCTGGTCCATGTTCCAGTTGACGGAGTACGCCTCGATGTGGGGCTGGAGCGTGTTTGGCGCGGTGGTGTTCCTCGGTGGCTGGGCCTGGCCGTTCGGCGTGGACGCGCACTGGAGCATCCAACTCGCCACGACGATGGTGAAGAGCCTGGCGTTCATCATCCTCATCTTCTGGGTGCGCACCACGGTGCCGCGCCTGCGCATCGACCAGTTGATGAGCTTCTGCTGGAAGGTCCTGCTGCCGATGTCGCTCGTGCAGATGCTGATGAACGGCTTCATCCTGGTGTATGACTGGCCGCAGGAGCTGCTGGCGCTGACCAGCGCCGCGGGCGCGGCCGCCCTGGTGGCGATCATCATCCGCCGGGCGATGAAGCGGCCGTCGCGTGACCTGATGGGCACCTACAAAACGCTCGGAGCGCCTGCGCAATGAAAGGCATCCTCAAAGGCCTTGGCGTCACCTTCTCCACGTTCACCCGTAAGACGGTGACGGTGGAGTACCCGGAGGTGAAGCACGCCCTGCCCACGCGGCAGCGCAGCTTCCCGGTGCTGACCTGGGACTTCAACCACGACGAGCCTTTCTGCACGGGCTGCAACGTGTGTGTGCGCAACTGCCCTGTGGACTGCATGACGGCGACGATGCACGACAACCCGAAGTACGCCGAGGGCACGAGCAACCGCCGCAAGATCGTCGAAAAGTTCTGGATCGACTACGCGCGCTGCATGCGCTGCAACATCTGCGTGGAAGTTTGCCCGTTCGAAGCCATCGTCATGGACAACACCTGGACGGGGCACGAGCACTCGGTCTACGACCGGCGTGACCTGCACATGGACATCGAGGAACTGCTGGCGCCCTCGAAGTCGGGCCGCCTTGCCCAGCCATTCCGTCCGCAGGACAACATCGAGGTGCTCGAGCGGGCGGTGAAGGGCGAAGAAGCGCCGGAGCCGACGTTCGTCGGCGCGCGGCCGGAAGACCGCGAGGCGCAAGCCGAGCGCATCGCGCAGGGCCTTGGGCCGGCCATCCAGGAGCGCGAGCCGGAGAAGCCGAAGGCCGGGGCCGCCACGGCCGCTGCGGGCGGGGCTGCCGCCGGCGGTGGCGAAGTGGAGATACTTTCGGAGTCGAAGATCCGAGCGAAGCGGATGCGAGCCGAGCGTGAAGCGAAGGAATACACGGACCGTGGCGAGGCGGTCCCGCAGGAAGTCCAGGACCGGATCAACCTCTACCGGAACATGAAGCCGGGCCAGGCCGCCGTGCCCGGCGCCGCGGGCGCGGCAGGTGGCGGGACGGGCGAGGTACTCACCGGCCTGATGCCGGACGGTTCGATGCGCTTCCCGCCGGGCGTGGGCGACGGGCCGAAGGGCGATCCGAACAGCGCGGAGAAGGTGCGTGCGCGCCGCATGCGCGCCGAGCGCCAGTTCAAGGAGCTTTCGGCGGCGGGAGAACCCATCCCGGACGAGATGGCGAAGACGCTGTACGACCTTGGCAGCGACCTGGCGCCGAACGGCACAATCTGGGTGACGTTGGCAGGCGCTGGCGGCGGGGCCGGAGGTGGCGGCGGTGCGCCGCTGACGGGGACGATGCCGGACGGCTCGATGCGCTTCCCGCCGGGCGTAGGCGATGGCCCGAAGGGCGACCCGAACAGCGCCGAGAAGGTCCGCGCGCGCCGGATGCGCGCCGAGCGCCAGTTCAAGGAGCTGACGGCCGCCGGCGAGCCGATCCCGGACGAGATGGCACAGACGCTGTACGACCTCGGCAGCGACCTGGCCCCGAACGGCACGATCTGGGAGAAGCTCGGTGGGAGCACAGGTGGCGGTGGCTCCGCGCCGGCTGCCGGGGGCATCGCTCCGGACGCCGACGGCTGGGTGCCGCCCCCGGGTTATGGGACCGGGCCGAAGGGCGACCCGAATTCGTATGAGAAGGTCCGTGCGCGGCGCATGCGCGCCGAACGGAAAGCCGCTGAAGCCGTTGCCGCCGGCCAGCCGATCCCTGACGACGTCATGGCGACGATCAAGGAACTGAACGGCAAACTCCCGGCAGGTGCTGGCTGATGGCGACTGAAGTCCTCTGGTGGATTTTCGCGGCGGCTATCGTCGTGTTTTCGGCCGGCGTTGTGTTTTCGCGCAGCGTGGTGCACTCGGCCATCTTCCTCATCGGGAGCCTGGCGGGCGTGGGAGCGATGTACATCTTCCTGACGGCCGAGTTCCTGGCGCTGGTGCAGTTCCTCATCTACGGCGGCGCGGTGACGGTACTTATCCTGCTTGCGCTCATGCTCACGAGAAGCGACCCGAGTGGTCGCCGCGAGTCGCTCAACGGTGCGCAGCTGCCGTTCGCGCTGCTCGTCGGTGGCGGATTGATGGCCATCCTGATTGGCGTGGCTACGGGCACTGACTGGCGGCCCGGCGGCGTACCGGATAAGCCCACGAACATCCCGATCGAGCTCATCTCCGAGCGGCTCTTCGCCGACTTCGGGGCGCCGTTTGTGATCGCTTCCGCGCTGTTGCTGGTAGCCCTTATCGGGGCGATTATCCTCGCGCGGCAAGAGGAGGGCGAGTAATGGTCCCGCTCGAGAATTACCTCGTCCTCAGCGCCATCATCTTCGCCCTCGGCGTCTATGGCGTGCTCGCGCGACGGAATGCGGTCCTCATTCTCATGTCCGTCGAGCTGATGCTGAACGCGGTGAGCCTCAATTTCATCGCCTTCGCCGCGTACCTCGATCCCGACAAGATCACCGGCGCGATTTTCGCCGTGTTCGTCATCACCGTCGCCGCGGCTGAAGTTGGCCTCGCACTGGCCATCGTCATTCGCCTGTTCCGCAACCGCGCCACTTCCAACGTGGACGAAGCGGCCATCATGAAGTGGTAGAAGGGGCCAGAACGACCAATGGGTGCTGATCAAGCCTGGCTACTCGCCGCTATTCCGGCGGGTTTCTTCCTCCTGCTCGCGCTCTTTGGGCGAACGATGCCGCGTGGTGGCGACTATTTCGGCGTGCTCTCGATTTTGACAGCGTTCGTCCTTTTCTTCGTCGTGCTGGCGGACTTCCTGGACACCCCGGGCAAGCTCGGCCCTGTGGTCAACGATATCCAGTGGTCGGACATCGGCGATTTCCACCTGCGCATGGGCATCTACGTGGACCCGATCA
>CAYTBM010000321.1:0-3351 GCA_964436025.1 uncultured Anaerolineaceae bacterium
TGTGCGTCGGTGGCGGCATCGGCACGGCCACGGTCATCGAGCGGTTGTAAAGCCCTCACCCCCTGCCCCCTCTCCCGCGCTGCGGGCGAGGGGGTGCTTGGAAGATCGCCCGTCATTCGACGGGCCTTCTTTGTGTCCGGGCGGGTAGGATTTCGCTTGTGAAGAAGCTGTTCATCGCCGGGCATAGCGATTCCGGCGACGCCTACTTGCCCGAGGGCATCCTGCCGTGGCCGGAACGCACCCGTGCCTGGCTCGCCGAGCGGACCGGCGAGCCGTGGGAACTGGTGGACGTGCGGTTCGCGCCGATGGGCAGCCGGGCCGCGGACTACCTGGTGGGCAAAGTTGAGGCGGCGAGCCCCGACATCCTCATCCTTCCGTTCTCTGCCTATGTCTGCACCGTCGGCAGCGTGGAAGAGAGCATCCGGGCGCGGTTTGGCGACCGGCCCGCGCGCTGGTTCCGCTCGGTTGAGCGGCCGTTCCAGCGCCGGACCGCGCAGGGCGGGCCCATCCGCCGCCAGGCGAACCGCAAGAGCCGGACCATCGGCCGAAAGCTGCTGGGTGCGCGGCCACTGGCCACCGTCGCGCAGACCGCGGATATCTACGAAGAAGTTTTGCACCGGCTCGCGCGGATCGAGTCCCTCCAGGTCGTGGCTATCGCGGACGCGCGGTTTTCGAAAGCAATCCAGGAGCGCGAATCGAAGCTCCACCAGCGCATTGATGCCCTGTATGCGCGGCTGATGCCCGTAGTCGACTCGCACCGCTTCCTGAAGGCAGACCTGGAGGCGAAGCTTCAGGAGGCGCCGGACCGCGCGGTCTTCCACCAAGCGGACGGCGTGCACACCACGGCCGCGTTCCACGACGTGTACTTCGAGGTGGTGAAAGCGGTGCTGGCGCCGCTCTTTGCCGCCAGCACCGTCTGATCTAAGGGCCTGCCCGGTTAGGCCCGGAGCCGCGCGGCGGCGTCCGCGAGATACCCGGCCTGCGCGCCCCGCTCCGGGCCGTCGGCAGCAACCATGTCGACGACGCGCCACTCGTCGTGGTGGCCGTAGTAGACCGCCTGACCCGGGTCCCGAACGAGGTGTTCGGGATCGGCCACAAGGCGCCATTCGCCCTCGGGGAGGTCGATGCGACGGACGGCTAGGCCCTCGGGACGAACCTGTTCCACAACGCCGCGATACCAGCGCCACGCGATTTCGGGGCGTGACCTGCTGGAATCGAGGGCGACGAGCTGTTGCTGCCGCACGCGGACGGCGTCACGGACAGCGGGGGAGAACCCGGCGCGAATGGTTTCGCCGGACGGGACCAGGCGCACGAAGCACCCGGCATGGTCGCATTCCACGACCGTAGCGAGTTGAAGATCCAGGGTTTACGTCTCCTGACGAAGGCGGACGCAAAGGCCCGCGGGCAACCTTGCCGCGCCTAACTCGCGAAGCGAGCCCGGGCGGCAAGAGAACGGTACTGATTCACAGTTTGCATAGCCACCTCCAGGGATCGTGATGCCGGTACGGTAGATCGCGGCCCGCAGCTTTGCAATCCTCGTGTTGGCATGACGAAGCCCGTGGGCCAGGCGACACGCGGCTTCACCGCACCCAACCGGTTGCGACTCGTGGACACGTTCGTCTTTGTCGCCCTGCGCGAACACCTTCGCCACATGCGGGGCCTGTTCGTGGACCTCGGATACGGGGCAGCGCCGGTAACCACCGTTGAGTCGTTCGAGCGTTTTCGGAAGGTCAACCCCGCGGCCAGGGCGCTCGGCGTCGAAATCGACCCGGAGAGAGTGAGGGTGGCCGAACCGTTTGCGCGTGACGGCCTAACTTTCCGCCGGGGCGGGTTCAACCTTCCGCTGATGGCGTCCGAATCGGTCTCGCTGGTGCGAGCGTTCAATGTCCTGCGGCAGTACGACGAAGCCCAGGTGGCGGCGGCGCTGACCACGCTCTCGCGGTTCATGGCGCCGGGATCGTTCCTGATCGAGGGGACGAGCGACCCTCCGGGCCGGCACGTGTGCTTCTGGGTGTGGAAGCACCCTGGCGGACAGACCGCGGGCGGCGGGTTTCCCCGGGAGCCACTCCTGGAGCGGCGGTGGCTGGTCTTCGGCGCCCGGCTACACAAGGAGTTCAACCCCCGCGACCTGCAACCGTACCTCCCGAAGGAACTCATCCACCGGGCGGAGCCGGGCGGTGCGTTGGACGCGTTTTTCGGCGCATGGCAGCGCCACTGGCTGGCCAACGGCTCACTGGGGTCGCGCGCCCGCTGGGCCAACTCAGCCCGTCAGTTGGCCCGGTCCATGCCTGGCGTCGACGCCCGGGCAGGGCTGACTTCGCGGGGGCTGCTCGCCGTTCGAGCGACTGTTGTGCGTTTGGCTACGGGCTGACGGTCATCTCACGCCGCCAGGGTCGCCGGGGCGAAGCGGGTTGGTGAACTGCATGCCGGCGTTCGAAAGGTCGCCGCTGATGTCATCGCCTTTGGGCTTTGCGCCGTTGCGCACCCAGTTCACCAGGTCTTCGAAAGCCGCGGTCAGCTCTTGATCGCTGAATTTGCAGTGGCCGCCGGAGCGGATCGCGCGCTGCACGAGGAGGTCCGACTTCCCCGCCTTCGCCACTTGCTGCCTGTAGTACTGCTCCTGGGAGATCGGTACGAAGAGGTCGCCGGTGCCGTGCAGCGTGAGCAGCGGCACGGTGATGGTGCCTGTGGTCGGCACCATGTCCGGGTGCGCTTCGGCGTTCCGAGAGGCAGGGTCGCTGGCGTAGCGCTTAACACCGTTGTTGATTTGCTCGTCGGTCAGGCCGAGTGCCGAATCGATGTGGTAGTTCACATCACTGTTCGTGGCTGCTCTGTTCACGAGCGATTTCCGTTCGGGGTCCAGCAGGGCGAGCCCGAAGTTCACGGTGTACTGCTCGTTGAACCCTTCAGCGAAGAAGGGGCGCGGCCCACCCGTGAGGTTCAGGATGACCGACGCGAATTGCTTCCCCTTGGCCGTTGGCGCAGTCGGGGCGCCGAGTTCGCGCGGGACATCCTGGAGGAACAGCGCGGCGAGGTTCGCTCCTGCCTGGCCGATGCGGAAGTTCAGCCCGGAAGTAAATTCGGCGGCGGCCACCCAGGAGACGAGATAGTCGATCTGGGTGATTCCGCCCAGGGCGCCGCACAGCGAGAGCGCCCCGTCGTATTCGCCCTTCTGGTGTTCGAGCGCCAGAGCCACGACGTTCCCGCCCATCGACGCGCCAGCGAGATACGTGCGCTTCGGCGCGCCGACGGTCTGCGCGAAGTATCTCTTGAGGGCGAGGGTGTCGTCGGCGCCAATGCCGGGGTCGTAGCCGTTTTCGCTGTAGGAGCTGGCCGCCCAGGCGAAGCCGT
>CAYTBM010000322.1:0-3328 GCA_964436025.1 uncultured Anaerolineaceae bacterium
TTGAGGAGACCAATGGCCCGACGTGAACGCACCACCGGCCTTCCCCGCGCGCGAGGGCCGAAACCAGCCAGGCCAGTCAGCCGCTATGGCGAACGCGAGCAGCGCCTGACCGTCATCGGCGCGGGCCTCGTGCTGATCGCCGTCCTCTTCGGACTGTTTGGCTGGCGCTATTACAACGACCACTACAGGCAGCCGAACAAGACGATCCTCTCCATCGCCGGCGAGAGCTACTCGCTGCGCTACTTTTCTGACCGGCTCTACCTGGCGGCGACGCAGCAATCCGGGAGCGGCACGAACCTTAGCCTGCTGCAGCAGTCCGTGCTCACGGACCTGGAGAACGAGGCGATCATCATTTCGCTCGCCAGGGAGAAGGGCATCACCGTGACGGACGACGATGTCACTGCGGAGATCGCGAACCAGCTCGGGGTCCCCGTGGGGGGCGCCGGCAGTTCGTTCGATACGCTGTACAGGCAGCGGCTGAAGTCGGTGAAGATGAGCGACGGCGCGTACCGCCGGTACACCGAAGCCCAGGTCTACCAGCAAAAGTTGAACAAAGCGTTCCAGGATCAGACCGGCGACAAGACCGAACTGATCACGCTTCGTACCATCGTCAGTGGTACCCAGGATGCGGCCAACACGGTGCTCGCCCTGGCCAAAACCAACGCGGACTTCGGCTCCATCGCCCAGACGCAGTCCACCGACCTGGCGTCGCGGCAGAAAGACGGCGTCATGGACCCCGAGCCGGCCCGGCTGCTGCCCGAAAACGTGCGGAACGCCATCCAGGGCAAGTCGGCGGGCGACGAAATCTTCGGGCCCATCCAGGTGGAAACGAACTGGTGGGTGTTCAAGATCGAAGCCAAAGATCCCGAAGGGGCGCTCTCAGAGACCCAGAAGTCGCAACTGGCGGACCTGCTGGTGCAGGATGCGGTGAAAGAGCGGCGCGCGACCGTGAAAATCGACCGCAACATCAACAGCTCTGACTATGCGTGGGCGAATGACAACGCCGGCAAGTGACAGGGCACCCGAGATTGGCGTTGGCCTGATTGGCCTGGGCGTCGTTGGCGGTGGCGTAGCCCGCGCGCTGATCGAGCGGCGCGACTACTTCGCCCGCCAGGTGGGCGCGCCGTTGATCGTGCGCAAGGCCGCCGTTCGAGACCTGGCCAAGCCGCGTACGGTTGACCTCGCGCCCGGCGTCCTGACCACGGATGTCGACGAAGTGATCAACAACCCTGACATCGACATCGTTGTCGAAGTCATCGGCGGCGAACAGCCCGCCGGTTCGTTCATCCGCCGCGCGCTCGAAGCCGGCAAGCACGTGGTCACTGCAAACAAAGAATTGATGGCGAAGAGCGGCCCGGAACTCCTGGCGGAGGCCCACAGCCGTGGGCTCGACATCATGTTCGAAGCCAGCGTGGGCGGCGGCATCCCGCTGATCGCGCCCTTCCGGCGCGACTTGCTCGCCAACCGGATCACCTCGATCCGGGCAATCATCAACGGTACCACGAACTACATCCTCACTGACCTGGCGCGGTCCGGCGCCGTCGGCCAGGCGCTTCGCGCACAGGGCATCGAACCGCCGCAGGGCGGAGGCTTCGCGGAAGCCCTCGCGGAAGCCCAGCGGCTCGGTTACGCAGAGCCGGACCCGACGAACGACGTCGAGGGCTATGACGCCGCCTACAAGCTGGCGATCATGGCCACCCTCGGCTTTCGCAGCCGCGTACGGCCGGAACAGATCGACACGGCCGGCATCACGAAGCTCGACGCACGCGACTTCCAGTACGCGCAGGAGCTTGGCTACGTCATCAAGTTGCTCGCGATTGCGCAACGCATCGACGGCGGCATCGTCGCCCGGGTTGGGCCGGCCTTTATCCCGAGTGCGGAACCACTGGCGAAGGTCGACGGCGTCTACAACGCGGTGCAAATCGAGGGCGACCTCACCGGCACCGTGCTTTTCCAGGGCCGCGGCGCGGGGGCCGAGCCGACCAGCTCGGCGGTGGTGGCCGACCTCCTGGACCTGTCGCACGCGATCGTCCTCGGCGGGCGGGAACGGAAGTACTGGGGTCCGGAAGGGGACGTTCCGGTGCTGGCTCTTGAGCACCTCGAGACGCGCTACTATGTGCGCGTGACCGTCTCGGACCGGCCGGGTGTGCTTGCCCAAATCGCCCAGACGCTGGGGAGCCACTCGGTGAGCATCGCGGCCGTGAGCCAGAAGGAAGCGGATGCATCGGCCCAGACGGCGGAGCTTGTGGTGATGACGCACCGGGCGCGCGAAGGCGCGATGCGCTCCGCACTTCGGGACATTGAGGCGCTGCCGGTGGTGCAGCAGGTCTCGACGTTCCTGCGCGTGGAGGGCTAGCCGTGGCCGGCGAATCGTCCCAGGCCGAGGCAATCGGCGAAATCCTCACCTGGCTCGAACAGCAGATCCGCGCAAACCGCGACGAACAGATCCGCCAGCTCTCGCAGTTGGACCAGCTCCGCCGGCAGGTGCATGACCTCGCGGAGGAGATGAACCACGCCGAGCGCGCCGTCCGCGAGATCGACCCCAAACTCGCGCCGTTCAAAGGTCTGCCCGAGAAGATCCGCTCGCTGGACGAAAGCACGGAACACATCCGTCAGGGGATCAGCGCGAACAAGGCGGAAGTCGACAACGCGCTGCGGCTGCTCCGCGCCGAAGCCGACTACGACCGCCAGGAACGCGGCGAGGCCCTTCGCCGCATCGATGTCGCTACCTCCCAGCTTGGCCTCATCCTGGCCGACGTGGCCCAGGTGCAGCACCAGGCCTCCCAGGTGAGCCAGGTGACCCAGACCCTGCTGGAACGCCAGCGCGAAGTAGAAGCCGAAGTCGAACAGTTCGGGTTGCGCCTGGACCGCAGCATCGAGGTGAACCGCGACCTCGAGGAGCGCATCAAGGTGGTGCTCTTCGACGGGCTGGATGAGCGGTTCGAAGTCGTCTACGAACGCCTGCAGGTCGTCGGTGAGATGGTGAAGCGGAACGAGGACGTGATCGCCGGCGTCGCGAACGAACGCAGCCTGCGCCAGGAGTTGATCGACGAGCTTTCGATCTGGCGCGAGGAGCACAACCGCATCGACGGCCGTTTGAACGTACTAGAAGACCAGACGGACAAAATTGTCGCCCAGATCGACAAAGTGCACGGAGAGGTGACGCTCCTGGAAGGGCGCCACTCCGGGCTGGGTGAGCGTGTTTCGAATATCCGCAAGGACATCGCGGAGGTGGTTGACCACGTGCGCGAGGAGTTCGCGAAGTACAACGCAATGATGGAAAAGCAACGCCGCAAGCAGATCCAGGTGCTGGAGCAGGAACTGCGGG
>CAYTBM010000323.1:0-3315 GCA_964436025.1 uncultured Anaerolineaceae bacterium
AAGGCAAAGGCCGCATCGTCGATCTGCTTGCCCGCAAAGCGAAGGTTGTCGCCCGCTACAGCGCCGGAAATAATGCCGGCCACACCATTGTGAACGAGCGTGGCGAGTTCAAGCTGAACCTTGTCCCCGCGGGCATCTTTTATCCCGAGAAAACGTGCGTCATCGGCAACGGCGTGGCGGTTGACCCGGCGGTGTTGCTCGGGGAGATCGGCATGCTGCAGGCGAAAGGCATCGACACGAGCCGCCTGATGCTGAGCGACCGTGCGCAGCTCGTGATGCCGTGGCATATCGCACTCGACAAGCTCGATGAGGCGTCCCGCGGCGACCATGCCATTGGGACCACGGGCAAGGGCATCGGCCCCTGCTTCATCGACAAGGTGGCGCGGCGCGGCGTGCGTGTGGCGGACCTGCTGCGGGCGGAGGACCTCATCCCGCGGATGAAGACCTCGCTGGATTACGCGAACAAGGTGATCACCGGCGTGTACGGCGCGGAACCGATTGAGTTCGAACCCTGCTACGAGACGTACCGGGAGTATGGTCAGCGGCTCTCTCCGCACATCGCTGACGTGCAGGAGATTGTGCTTGACGCGCACAAGCGCGGGGATTACGTGCTCCTCGAAGGCGCACAGGGTTCGCTGCTGGACCTGGACCACGGCACGTACCCGTACGTGACCTCCAGCGTGCCAAGCAGCTCAAGCGGCGGCGCCGCACTCGGCGTCGGCATCGGCCCGACGGATATCCAGCGCGTCGTGGGTGTGTTCAAGAGCTACTCCACGCGCGTGGGTAATGGGCCGTTCCCGACGGAGCTGTTTGACGACACCGCCACGCAGCTCCGCGACCACGGCAAGGAGGACGGCCGCGGCGAGTACGGGACGACGACCGGCCGCGCCCGCCGCATCGGCTGGCTGGATGCTGTGGCGGCGCGCTACAGCGTGCGGTTCAACGGGCTCGCGGCGGTGGCACTGACGCGGCTCGATGTGTTGGACAACCTGAAGACGATCAAGATCTGCACTGGCTACGAGCTCGACGGGAAGATCATCACGACGTTCCCATCGCGGGAGTCCACGCTGGAGCGGATCAACCCGATCTACGAGGAACTGCCCGGCTGGGAGAGCCCGACGACTGGTGTGCGCACGTTCGACGACCTTCCGCAGCAGGCACAGGCGTTCATCCGGCGGGTGGAGCAGCTGCTGGAGTGCCCGGTCGACCTGATTTCGGTTGGGCCAAGCCGCGAGCAAGCGGTGATCGTCAACCCGATCTTCTAGCCGTTGGCGGTCAGCCGATTCGCTCCTGGGCGGAAGCGCGAGTGGTTCCGTTGCGGTTGGGCGGACTGGCACTGCCGGGGGGCCAATTCACGGCCTATCGTGCGGGCATGACGAGTACAGAACGCACATACGCCCCGGTCGGGCCGGTGACCCTCGCAGGTGAGCACGTGCGGCTCGTGCCGCTCTCGTTGGAGCACATCCCCGCTCTAAGCGCCGCGGCGAGCGAGGACCGCTCCAACTACCAGTGGACGTGGGTGCCGGACGGAGAGCGAGCGATGCGCGCATACGTCGAGGAAGCGCTCGGGCTTTCGGCGGAGCAGAAGGCGATCCCGTTCGCGACGACGTTCGCCCAGACGGGCGAGGTTGTGGGCTGCACGCGCTTCGCGAACTTTGAGTATCACGCCTGGGCGCCAGGGAGCGCCCATGCGCGGGGCACGGGTGTGCCTGACGGCGTGGAGATCGGCTGGACGTGGCTCGCGCATTCAGCGCAGCGCACGAGGGCGAATACCGAGGCGAAGTGGCTGATGCTCCGGTACGCGTTCGAGCAACTAGGCGTGCGCGTTGTTCGCTTGAACACGGACCGCCGAAATGTTCGCTCGCGCGCTGCCATCGAGCGCATCGGCGGGAAGCTGGACGGCATCATCCGGGCGAACCGCGCTGCCACCGACGATACCGTCCGTGACTCCGCCGCTTACTCCATCATCGAGAGCGAATGGCCGGACTTGGATGCGGGCTTGCGGGAGCGGCTCGCTCGCAGCTGAAGCCATGGCAAGCGGTGTTTTCGGTGGCGCGGGTTAAGCCGGGTGGCCTCCGCGGCAATGCGGAAGCGCGCCATTTCGGCTTCCCGTTCCTGGAGTGTTACGACTGCGAGGTATTCCGTCAGCATGGTGGGTCCTCCTGTGAGTGCTGATCCCACCTTCGCTGCCGAGTGTTATCGGCAGGGTTGCCTGGTGATGAACTCCAGATGAAGGTCTGGTTGCCGTAACGTTCCGGCAAAGAGCCGGCATCGCTGGGGGCAATGGGGCGGCTGGCACCGTTGGCGGCTGAGCTCGGCGCCAGGAATTGGCCCTATAACCATTACTCAAATCACCCTAGACTTGGTGCCACCTGTCCATTCACGCACGGGCCATCGCCGCCCGAAGGAGTCACTCGCTATGTCTCAGACCGGAACCTGGGCCGTCAAAGTTGGTCTCGCACAGATGCTCAAGGGCGGTGTGATCATGGATGTCGTCACGCCGGAGCACGCGAAGATCGCCGAAGAAGCCGGCGCGTGCGCCGTCATGGCGCTGGAGCGCGTGCCGTCGGACATCCGTAAGGACGGCGGCGTCGCCCGCATGAGCGACCCGGAGATGATCGCGGGCATCATCGATGCCGTGACCATCCCGGTGATGGCGAAGGCGCGCATCGGCCACTTCGTCGAGGCGGACGTGTTGCAGGCGTTGGGCATCGACTACATCGACGAGTCGGAAGTGCTGACCCCGGCAGACGAGACGCACCACATCGACAAGCACCAGTACACGGTGCCGTTCGTCTGCGGCTGCAGGAACCTCGGCGAGGCCTTGCGCCGGATCGGCGAAGGCGCAGCCATGATTCGCACCAAGGGCGAAGCGGGGACAGGCGACATTGTCGAAGCTGTGCGGCACATGCGGACGGTGCAGGACGAGATTCGCCGCATCCGCAACATGGCGGACGACGAGATCTACACGACGGCGAAGGAACTGGGTGCTCCGCTGGAACTGGTCCAACAGGTGAAGCGCGAAGGCCGGTTGCCGGTGGTGAACTTCGCGGCGGGCGGCGTTGCCACGCCGGCGGACGCAGCGCTGATGATGCGGCTCGGCGCCGACGGCGTGTTCGTCGGCTCAGGCATCTTCAAGTCCGAGAACCCACCGCTCGTGGCGAAGGCGATCGTGGAAGCGACCACCCATTACAAGGACGCCGAGGTGATCGCGCGGGTGAGCCGGGGCCTGGGCAAGACGATGCCCGGGATCAGCGTGTCGTCGTTGCAGGAGAAGGAGTTGCTGGCGACGCGCGGCTGGTAGGGGCGGAAGGC
>CAYTBM010000324.1:0-3254 GCA_964436025.1 uncultured Anaerolineaceae bacterium
GTTCACCCTTCTACCGTAGAGTCACCACGGCCGGGGCTGAGCGGTCAGCCGGGCGGCGCGCGGTGTCCTTTCGGGCCAACCAGGCCGAGCAGCGCTTCAGGAAGCGGGGAGCCAGCGCGGCGAAGGCTCGCCGGCGAACCCGTGCCGCAGGGCGAGAGCCACTGCTTCCGTCCGGTTGGCGGTCGCCGTCTTCTCGAGCACGTGGCGCACGTGTGTCGCCACCGTTGCCTCTGAAACGACGAGGGCGGCGGCGATCTCGCGGTTCGAGCGCCCCTCCATGAGGAGCATGAGCACGTCGGCTTCCCGGCTGGTGAGTTGCGCGAAGGGTCGGCCGGCTGCCGGAGCAAGCGGATGCTCGATGCCGCCGCCGTCTTGAACACGTTGAACGAAGGCTTCGGCGGCGCCGATCCGGCGCAGAATAGTCAGGGCCGTCCGGAAGTGCGTCGCGGCTTCGCCTGCCCGGCCGAGCCGGGCGAGCACCGTGCCGTAGATGTGGAGCGCATCCGCTTCGTCCCACGGATGTTGGAGGCGTTGGAATTGGCAGAGGGCAGCGGCCAGCCGCTCTGCGGCTCCATCGTCGTTGCCGGCGGCGCAACACACGGCCTCCAACAGTTCGACCCGGGCCCCCAGTCCGAGCCAGTCGTCGCCTGGTGTCATGGCCGCACGTGCGCGTCGCGCGTGGCGGCGCACGGCATCGACGTCGCCGAGTTCGGCGGCGATGAGCCCCGCCAGCGAGTGCGCGGAGACACAGACCAGGGGCAACTCGTGCTCGAACTGCCATGACGCCAGCAATGAGCGTGCTCCAGCCGGGTCCCAGTGCCGTCGCCACTCGGCGAGCTGTTCGGCAAGCATGGACCGCGGATCGAGCGCCGCCGGCTGGATCCTCGGCAGGACGCCGATACCCGTCTCGAATGCCTCGGCCCAGCGGCCTTCCCGGAAGGCCAGGTTCAACAGGCGAAGATGCGGCCAGTCCGGCCGGAACGGGTCATTGAACGTGAGTTCGGAGAAACTGGCACCAGAATGCCCCTGCTCGCGGCGCGCAACCTCGCGCACGAGGCGCAGGTTCTTCAATGCCGACGCCGCCTGGCGCTTCAGCGGGAGCTCACGCTCGGCGAGCTCACATTCGCGCGCAGGAGCGCGGAAGCGCATCCACACTTCCGCGGCCCAGCGAGCTGAGAGTCCGCCCTCGCCAACGATCGCCGGCGCAAGCGAAGGCGAGATGGCAATCGTTTGCTCCCAGGCGCGCTGGAAACCGCTGCTGGCGGCGTCCGTCCGTCCGCGGTTCGCGGCGTACGCCGCGTCGCAGAGGATCGCGCCCGCTCCTGCCCCGGGGAAATCGCTCCGCGCCCGCAGACGTGCGGCAATCGCCGGTACCCCGCTGTCCTCCGCCATCATGAAGTGGGCGAAAGGCGCATGCGCATCACAGGAAATGGCGTAGGGGTCACCCGTGAGATCGCGGACCTTCTGCATCAGTTCCAGGCCCTTCACGGGGTCGGTGTCGACCAGGGAGTCCGAAATCACGAGGGGCCAGTAGGCAACCACGAACATGGATGCCGCATCCTCGTCCCCTGCGGCGAACAGTTGCTCCGCGGCGCCCAGGGCAAGGTCGTGCAGCCCGTCCGGGCTCAGCCCCACGCGTTGAAAGATCGGCGGAAGGACGCCCGCGAGGAACCTCGCTCGTGTCAGCGGCTCGATGGCGAGCGAATCGAGTTCCCGCAGGACCAGCTCGAACATCTCCCGTGACTCGTCCGAAGCCTGGCTGTTCGCCGCGGCGAGGATCGCGACTGTCGCGTGCTTCATGAGTTCTTGTGCGTGTTCGCGGCAGTGGGCGAGCCGGTAGTGCCCGGTCAGTATCTCGGGCGCAGCGCCGCGCGATTCGAGCAACGACGCGGCTGCCAGGTGCAGCTGGCGGCTCGTCGCCGCATCCATCTGGCCCAGTACCGTTTCTCGCACGAGGGCATGGACAAAGCGGAAACTTCCATCCGCGGCGCCGCTCACGAGGCCGGCGCGTTTTGCCTCGCGCAGCGCGGCGTCGAATCCTTCCGGTTGCGGCTCCAGCATCTCCTCGATCGCGCGCGCGTCGAATTCGAGACCGACCACGGCTGCTGCCCGCAACGCCGCGATGCAACCAGCCGAACGCCGGACGATGCGGCTCCAGACCACATCAGACACGGCCGGTGGCAGGGAGTAGAGATCCTGGATCGGGCGGGCGGCGTGCGGAGATGCCTCGTTGTCCCGCAGGTGCCTCACGAGCTCTTCGATGAAGAACGCGTTCCCACCAGTCCGCTCATGCAAGACCGCCGAGGGGTCTTCGTCGAACTCCGGCAGGCCCCGGGCCCGCGCCAGCTGCAAAGACTCAGCGGTTGACAGGCCGGCAAGATCGATAATCTCGCCGAGCCTTCGCTCGCGGATCTCCAGCTCCATCCGGCTTACAGCTCCCTCAGGCGGCACCTCGGAGTGGCGATACGTGGCGACGATGCAGATGCCGAGGCCGCGAGCACGCCGGACCAGGTGCCGGAGGAGGCCGAGGGAAGATGGATCCGCCCAGTGCAAGTCTTCGAACACCAGCACCCATGGGCGCAGCCCCGTCTTCGCACGGACGAGCGCCACAATCGCGTCGAAGGCCCGAAGGCGGGCGAGGTCCGAGTCGTCGTCGTCCGCCAGCCGGTCAGCTGCGGACCCACCAGCCGATCCGGAGAGGACGCGGTCAGCCTCGTCGTCATCGATGCCGAGCGCGCCGAAGATTTCACGCCAGCAGCGAAACGGCATGCGCTGCTCGCCTTCAAAACACTCTGCGTAGGCAATGGCGACGCCCCCCGCCCGTGCCGTCGCTTCGCGAACCAGGCGCGACTTGCCAACGCCGGGCTCGCCCCGCACCACAGCCACAGAACCGATACGGGCCGAAACAGACTCAATTGCGCGTTGGAGTTGCCCCAGCTCGCGCGAACGTCCCACCATGCCGGCGGCGTCCTTGTCGCCCTCGAACTCGGCGGCAGCGGTCATCGGGGCATTCTATGCACCTTCGTCAACTCACTCTGTCGATTGATGCATGTACGGTACGACCCCGGATAGCCCGCAGTTTCAACACCGGCGGTCCGCGCCTCTATCCTCCGTTTCCCTGATTCGACCCTCAACATTCGGCGCGCGGTCGTTCAGAGAGTCCGCTGCCGCGCCGATGGTATTGGCAATGGGCAAGGATGCGAACGCACTACTGGACCGGGTGGATGACCTGCCACCGTTACCGGCTGTCGCCG
>CAYTBM010000325.1:0-3248 GCA_964436025.1 uncultured Anaerolineaceae bacterium
TCAGAAAAGATGCCACGTTTCACGCACCAAAGGGCACGAATGCACCGTGTATGACACCGAAATCCTACGCCCAGCGTGAACGGCGAGTCAAAGTTTCCGAAGCGCTAAAGAAGGCGTCCCTGCTCTCCAGCGCCCCGGCCCGGTGCGGGAAGATGAAGGTTGAACGCCTGTCCTGCGACCTTGACCAATGCCGTCACAGATACGGCAAGGAGGGCGGCGCCGCTGGTTGAGACGGGTTCGGCGAGCCAGAGGGAGAAGCCTCCGGCGGCCGCCGCGGTGGCGTTGACTTCCGAACGCAAGACGAGCGGGACACGGTCCGCGAGGAGATCACGCACGACGCCACCGCCGGTCGCCGTTAGCATGGCGAGGAGGATAACGGCCGGCAGAGCCAGGTCAGCGCGAATTGCGGCGAGCGCTCCGGCCGTGGCGAAGGCGCCGAGGCCTCCAGCTTCGGCGATGCTGGAGAGGACTCTCGGGACCCGGTGCCGCCGCCAGACGAGGACGATCCCGGCAAGAGAGCCGCCAATGGCCCAGGCGAGGTAGTCAGGCTTATCGAGGACGAGCGGCAATCGGCCAAGCACGACGTCGCGCATGAGGCCGCCCCCGGCGGCGGTGACGATCCCCATGACGAGCAGCCCGAAGACATCCAGCCGCCGCCGGTAGCCGACTTCGACGCCGGAGAGCGCGAAGGCCACCAGGCCGGCGCGGTCCAGAATGGCGATGATTTCGGTGATGCTGAGGTGCACCGCGAAACTCTATCGCCGCGGCGGCCTACCGGCAGAGTTATTCGAGCGAGCGCTCATGCTCGACCTCGCCGCCACGGTCGCCGTGGAGCTTCGAGAAGTCGATGCGTGTCGCCGGGATTTGGCCCATGGCCCCGGAGTGGTAGTCGCGGATGGCCTGGTAGATTTCGTCGCGGCTGTTCATAACAAAGGGCCCATGGAAGACGATCGGTTCGCGGATCGGTTTGCCACCGAGGACGAGGATGTCCAGGAAGGGCGCGCGAGTCGCCTGGACTTCGCCAGCTTCGACCATAAGGGCGTCGCCGTTGTCGAAGACGGCCAGTTGGCCTTCACGGATGGGGCGCCGATCCGGGCCTACGAAGCCCTCGCCGGAGAGGACGTAGACCATGGCGTTGAAATCCTTGCGCCACGGTGTTTCGAAGCGCGCGCCGGGGCTGATGGTGGCATGGGCGTAGGTGATCGGCGTCCAGGTCATGCCTGGGCCTTCCTCACCCGCCAGGTCGCCGGCAATGAGGCGCACCAGGGCGCCGCCATCGTGGCTGGAGAGCAGCTTTACAGCTGCGCCGGAGATGTCCTGGTAGCGCGGCGGGGTGAACTTCAGATCGCGCGGGAGGTTCACCCAGAGCTGGACGCCGTGGAACATCCCGCCCTTGCGGACGAGCCACTCGGGCGGGACTTCGTCATGGAGGATCCCGGAGCCGGCGGTCATCCACTGGGTGGCGCCGTCGGTGATCAGGCCGCCGCCTCCAGTCGAGTCGTGGTGTTCGATGGCGCCATCGATGATGTAGGTGACGGTTTCGAAGCCACGGTGCGGGTGCCATGGCGCGCCCTTGGCCTCGCCAGGCTGGTATTCGACCGCTCCGAGGTGGTCCAGCAGGAGGAAGGGGTCGGCGAGGCCCATGTCGATGCCGGGGAAGGGCCGGCGGACCTGGAAGCCCTCGCCTTCGAGGAAGGTGGGCGCTGTGACGACCGCGACGACGCCGCGGAAGCGGGAGTCAACTTCAGGACGCGGGATTCGTGGAAGGGCGAGGGGATTGTCGGTGGTGGCGGCGGGCATCGGGGTCCTTTAGTTGCGTGTGCAATCATCTTCGCGAACGGCGTGACAGATTACAATACGGCGGTCGGCAGTCGCTGCCGCGTAGCCTGATCGCTATGCCGAGATCCGCTCCCGGTGGGGTCGCGGTTCAATGGCGCGTCAGATCGCGGACCAGCCGGAGTCTGAGGGGAGGATGGCGCCGTTGATGTTGGTGGAATCGCGGCTGAGCAGGAAGGTGATGGATGCAGCGAGCTGGTTCGCCTGGGCGGGCGGCGGGATGACTGCCTGCATGAGCGGACCCATGCGCTCCATCGCCATCTGCGAGCCGAACGTTGCCTCGATGTTGGTGATGGTCCCGCCGGGCGCCACGGCGTTGGAGCGGATGCCCTTTGGGCCGTAAATGACGGCGGAATTCCTGGTGATCCCGATGACGGCGTGCTTGGAAGCGGTATAGGCGACGCCCGCCGCGGAACCGCGGAGTCCGGCTTCGGAGGTGATGTTCACGATCGAGCCGTAGCCAGCCGCGAGCATGAGGGGGACGACGGCGCGGGTGAGGCGGACGATGCCGGTGACGTTGACGCGAAACACGCGCTCCCAGATTTCGTCGGTCACTTCGTGGACGGGCGTGAAGTTGTCCATGATGCCGGCGACGTTGGCGAGGGCGTCCACGCGGCCGTTGGCCGCGGCGACAATGCGGGCCACGTCCGCTTCGTCACTCACATCGCCCGCGACCGGGATAACGGAGAGGCCCGGGGTCTCGACGACAAGCGCATCGAGGCGAGGTTGGCTGACATCGGAGGCGATAACTCGACCGCCTTCCCTGGCCACGCGGAGCGCGGTGGCGCGGCCGATGCCACTGCCAGCTCCGGTAATGATGACGGTCTGCCCGTCGAAGCGTCCCGGGGTGATGACCTCGGTCCACTGTTGGGTTGGTTGTGTCACGACGCACTCCGCATGGTCAGTCGACCCCGGCTTCGGCCATTTTGGCGCGGACGAGGGCTTGGACAAGGTCCGGTGGTATCGGATGTTCGGGCGAAAAGCGCAGCGTACCCTTGCCCGCCTGGAAACCGCGTAGCTGTTCACGGAAGGGGTCGAGGAGGGTGCCGCTGAGGACGTAGAGGGCACAGTGTGAGCTCGTGGCGCCGTAGCTCACGATCATGCGGTTGCGGTAACGAATCGTGGGCAGTCGGTAGCTCATGACTTCGGTCGCGCCGGGGAGGAGGGCGTGGATCTGGGGGCGGAGGGACTCGAGCGCTTCGCGCTGGGCTGAGGGGAGGTTGGAGAGGTAGGTGTCGACCTCGTTCACGTGCAGTCCTGGTCGAGGCGGCCTGGGCTCGACAGGACGCGGTGGTCAGAGAATAGCCCTCTCTCCGGTGGCGGAGAGAGGGCTTCGAGGTTGTGTTTAGCCCTTGGTGGGGAGTTCGACCTGTACGTTGGCGCGCGTGCTTGGCTGGCCGTCGGCGAGGGTC
>CAYTBM010000326.1:0-3218 GCA_964436025.1 uncultured Anaerolineaceae bacterium
TGATGGGATCCAGGCCCGTGGTGGGCTCGTCCAGGAACACGATGCGCGGCTGGTGGACAAGCGCGCAGGCGAGGTCAAGGCGGCGCTTCATCCCGCCGGAGTAGCCCTTCAGCGGCCGGTCCGCGTCAGCGGTAAGCCCGACGACTTCAAGCAGGTCGCCCGTACGCCGCTTCGCCGTATGGCTCGGGACGCCGAACAGGCGCGCCTGCAGGGTGAGCAGTTCCCGGCCGGTCTGGATCTCATCCAGGCCGACTTCCTGCATCGCGACGCCGACGCTGCGTCGCACACGGTCCGGGTGGGCCAGCACATCGATGCCGCCGACCGACGCCCGGCCGGAGGTTGGTTTCAGGAGGGTTGTCAGCATCCGGACGGTGGTGGACTTTCCGGAGCCGTTTTGCCCGAGGAAGCCGAAGACCTGTCCCTCGGGGATGTCGAGGTCGATCCCGTCGACCGCCTTGATGTCACCAGCGAAGTGTTTGACCAATGCATTCGCGACGATTGCCCCCATGCGCACCCCACACGGCGAACAGGCCGGAGATCCAGCTTGCGACCGTGCACGCGGTTGCCGCAACGAGGCATGGTGACAGGGGTATGGCAGGAGGCGTGGCGGATTGTGGGTTTGGCATTTCGGATTGGGGTACACCGCCAGGAGCCAATCATCATCAGCGCCAGAGCGGCGTACCAGTCGAATGAGGAAGGCCTGGCAGCTCCCGGCGGGTCGCGGCCCTCACCCCCCTCGCCCCCCGCCGCCTCTCCCGACTCCTGCTTCGCGGGCGAGGGGGAGTTTCAGTCCACGCTCGGCGTCCACATCATCGCTATGTTGCGCGAGTGGGTGCCAACAAGCCGCAATCGGATCCGGGGTCACTCCCCTCTCCCGAAGCGGACACTCGAGATTTCCCAGGGGCGCATTAGGAACCGCCAGTCGCCGTGGGTGGCGTCCACGTTGCGGACGTGCTGTTCCATCAGGTCGACAAGACCGGCGCCCGGGGCGGCTGCGGGCACGGTGATGGCAGCTTCGGCCTGGTCGCCCGTCGCGTTGTAGAGGCGCACGATCGGCGCGCCATCGACGTCGCTGCGGGTGAAGGCGGTCGGCACGATGCCGGGCGAGACGCGTGCCAGGGGGACATCGAGGCCAAGCGAGCCCTCGTGCTCGTTCGTCGCGAACGCCAGCGGCGGGTAGGCAAACGAGTGCGCCATGGCCTGGATGTTGGCGGCGCGCCAGTTGCCCCGATAGGTCGTGAGGGAGAACTCGAACGTGTGGCGGCCGTGCATCTGGCTGTCTTCGGTGGAGATCGTCGGGCCTGCGCCGCCGCGGCGGCTCACCAGGTCCGGCCGTGAAAGCCAGCCGACGCAACGCAGGAGCGTGAGCGCGTAGGCCTGGCGGCCCTTCCTGTCGCGCACCACTTCGCCTTCCTGCAGGCCTTTGTTGAAGACAGCCACGCCCACGTCGTCGCCTTCGAAAGCGGCGAAGGTCTTCTGCGGGAAGGTGGTCGGCGGCTGTTCCGGGCTCGTGCCGTTCCACGGCGGCGGCGTGAGCGAGCGCTCGGCGACGTGGAACTGGTTCTCGGTCATGGCGGTATCCGTGGTGAACGGCAGCGGGAACAGCGCGCGGAGGCGGTGGTCTTCCGCCAGGTTTAGCAGTTGCAATCGGAAGTCGATGCGCGGGAGGCCCTTGTAGAGCGTGACATCGAGATTGGCGTGAACATCTCCGCCGATGCCTCTAACGCGCTTCGTTCGCTTCTTGCTTAACCACCCTGGAAGTTCCAGCCTCGCCTCGCACCTGAGCCTTTGGGCGACCGGGCCGTGCTCGAAGCCTCTTATCTCCCATTCGCCCAGAATCGCGTCGGGCAGGATGTCCGCGTTGTACTCGTCGCCCCGGTCGCCTTCGGAAACCAGCGCCGCGACGTTCATCATCTCCAGGTCGTTGTGCCAGTCGCGGATGAACAGCTTGCCGCCCTTCTTGAGCGTGATTTGGTAGAACTCGTTTTCCAGGTCCGGCACCTGGTCTCGACCCCGGGGCGCCTTCGCTGCTTCGCCCACGGGGACAAGCATTTGCGTTCCGACCGAGCTGGAAGGCGGCAGAACGGCCACCACTTCCGCGCGGCCGCTCTTTCGCACCGTGATTTCGGCCGTGTCGGCGAGGTTGTTTGCCGCGATCTGGTGGACCTCGTGGCGGACGGACTCCTCATCGACAACCGTGAGGTCGGGACCGACGGTGGTCGTCACCTTGAGGTGACGGCCCACCAACTCCCACTCCATCGCTTCGATGTTGTGGTCGTCGTATCGCTGCTCCCGCAGGAAATCGAGGTGGCGCATGGCCTGCCAGGGCGAGAGCCCCTCCTCATGCACGAGGACTTCCGCGCGCTGTTCGTTTTCGATGGCGAAGGGGACGAGTTGGCCGTCCGGCAGCGCCAGCTTATCCGAGGCGGTCCATGAGTGCGGGACGTTCCCGCGCAGCACAGTCGCCGCATTCGCCACCGGCCGGAAGACCGCGAGCCCGCCCGGGGCTGGGACATCCACGCGCCCAGCGATGTGCCACATCGATTCCTTCGCGACCTGCTGGGCGAGCTGCTCCGCGCGGTCATAGCGCGGGAACATCTCCCTGTGGGTCTGGTCCACGCTGCAGCCGCAGATCGAGTCGTGCGGGGAGTTTTCGAGCAGCGTGCGCCAGGCGTGACGGAGCGCCGGCGTGCCGTCCGGGCCATGGTGCAGGTAGTTCAGCAGTTCAAGCGGTTCGGCGTATTTCTCCAGCCAGCCGGAGACCTCGAAGTCGCGCTGCTTGATGTTCATGCGGGCGGAGAGCACGCCCACGAGCACATTCGAACGGTCGGGCGAGCGCATTTCGCCGCGGTGCACGACTTCATCGACGCCCGCGGCGAGCACCGCCTTTTCGTATTCGGCCAGCGTGCCGAGCTTGAAGTCGTAGCCGCGGTCCTTCGCGGCGGCGAGGGCGGCCGGGACGTGTGCTTCCATGCGGGAATGGTCGGTGCCGTTCATGAGGACCGCGGGGAGGCCGTCGGCGAGGTCGCGTTCCTGGCGGCGGACACGTTCGAGCAGCTCGTCGGGTTCTTTCGGCAGCCGCCAGCCGCTGGAGTAGCTGTTACGCAGGTAGAGCACCGGCAATCGGGTGCCGTCCGGGGCTTCCCACCAGAAGCTCCAGCCGGGGATGGCGTCGGAGACGCCCCGCCAGAGGCAGGCGCTGGTCAGGCCGAGCTGCT
>CAYTBM010000327.1:0-3211 GCA_964436025.1 uncultured Anaerolineaceae bacterium
CGCCAACATCAGCGAGTGGTCACTCAACCCCTGCTCCCGCAGGGCGTGGTCGTACCAGCAGCGGTGGACCTGGAAGTGCGGGCTGACGAAGATGTGGTCCAGGCGGTAGCCGCCGGTACGGCCGCGGTTCTTCCAGAACCAACTGGGCGCAGGGTCCGCGTGGCCGTTGGCGTCGCGGAAAGCGTCGCGCAGGCCGTACTCGAAGAGGCCGTCCATGAGGGCGTGTTCGCCCGCGTACTCGATGGGACGGCTGGGCTTGAAGAAGAGCGTCACGCCGTCCTCCGACTCTGCCTTCGGTGAGTTGAAATCGCCGCAGATAATGTGCGGGCGAGTGGCGGCGTGGGCCATGCGCGCGTTCATGGCGTGCTGAGTTGGCACCTTCACGCCGTCCCTGCGTGCGATGCTCGGCACGTATACGCCCACGAGTTCGAAAGCGCCGTCCGGCGATTCGATTTCGAGGCAGACCGAGGTTTCGGGAGCAGGCCCGTCGACCGGCGCGGCGTCGCAGAATGGGAAGCGGCTCGCGACGCTGACGTAACGGCTCATCCGGTGGCCGAGGACGCTCGACGAGCTCGTGGCGAAGTACGTCAGTTCGGCCTCCGCCAGGCGCCGCGCCAACTCTGGGAAGGCAGCCGCGCGCACCTCCTGGAAGACGACGATATCCGGGTGATGCGCAAGTGTGGCCGCGACCTGCCCGGCAGTGTCTCGGCGGAAGTTGGTGTTCCAGGACGCCAGCGTGATCGTCACGCCGACAATGGTAGAGAACGCTAGAACAGGACGTTCGAGAGCTTGCGCTGGTACTCGCGGGTGAGGTCCGAATCGAGGCCGAGAATGTCGAACACGGCGAGGACGGCCTTGCGGGCGGCTCCCTCCGCGAAGGTCTTGTCCAGGCGGATGGATTCGAGCAGCTCGTCGAGGGCGGATTCGTACTGCTCGCGGGCGGCGAGCATGACTCCCCAGCGGTACCGTGCGCGTGGATCGCGGGGGCTGGCCGCCGCTTCGCTCTCCAGGTTCTCGCCGGCGTGCTTGCTGGCGAAACCGTCGAGGAAGACGCGGTGCTTCATCACCTTGGCCCGCCGGTCCGTCGGCGCCCGGTCAAGCAGTTCGCTGGCCGCGGTGCTGTCGCCGCGCGAAAGGAGCACCGTGGCCAGCCCAACGAGCGCGTCGGGCTGGTTCGGCGATTTGGCGAGGATGGCGCGGTAGCTGGCTTCCGCTGCCGCCACGTTGCCGGCACGCAGGTGGGCCTCCGCTTCGTCGGTCACGCGGATGGCCGGGCCGGGAACGACCTTTTCGAAAAACGCCCGGACCTGGGGTTCGGGGTACGCGCCGGTGAACTCCGCGATGACCTTGCCGTCCTTGAACGCCTTCACGGCAGGGATGCCCTGGATGCGGAAGAGCGCCGAAACCTTCGGGTTCTCGTCGGTGTTCAGTTTCGCCAGGACCACCTTGCCGGCGTACTCGGCAGCGACTTTTTCGATGACCGGGCCGAGGACGCGGCAGGGCCCGCACCAGGGCGCCCAGAAATCGACGACGACCGGCAGATCTTTCGAGCGTTGCTGGACTTCGACGGCGAAGTTGCCGTCCGTAACTTCGATGGGGGCGGCGACGGGCATGCGGTGGCTCCGGGACGAGGGTGATGTGCGTCGATCGTAGCGAAGCGCCGCGCCGCTGTCAGCGCGTCCGACGGCTAACCCGTCTGGTTGGCGTCGAGGTGCTGGCGCAACTGGACGACGCGACGCACGGCCTCGCGGATCACATAGCCCGGCTCCGCACCGGTGCGTTCGGCTTGCAAGGCGATAATCACGGCTTCAAGCGTCTCAGCGACCTCGAGCAGGATCTCGCGAAGTTCACGTGTGTTGAGCGGTTCCCCTGGCATCCCTTCCACCACTTGAGTCTCTCGCCGGGGGCAGTGGCGGAGACAGTCACAGGAAGGTTACGACATAGTGGCAACTACACGCTCACACTTCAGAACGGAGGTGCGCGGTCGATAAGGCGTCGGCGTATTCGTTCCAGCGAGAGCCATCGTGCGCCCGGATCCATTCGATGCGGGCGAGCGGCCTTGCCTGCGCGAGTTCCCAGGCGCGCTTGACGAGGTCGAGGTTCGAGATTTCGCCTTCTTTGCGCTTCCAGCCGCGAGCTTCCCAGCCCCTGGCCCACTTCGTGAGCGTGTTGACCACGAGCTGGCTATCTGAGTACACGGTGATGCGCTCGTCCGGCGGAGCCATCTCCAGTCCGGCGATCATCGCGGTCAGTTCCATCCGGTTGTTGGTTGTCCAGTCTTCGTGGCCGAAGCGTTCTTCAACCATCTTGCCGTCACGCGCGTAGACAGCCCCCCAACCGCCCGGACCGGGGTTGGGCCGGGACGAGCCGTCGGTGAAGATGCCCGTGTCGGGGCCGGCCGTGAAGCGCATGAGCACTTCTGCGGTCGAAATGTCCTGGGTGCGGGTCAGCGACGCGCCCCGTTTGGCCGGTGATTTCGGAGGAGCGGCAGCCTTTGGCGCGACCCGCTGGCGACAGTCCATGCACTGGCGCGGGGTCCAGTTGGGGTATTTCTTCAGGACGCTCGCCGCGAGAGTGAATTCGTTGCCGCAGTCGCCGCAGGTGAAGGACACCAGTGAAGTGTAAGCGGCCTCAGGGTTTGGGGACGTAGCAGTAGGCGTGGGGATTGGGCGCGGCACCCACAAATTCGACGGTGACCGGCGGCGTCCCCTCGACGCGCGCGGCGAGCGCGAGGCCGAGCGCCGGATCTGTGAACTCGCTGTAGAAGGCGCGACCTTCGGGTTTTTTCAACGCGGCAAGGATGGATTTGTCGGCCATGGTTTCGTAGACGCAGCCAGCTACCCACCCGGCCTGGACCGTTAACTGCTGGAGGTTGGAGAGGAGGAGCTGCTGGCGCGCGGGCGTGAGCCAGGTTTGCAGCGGGTCGGGGGTGGCCGTTGGGGGAGCGGTCGGTGTCCCGCCCAATGACCCGGAGTCTGAGCAGCCGGAGAGCGGGATGAACAAGACCAGCAGGAAGGAAGCCGTCGCGAGACGCATGGACACACGCTACCCGACCACCCCGCACCACGGAACAGAAAGCCCCCACGTCAGAAAGGCCGTGGGGGCTTCGGGGTTGGACGTGCCTGGAGCTAGACGGCCGCGACCGCTTCGCCTTCCACGACGGATTCGCCGTTCTGGTTGGTGGTGATGACTTTGATGGTCGCGAGGCCGT
>CAYTBM010000328.1:0-3180 GCA_964436025.1 uncultured Anaerolineaceae bacterium
AGCCCGACGTGCGAGCCTTTTAGCGCATCGCGAACGGCGCCGAGGTGAGGGAACGGCACGCCAACGGCAACATCACAGGCGGCGTTGCGGGTAGATTCCACGACGCCATGGGCGAGGGCGACCGCCTCGGCCTCGGTGGTGTTCATCTTCCAGTTGCCGGCAACAAACGGCTTGCGCATCGAGTCCTCCTAACGGCGTTTCTTCTTCGAATTCGCGGCTGCAGCGGGCGCTGGGCCGAAGCGCTCGGCCAGTTTCGCCGGGTTGCGGACGCTCAGAGCGATGCGCGTGGCACGCACGCGCCAGAGCCGCGGGATGAGCCAGACGCGGATCGGCTCCTTGAGGGTGACTTCGGCCACCGGTCCCCAGGCTGCTACCAGCGCGACATCGCCGCGAAACCCGGTGCGTACGCCAAGCCCGCCCCAGAGCGGCCAATCCCGCAGACGGGCTCCGGTCACGTCTTTCGTGTCGATGACGGTGTCGACGAAGCCGGCGAAGCGGATACGCATTCGGTCCTGGGAGATCGCGACGAACGAAGTCGGCAGCCGCAGGGCGACGCCGAAGAGCCAGATGAAGATCATCGCGAAGGCGGCTGCCAACAGGAGGAGCCAGTCAGGCCCGTCGTCGGTGTAGGCCTTGACCATGACGACGCCGCCGATCGCCACCGCCCCCGCGGCTATGGCCACGATGAGCTGGAGCGCCCGGATGCCGCGAAACCCGAAGAGCAATGGCGCGGGACCGGGATCGGTGGTCTTCGAAGCCGCCATCAGGCGTCCATCAGCGCAGCGACGCCCGGCAACTCGCGGCCTTCCAGCATCTCCAGGGATGCGCCGCCGCCAGTTGAGACGTGGGTGAAGCGGTCCTGCAGGCCGGCCTGCGCGACGACGGCCGCGGTCTCGCCGCCGCCGACGACGGTTGTGGCGTCGAGGTTCGCGATGGCGCGGGCGAGGTCAAACGAGCCGTGCGAGAACTTCTCCATCTCGAAGACGCCCATCGGCCCGTTCCAGACCACCGCCTTCGCTCGTTTTAGGGCCGCGGCGTATTCCTTCACGGTTTGGGGGCCGATGTCGAGGACCATGTAGCCGCGCGGGATCTCCGAAACCGGCCGCTCCAGCGCCTCGGCGTCTTCGGCGAACTTGCTCGCGGCGATGACATCGACCGGGAGATGCACCTCGACCCCGGAGGATTTGGCACGGGCGAGGATGTCCTTCGCCGCCTCAACCTGTTCGTCTTCCACCAGAGACATCTGGACGTTAACGCCCGTGGCCTTGAGGAAAGTGTTCGCCATGCCGCCGCCGACGAGCAGCATGTCGATTTTCGGCAACAGGTGGTCGATTGCGGGGATTTTCGTGCTCACCTTCGCGCCCCCAACGACAGCCGCGAAAGGCTTCGGCGGGTTGGCGACGAGCGCGCTGAGGTAGCGCACTTCCTTCTCCATTAAGAACCCGGCAACTGAGGGCAGGAAGTGCGTGACGCCTTCCGTGGAGGCGTGTGCGCGGTGGGCGGCGCCGAAGGCGTCATTGACGAACACGTCCGCGAGGCTTGCCAGCTGTTCAGCGAAGGCGCGGTCGTTCTTCTCTTCTTCGGGATGGAAGCGGAGGTTTTCGAGGAGGAGGACGTGGTTGCCCATGGCGTCGACAGCAGCCTCGGCGACCGGGCCGACGCAGTCATCGGCGAAGAGCACCTCGCGGCCGAGCAGGTTCGACATCCGGCCGGCTACCGGCGCAAGCGAGAGTGAGGCATCGACGCCCTTCGGACGACCGAGGTGCGAGCAAACAATGACCTTCGCGCCTTGGTCCAGGAGGTACTCGATGGTCGGGAGCGATTCCTTGATGCGCGTGTCGTCGGTGACCTGGCCATCCTCCAGCGGGACGTTCAGGTCGGCGCGGACGAGGACCCGCTTCCCGGCGAGGTCGATGTCGCGGACCGTTTTCTTCCCGATGCCGTCGCTCATGACGGGCTCGTGGCGCCAATGCCGCGGCGCTCGACCTTCGCGAGCTTTTCGCGGCGACGGCTATGGTTCCCACCCTCCGGCGTGGCGGCGAGGAAGGCGGTCAGGCACTCGTCCGCGATGGCCCGGCCGATTTCCCAGGCGCCGAGGGCGAGCACGTTGGCGTCGGTGTGCTGGCGCGCGCGCTCAGCGCCCCAGTGGGTATGGCAGAGGGCCGCACGGGCGCCCGGCACCTTGTTCGCGACGATGCTCACGCCGACGCCGTTGCTGCAAATGACCACGCCCAGGTCAACCTCGCCGGCGACCGTCGCGCGCGCGACAGGCTCGGCGAAATCCGGGTAGTCGACGCTGTCTGCGGCGTAGGCGCCGAAGTCGACGGGCTCGTGGCCGAGCGATTTTGCCGTTTCGATGAGGTGTTGCTTGAGTTCGAACCCGGCGTGATCCGCGCCAAAACCGACCTTCACGAGCGAACGCTCCTCACAACCTGGATTTGGGCCAATCCCAGTATACGAGCGACGGTTGCGCGGTCTATGGCGCCCTCGCGGAGGATGCGGGGCTCGTCGCCGGACACGTCTATCACCGTCGAATCGAGCCCCTGCGCCGTCGGTCCGGAGTCGATAGCGATCACGCACGAGTCGCCCACCTGCGCGACGGCCTCGGCGCAGGTGGTAGGGCTGTCACCACCGGAAACGTTCGCGCTCGACGCCGCGACGGGGGCCCCAAGCGCGTCAAGCACGTCCAGCGTGACCTCGACCGGCACCATGCGGAAACCGACAGTCCGGCCACCACTCAAGGCGGGGGAGTGCCATCCTTCCTTCGCCGGCACAACGATGGTCCAGGCGCCCGGCCCCAGCGCATTCACGAGCTTCCGGGCCGACTCGTTGACCTGCGCGTAATTCGCGATGAGGACAGGGTCGCGCCCGAAGAGCAATTGGAGGGGAAAGTCGGGCGCGCGCCGCTTCGCCTCGTAGATGCCGCGCACCGCGGAGTCATCGCGCACGTCCGCTGCGATGCCGTAGACCGTGTCAGTCGGGAGGATGACGAGTTGGCCCTCGCGGAGCGCCTCCGCGGCCTCCCGCACTGATTCGGGTCCAGGAAGAAAGAGATCCAACTCGCTATTGCCCTCTGTGTCCTTCGTGGCCTCCGTGTTGAGAGACGCGCTCCAAACGGTTGAATGCCCGAATTCGTAGACCAAAGTCTACAATTTCGCTAGCCTTGCGTATGGGTACCGC
>CAYTBM010000329.1:0-3175 GCA_964436025.1 uncultured Anaerolineaceae bacterium
CCCCTAGCCGATGTGCGACGTATGCCGGCTCCACAACTTCAGCGTCTCGCGGACCTTGTCCACCGTCCCGTTATCGATCATCGCGTCATTCAGGACGCAGTCGTTCAGGTGCTTTTCGAGCACCAGGACGCTGGCGCTCTCGAGCCCGGACCGCGCCGCCAAAAGTTGTGTCAACACGTCCTCGCAGCAACGGCCGTCTTCCAGCATATTGCGCAGGCCCCGGATCTGGCCCTCAACCCGGGCCAGCCGGTCCAATAGCTTCTTTGTTTCTTCTGGTGTCATCTGGTGCTCCTACCCGTTGACAAGCATACCCCATGGGGGTATCGTATGGCTACATCTCACTGGTCCCCGGTTCGAGGGCCACGAAAGGAACAACCACAATGTCCGATGTCCGCGAAGTTACCGATGCGACCTGGGATGCCGATGTCCTCAAGTCTGACCTGCCGGTCCTTGTCGACTTCTGGGCCCCCTGGTGCGGCCCTTGCCGCATGGTCGCCCCAATCGTCCAGGAGCTCTCCGAGGAGTACAAGGACAAGGTCAGCTTCTTCAAGATGAACACCGACGAAAACCCCACCGTGCCGAGCAAGCACGGCATCCGCAGCATCCCGTCTCTGCTCATCTTCAAGGGCGGCGAGCTCAAGGGCACCGTCGTCGGCTTCCGCCCCAAGAGCGACCTCAAGAAGCGCATCGACGAAGCCCTCGTCTAACGCGTTCGATTCGTTCGAAACCGAGAAAGGCCGGGGGTTCGCTCCCGGCCTTTTGTTCTGATTGGAGCGCCTTCCAGTGGCCGAAGAAACGTTTGACATCGCCATCATTGGTGGCGGCGGCTCCGGGCTGACCGCCGCCCTCTACGCCGCCCGCGGCATGCGCTCGACGATTGTCTTCGAGGGCAACGTCACCGGCGGCCAGATCGCCACGACCGACGTGGTCGAAAACTTCCCCGGCTTCCCGGACGGCATCAACGGGTTCGACCTTGCTCAGAACATCCTGAAGCAGGCCGAGAAGTTCGGCGCCCGCGTGGAATACGCGCGGGTCGAACGGCTGAAGCGGCTCGACGACGGGGCGTTCGAACTCGCCACCGCCGAGAGCACATTCCGCGCGCGGTCCGTCATCGTCACCGCCGGGGCCGACTACAACAAGCTTGAAGTGCCCGGCGAAGCGGAATTTGTCGGCAAGGGCGTGAGCTACTGCGCAACCTGCGACGCGGCCTTCTTCGCCGGCCAGGACGTTATCGTCGTTGGTGGCGGCGATGCGGCGCTCGATGAAGGGCTTTTCACCACGCGCTACGCGAAAACGGTGACCATCGTGCACCGCCGGGACACGCTGCGCGCCAGTGGCATCCTCCAGGAGCGAGCCATGGCCAACCCCAAGATCAGCTTCCTCTGGGATACCGTCGTCGAACGCATCGAGGGCAACGGAGCGGTGGACCACGTGACCCTTCGCAACGTCAAATCGGGCCAGCTTTCGGAACGGAAGACAGCGGCGGTGTTCATCTTCATCGGGCAAACACCGAACAGCCATCTCCTGAAGGGCCTTGTCGAGCTGGACGCCGGCGGGCACGCCATTGTTGACCTGGAGATGAAGACGAAAGTGCCCGGCCTCTTCGTCGCCGGAGACGTCCGGACGAAGGCCGCCCGCCAGCTCATCAGCGCAGCCGGCGACGGCGCAACGGCAGCGATTTCGGCGGAGCACTACCTGGAGTCGCTCGCGTAGTCGGGCCGAGATGCCACGCGCGGCGGCAATGACAAGTTGGTCGGCGCAGCGCTGTGAGCCGGGAGATGAACGTACGAACCGGGATTCAGCTTGGCGGCCAACATCGTCCGACCATGACTCCCCCTCGCCGGCGGCGGTACGAGTCGAGAGAGGGGGTTGGGGGTGAGGGCTCCCGCTACTCCGGCGGGAGATCCTTGGCGAGCGCCTCGTAACGGCGGGCATACTTGCCAACGTCTGGTGCAGCGCCCATCGCGGCCTCGACTTCGGCGCCGTACTTGGCTTCCGCTTCTTCGAGCTGGTCACCGAGCGTCTTGTGCCGCACAAACTTGCTGACAATGCGCCGCATTTCGTGCCCCGGTTCATTACCGGCCTGCTTGCAGGCCGGAGGCACGACTTCCGCCATCATCGTCCGGCTGAACACTTCGTCGCGGCTGCCGCACTTCGGGCACATGAATTCATAGAGGGGCATGGCCGCATGGTATCGGGAACCTCGGGGCGCCGCCAGTTGGGAGGGGGAATTGCGGATTGCGGCTGACGATTGTCACCCCGGAGGCCAAGGATGAGCGGTGCGTGCCACCTGCTCGACAATCGTCAATCGTCAATCGCTAAAGGATCGGCAGGTACTCGCTCAGTTCGAAGTCCGAAATGTGCCGCCGGTAGCGCTCCCACTCGATCTTCTTGTTCTTGATCAGCGATTCGAAGACGTGGTCGCCCAGGGCGCCGCGCAGGAACTCCGATTCTTCGGCCACCTCAATGGCCTCGATCAGGCTTCCCGGCAGCGTCTTGATGCCCCGCGCTTCACGTTCGGCCGCCGCCAGTTCGAAGACGTTCTCTTCCACCGGCGCCGGCAGCTGGCGCTCATTCTCAATGCCGTCGAGCCCGGCCGCGAGCATGACCGCGAACGCGAGGTAAGGGTTGCAGGCCGGGTCCGGCGAGCGGTATTCGATGCGCGTGTGCGTTTCCTTCCCCGGCTTGTATTCCGGGATGCGGATCAGGTCGCTGCGGTTGCGGCGCGCCCAGCTCATGTACACCGGCGCCTCAAAGCCGGGCAGCAGCCGCTTGTAGCTGTTCACCCACTGGTTCGTCACGAGCGTGATTGGCCGCGCATGGTGTAGCAGCCCCGCGATGTATCCCCGCGCCACGGCGCTGAGGTGATACGGGTCCTCCGGGTCGAAAAACGCGTTCCGCTCGCCCTTGAAGAGCGACTGGTGCACATGCATCCCCGAGCCGTTCTGGTCAGCCACGGGCTTCGGCATGAACGTCGCGTAAACCCCGTTCGCGAGCGCGATTTCCTTCACCACCAGCCGGTACGTCATCGCCGCATCGGCCATGGTCAGCGCGTCGGTGTAGCGCAGCGTGATCTCGTGCTGGCTGGGAGCTACTTCGTGGTGGCTGTACTCCACCTCGATGCCCATCGCTTCGAGCGTCAGCACGGTCTCCCGCCGAAGATCGCTGCCCGCGT
>CAYTBM010000330.1:0-3145 GCA_964436025.1 uncultured Anaerolineaceae bacterium
AACATGCAGGTCAAGAACCTCATCCCGAACTACGAAGCCAGCATGTGCAAGCTCTTCTCGAGCGAGCTGAGCCAGCGGATCTCGAACCTCTCGATGCACCTCTACGGCATGCACGGGAACGTCCGCAACCGTGCTTCCATGGGCTATATGCAGGCCGTCAGCTCCACCATCGCCGGCGGCACCAGCGAGGTGCAAAAGGGCATCATCGCTACGCGCGGCCTTGGGCTGCCTCGCGGCTAAGCCAGGTCCCAATTCCGGTCTCACTCACGGGGCTCGCGGCAACGCGGGCCCTGTCTGTATTTCCCTTCGGATGCGCCTTCGCGGGCGCCCCCGAATAATGAATCACCATGCAGCGAACCTGGCGCATCTGGAAGTTCGGCCTTGTCGCCGCGCAGGTCCTGGTCATTGCCGTCTCGCTCTACCAGGCGACGATTTCGACCCTGGGCTACCGGCGCCGCCTGAAGGGACTTCCGGAACACCTGCCCCCGTCGCTCCCGCGCTTCGGGTTGATCGTCTGCGCGCGCAACGAAGAACTGGTGATATCCCGGATCGTCGCTGACTTGCTCGCGCAGGAGTATCCAGTTGAGCTGCGCGATGTCCTCGTGGTGGCCCATAACTGCACCGACGCGACCGCCCATGCGGCCGCCCGCGCAGGCGCCGACGTGCTTGAACTCAACACAAGACGCGGCGGGAAGTCCTTCGCGGTCCAGGCGGGAGCCGACCGGTTCGCGGATTATGACTACGTGGGTGTGTTCGACGCCGATGCGCGCGTGGCACCGGGCCTGCTCGCCGCGATCGCGAGGCACTCGGACGGGGCCGAGTGCCTGCAGGCTGAGGCCGTCCCGATCGCCGACGCAGACTGGCTGGCCGAAGGGTACGGGTTCGGGCGCAAGGCTCGTAACGTGTTCTGGTGGCGGCCTCGCGAAGCGCTCGGCCTGACCACCACCATCACCGGCAGCGGGTGGTTCATTCGCCCGGCATTGCTGGGCCACTACCGTTCCGGCCAGTGGACCATGACCGAAGACCTCGAGCTCACGGCACGCCTCGTTGCCGATGGGCACATGGTGCGATACGTCTCGGTCGCCCAGGTCGCACTCGGGGAACCCAGAGACCTGAAAACGTCCGTGACCCAACGCTCCCGCTGGGTGCGTGGGCACATTGGCGTCGTCAAAGGACGGTGGCTCCCGCTGGCACGGACCGCGCTGCACGGGAATCCACACGCTCGCGACCTGGCTATTTACCTCGTAATGCCGACCCGCGTACTCACGCGTCTCGGGGTGACCCTGGCGGGGCTGTTCGCACTGTTCTCCGCGCCTTTCGCGGTGCCGGGCTGGCTCGTGCTGCCGGCGCTTGCCGGGGAATGGGTGGTGCCGTCCTGGATCGCCTGGCGGGAGCGGTTGCTCAGGCTCTCGAGCGGCAGCCTCAGTCTTGCCTTCCGCTACGCGCTGTTGAGCCTCCTCTGGTTCCCGATCGGCGCCTGGGCCATGGTCACAGCGCGCGTGCGGGCGTGGACGCCGACACCCCGTAACCAACCGGAAGGAGCAGCCAATGTCGGCCAGGCGCCCTGACCCGTCCGCGCGCACATCGCACGACGAAGGGACCCGCACCGCGTTGATCTTTGGCGGTGCCGTGGTCTTGATGTGCGCCATCTGGCTGTTCGGCTTCGCCCTCCGCGTCTCGTTAGGGAACGATGTCGACACCGTTGCGCGCGGCGGCATTTCGCGGGTATTGACCAGCGGTTTCTCGGACTTCCGGGATACGTCGCTGCTGTTGATCGTGGCCTGCGGTGCGTACCTGGTGGCCCTCTGGGCGCTTCGCAAGGGGTTCCCCCACTCCTTCGCCGCCACGGTCGTCGGCATCGTGCTGGCTGGAGTCTCGATGTTCCCGGCGATGCCTCTGACATCGCCCGACGCCGTGCATCTCGCGGCGGACGTGCGCACGTTGTGGATCCATCACAAATGGCCCGCTGAGTTCGCGGGCACGCCCAGCCAGATCGATGATCCCATCGCCAACGAAGTCCGTGTCTTCCGGACGCTTCCGAGCGGCTACGGTCCGGTTGCCTACGCCCTCGGCGGAGCGCCGCTGCCATTCGTCGGAGACGGCTTCACGGCTAACCTCGTCGGTCAGAAAGTGATGGGCCTGATTTTCCTGACGGGCACGGCCGTTGCGGCAGGATTCCTGGCGAAGCGACTGGGACAGAACGCGGCACTGATCGCCGGCGCGATCGGCCTGAATCCGATGATGACCTGGCAGTACCCGGGCGATGGCCACAACGACGCGATGATGGCCTTCTTCGGAGTTGTCGCTCTCTGGCTGGTGATGGAGAAGTCCTGGCTGCAGAGGGGCGGTGGCGTGTTCGCGTGGCTCGTTTCTGCTTTATGTAAATACGCGCTCGTCCTGGCCTCGCCGGTGGTCGCGGCCTGGTGGTGGCCGCGCTGGAGGTACACGCTCTCAGCCCTGACCGCCCTGGGGGCCGGATTCGTACTCGTGCTCTACATCAAGAACGTCGGCCCGGTGCAAAACGGCACCCTCGGGCCAGCCGGAGCCGTCATCCAGACCACTCCGTGGCGCTGGGTCGAGCTGTGGTTCGACACCGGCAGGCACGGCCGCGACGTGATCACTGTTCTGGGCTACGTGAGTTACCTGCTGGTTGTGGCGCTCGTCATGGCCTTCCACCCGCTCAAAACGAGGGAGGACCTTGTCCGCGGCGTGGCACTGGTGATGAGCGTCTTCCTCTTTATGAGTCCCGCCTACCACCCGTGGTACATCATCTGGATCCTGCCGTTCGCCATGCTCTCCAATGCGCGCTACCTGGTGACGGCGGTCCTTGCCTACTCGCTGCTGGCATTCCTGCCCATCCTGGCGCTGAACTGGCAGTTCACGCTGGCTGATTCATGGGGTTTCAGCAGGGCGCCCGGCACCTTCACGGCCGTCGAGTGGTTCACGGCCTTCATGTGGTTCGGGACGCTGCTGGCGGCGTACATCGGCTGGCGGGGCAAGGACTCGCTGACCCTCAGCCGCACCCCCGCCGGGGCCAACCAGGGACCGAAGTTCGCCCCGCGGCAGCGCAAGCGGACGTCCGCCAGGGCTTAGTCCGCTGGGGCGGTCCTGCGCAGCGGTCCGATTACCCGGTTGACCAGGTACA
>CAYTBM010000331.1:0-3129 GCA_964436025.1 uncultured Anaerolineaceae bacterium
AGGAGATCATCGTCCAGAACTTCCGCGCCAAGCCGGACACGAAGATGGCGAACGCCCCCGAGCCGGACCTCGATGATCTGCTGTGGTCCATCGCCGTTGCGCGCATCGTTTTCGGGCCGGAGATGAACATCCAGGCCCCCCCGAACCTGAGCTACGAAGACTACCCCAAGCTTGTCCAGGCCGGACTGAACGACTGGGGCGGTGTCTCGCCGGTCACGCCCGACCACGTGAACCCGGAAGCACCGTGGCCACACCTGGAAGAGCTGCGAGAACACACGGCGGAATGCGGCAAAGTCCTCACCGAACGCCTCGCCGTCTACCCCGAATATGCCCTCGAGTCCGACCGCTGGCAGTCGCCCGACATGGCCACCGCGGTCATCCGCGCCATCGACGGCGACGGCTTCGCGCGGATCGAAATGTGGTCCCCAGGGGACGCCGATACACCGCCTCCCGCCATCGATGTCCCCCGCAAACTGGATTCTCAGCGCCGCATCGACACCTCCACCCCCGAGGTCCGCGAAATCCTCGCCCGCGCCGAGCAAGGCGCGGAACTCGGCGAAGCCGACCTCATCCGCCTCTTCCAGGCCCGCGGCGACGACTACCACCTCGTCTGCGACGCCGCCGACCGCCTTCGCAAGCGCGTCAACGGCGAGACCGTCTCCTACGTGGTCAATCGCAACATCAACTACACCAACATCTGCTACTTCCGCTGCCAGTTCTGCGCGTTCGCGAAGGGCAAAATGAGCGAAAGCCTGCGCGGCACGCCCTACGACCTCGGGCTCGACGAAATCCAGCGCCGCTCGCTCGAAGCGTGGGAACGCGGCGCCACCGAAGTCTGCATGCAGGGCGGAATCCACCCCGAATACACCGGCCAGACGTACATCAACATTCTCAAGGCCGTGAAGGACGTGCTCCCCGGCATGCACATCCACGCCTTCAGCCCACTCGAAGTCTCCCAGGGGGCGGAAACGCTCGGCATCCCGGTGCCGGAGTTCCTTCACCAACTGAAAGCCGCCGGCCTCGGCACCCTCCCCGGCACCGCGGCGGAAATCCTCGACGACGAAGTCCGCAAGACCCTTTGCCCTGACAAGTTGACCACCCAGCAGTGGCTCGACGTGGTCGAATCGGCCCACAATGTCGGCTTCCGCACCACCTCAACCATCATGTACGGACACATCGACCGTGCTCGGAACTGGGCCCGCCACCTGATTCGCCTCCGCGACCTCCAGAAGCGCACTGGTGGCATCACCGAATTCGTCCCGCTCCCGTTCGTCCACATGGAGGCGCCCATCTACCTCAAGGGCAAGGCGCGCCAGGGACCAACCTTCCGCGAAGCCATCCTCATGCACGCGGTAGCCCGCCTCGCGCTTCATCCACACATCACGAACATCCAGGTCTCCTGGGTGAAGATGGGCGTCGAAGGCGTGAAGGCGTGCCTCTCCGCCGGCGTCAACGACATGGGCGGCACGCTGATGAACGAAAGCATCTCGCGTGCCGCCGGGGCCGCATTCGGCCAGGAGCTTCCACCCGAAGAGATGGAGCGCACGATCCGCTTCATGAGCCGCAACCCGCGCCAACGCACGACGCAATACGAAGCCGCGCCCGAAGAACGGCAGATCGCCTCGTTCAACGCCAGCGAACTGGCGCCCATCGTGCTCACGCCAGTGAAGAAGTACGAACGCAAGGCCGTCCCGGCCAGCACCTGACCCGTTGCTCGCGTCGCATGCGGGTGTACAGTGCCGCCACAACCGCGGGTACGGGGCGGGCATGTCCACATCGGCCACTACCAACCGGCAGGGCGTCTTCAACCTGGTCCTCGGGCAAGCCATCTCTGCCTCGGGTGACCTCCTCCTGCTGACCGCCGCTTCTATCGTGGTATACGACAAGACGAACTCAGCCACGGCGGTAAGCCTCCTCCTGGCCATGGCCGCCCTGCCCACCGTGGTCCTCGGCCCAATCGCCGGCACCATCGCGGACTGGTTCCCGCGCAGGCGGATACTCGTCGGCACGGACATCGCATCGGCTGCCGCCTGCGGTGTTGCGCTGCTCCTCGCGAGGACGCTCCCCGTCCAGGCCGCCGCGTTCGCCTCCATCTCAACCGTCTCCACGCTCTCGGCCTTTTACCGCCCCGCGGCGCAAGCATTGGTGCCGTCGCTTGTCTCACAGGAAGGCCTTGGCCGGGCGAACAGCGCAATCCGCCTGGCGACCAGCCTCGCAGCCATTTCCGGTCCGGCGGCGGCCGCCTTTCTGACCGAGCGCGGAGGCCTCGAGCTCGTCCTCGTCGTTGATGGCGCGAGCTTCCTCGTCTCCGCGGGGCTCGCCCTGATGATCCAGCGCATCCCTCCGGCCCTCGGCAGCACTCGCCGCAACGCTTTCAAGGACGCCTGGGCCGGTGTCGACTACGCCCGCCGAAACCGGAACATCCGTGTAGTCACAGCGGCTGTCGGCGTGGTCTTACTCGCCGGGACGCTCGTCAATGCCGGCACGCTCCCGCTCGTCTCGCGGTCCCTCGACCTCCCCGACAGCCGCTACGGCGCACTACTCGCGATTGAAGGAGCCGGAGCGATGGGCCTGGCCGTGCTGCTCATCATCGTGGGGCCTGGCAAGCGGCTGCTCGTCACCGGCAGCTTCGCCCTCATCGGCACAGGCGCAACCACCATCGCTCTCGGCAGCGCCGGCACCTTCGGAGTCGCCGCCGCCGCCATCCTCTTCCAGGGCGCGAGCGTGGTCGCCTTCCAGGTCGCATTCGCGAGCTACCTCCAGCACGAAGCCGAAGACGCCTACCGTGGCCGCGTGATGAGCCTCGTGGGCATGGTCGCGTCGCTGGCGCAACTCCTCGGCTTCGCAGTGGCCGGCCCGCTCATCGACGCCACCGGTCCGCGGGCGGCATTCCTCGCGGCCGGTGCCGCCGTTTGCCTTGTTGCCGTGCCCGTCGTTTCGCTTGCCTTTGCGAACGCGCGCGCAGCGCGTGCCGCTTCCACCGCCTGACACCGACGCCACTCCTGCGGTAGATTCGGCACAACTACTTCCCGGAGCCCTGATGGACGCACTCGAAGGACTCACCGTCCTGGACTTCACCAGCCACATCGCCGGTCCCTATTGCACCAAACTCCTCGCCGATATGGGCGC
>CAYTBM010000332.1:0-3127 GCA_964436025.1 uncultured Anaerolineaceae bacterium
GCGCGTTCTGGTTGTAGTCGATGAACACCCCGTGGCGCTCTTCCTTCCACCAGGCGGTCGTCGCCAGAGCGGGGACGCGGCGTTCGACTTCGCGGCCGAAAGCGAGCGCGCAGCGGCGCACCTCCGTGAACGTCCACTTGGGCTCGATGCGGACATTGATGTGGATGCCGCGGCTGCCGGAGGTCTTCGGGTAGCCGCGGTAGCCGAGCTCCTCGAGCACGTCCTTGCAGTGCATCGCCAGCTCGCGGACGTGGTGGAAGTTCGCCTCCGGCGTGGGGTCGAGGTCGATGCGCCATTCGTCCGGGTGGTCCACGTCGTTCGCGCGCACGTGCCACGGGTTCAGGTCCAGGCAGCCCAGGTTGATTACCCAGATCAGGTCCGCAACGTCGTCCACCACGCAGAGGTCCGCCGAGCGGCCGCTCGGGAACTTCACGTGGGCCGTTTCGATGCCGGGCGGCAGGTTTGCGGGGGCGCGCTTCTGGAAGAAGGGCTCTTCTTCGGCCCCGTTCACAAAGCGCTTCAGGACCATCGGCCGGTTGCGCACGCCCACGAGCGCGCCTTCAGCGACGGCGACGAAGTAGTTCACTATGTCGAGCTTGGTATAGCCCGCCTTCGGAAAGAACACCTTGTTCGGGTTGGTAATAGTGACCTCGCGCCCGGCGAGTTCGAGCACGACCGTTTCCTGCGGCATGCGGGAAAGTATAGCGCCGGCCGCTTGAGACTCTTTTTCAGCGGCTTGTGGTACCGTGCCCGCGCACATGGCATCGGTAACCGAGCCGCCTCCGGCCGCCGACGACGCAACCGTGCTCGCAGCGCTGCGCGCCGGCGACGAGCGCGCGTTCACCATGCTCGTCGAGCAGTACCACACCGCGATGGTGCGGCTGGCGACTGCGTACGTGCCATCCTACGCCGTGGCGGAAGAGGTGGCGCAGGAGGCGTGGCTCGGCGTCCTCAACGGGCTCGAACGCTTCGAAGGCCGTTCCAGCCTGAAGACCTGGATCTTCCGCATCCTGACGAACATCGCAAAGACGAAGGGCGCGCGCGAACAGCGCAGCACGGCCTTTTCCTCGGTCTTCGATGACCTCGGCGAGGACGAGGCCGCGGTGGACCCGGAGCGCTTCGCGGCCGGCGGGCACTGGCTGCTCGCGCCGACCGGATGGGGCGAATCTCCGGAGGAACAGCTCGAAGGCGCCGAATGCCAGGCCCTCATCCACGCGACGATCGAATCTCTCCCGGCGAACCAGCGCGAGGTCATCCGCCTGCGGGATGTGCTGGGCTTCACGTCGGAAGAGGTGTGTAACGCGCTCGAGGTCTCGGAGACCAATCAACGGGTGCTGTTGCACCGGGCGCGGGCACGAGTCCGCAAGGCGCTCGAAGGGTATTTCAGCGAGGCAGATCGGCGATGAGTAACGAAAACTGGCTCGCCCGTATCCTGCGCCGCAAGGCGCCTGCCGCACCCGGTCTCGTCTGCCGCGAAGTGGTGGAGCTCATCACGGGTTACCTCGAAGACGCGCTGCCTGCCGCTGAGCGCGCGCGCGTGGACGCCCACCTCGCGTCCTGCCCGCACTGCAGCCGCTACCTGGAGCAGATGCGCCAGACCATCGAGGCCTCCGGGAAGCTGCACGAAGACGACCTGGCGCCGGAAGCGAAGGAAGCGCTCCTGGCGGCGTTTCGAAACTGGAAGTCCGGCTAATCGAAGAAGTCGCCGAAGCTGGCCGCGTGGTTCAGTTTCCGCGCAGGTAGTCCAACAAGTCCACGGACTGCGGCGCGGAGCCGACCGTCGTCAACAGGGCGCAGATCTCGGCGCGATGGTGCGTGGCATGGTTGTGCGCGTGAAGGATTGTCTGCCAGAGGACCTGCGTGTCGCGGACCGGAGGATCGCCCCGGTAGAAGCTATAGCTCCCGCGCAAGGCATCCTCGTCGAGGCTCGCGAAGAACTGTTCGCGGCGCGCCAGGTCAGACTGCCAGGCGGCTTCCACATCGGCGATGGTGGGCCAGGCGCCCGGCATCTGCAGGCGGGAGCGCTCGTTTCCCAGCCAGCGGTTCAGCCAGTGGATGTCGGCGTCTACAAGGTGACCAAGAAGCCCGTGGACGGTGCCGCCACCGTTGCTCCCCGGTATGACGGCGGCGCCGGCCGAGTCCCCGGCCGCCCGCGCGGCCGCGAAGACGCGCTCGTTCGCCCACTGCTGGTAGCGCTCGAACAGGAGCACCGACTCGACGGCCAGGGAACCGGTCAATCAGTCACCAGCCGGAATCAGGACGCTACGCCACGCCGGCGGGGAACGTCGTCTCGATCTTGGCCGCGTTGTCGAAGTACTCCTGGAACGTCTGGTTGAAGCGGTAGAAGGCGTCCCGGCGGTGGTAGTCCTTGCCGCGCGCGAACTCGACATCGCTGCGCAGGTCCAGCGAGTTCAGCGTGTAGTCGTGGGTGGCCCGGCCGTTCGCCTTGATGTCGTCGAGCATTGCCTTCCAGGCGTCAGGCGACTGCACCAGGACGAAGTCGAGCTGGTCCGCGCGGGCGGCGTCGATCTCCTTGATCGTGGTTACTTCGAACGCCTCGAAGTCGATCTCGAAGATGCGGTCGCCAACCTGGACACCCATCTCGGAGTCGCAGGTACCAAGGCGCTTGAAGCTGTCTGACTTGTTGAGCAGGTCGGCGGCAGTCCGAAACCATTCAATGGACGGGAAATCAGGCATGTGGAGGATACCTCATGGGGAGAAGCTCACGGCAGTCCGCGCAGTCTACCGTACGGTCGAACGGTTGTCAGGGGAACCGGGCGCCGGCCACGGCACCTGGGGCACGTGGCGCAAGCTTTTCATCAGAGGCAGCTCGCCGGCGGCGTGATCGAATTCGTGCTCGCGTGGCCGGCGAAGTCCGTAGCGGTGATGCGGAAGTTCGAGCCGCCGTGGGTGTTGCCTCCGCCCGTCCAGCTGCTGCCTCCGCCCGCAGCCAGCGGCACCGTGATCGTCGCACCATTCGCGTTCGTCCAGCTCACCGAGACCGCGGCCACCGCGACATCATCGGTCACGTAGACCGTCCAGAAGCTGCTCGGGGCGCTGGCGGCACAGCTCACCGTCCAGCGAATGATGTCGGGCGCTTCGCCGCCACGTGTGGTCTTGACGGTGA
>CAYTBM010000333.1:0-3099 GCA_964436025.1 uncultured Anaerolineaceae bacterium
TTCGGGCATTCCAGCCGGCGGACGACCATTGCGCTGTCGCAGCTGGGGCAGGCGCCGACAAAGCGAGCCATCGAGTTCTCCTCCACGGTCCTTAGCGGGCCGAGTTCACGCCGGGCAGGCGGTAGTCGACGGTGTCGCTCGCGGAGCCGCGGGCCCACCGTTCGGTGGTGGCGGCCGCCCGGCGGATGCCCGCGGCCACGAAGGCGATCATAGCGGTGACGACCGAACCGTTCCCGTAATGCACGTTGCGGGCCGACTCGCGCCGGGACTCGACGAAGTGCTGGCTGTAGTTGGCGAGGAAGTGGGTATTGAGTTCCATGTTTCTCCTTGGCCCCTCGGGGCGCTTCGCATCTCTGCTGTAGCTATATTCGACCAACCGAGCTTCAAAGTCAATAGTAATCTTAAGAAAATTTAAGACGAGATTGATTTTGATGATTCAGACGCGATCCGGTTCAAGGTTGGGTAGGATCAGGAGGTGAGCGAAGGCTTCTCCGTAGCCGATTACGGCGGATTCGTGCTCGCCTGGTCCGATGACTGGCCCGGCCTCGTGGCCGGGGCAACCGCACCATCGAAGCTGGAGAGCGCCGTGCCCCTTGCCCTCGCCGAGCACACGGCGTGGCTCAATGCCCACGGCGAGGACGGACCCGGCGGCAGTGGCTGGCACCTGACCGAGACGATTTCCGGCGCCGCAACCACCGTGGCCGGCGGTGAGTTCTGCTTCAGCGCGGACCGCGAGCCGCTGCCGCCGCAAGCATTCGAGCGGGCGGCGAGGCATGTCCGCCTCGCCGCGAAAGGCCTCGCTGCTTCGGCCGCGCTCCCTGATGCCCTCCTGGACTGGATGCCACCGGGATTGAAGCTGGAGCACACCGACCCGTGGGCGCCGGACCCGCGGACAATCCGCGGCATCCTGACCCATGCCCTGCAATTGGAGGTGTATTACCGCGACGGGCTGCGGGATGGTCCGGCTGCCGGTATCTTCGGCGCGGTGCGGACTCCGCAGGAAGAACTGGACGCGACCCTCGCCGTGCTCCAGTTGGCGGCGCGGGAACCCGGGCGCAGCTATGCGCCGGTGCGTCCGTCACGTACGGAACCGGACGCATGGACGCTGCGAAAGGTCATCCGGAGGCTGATCTCGCACCACCGCGCACACACAGCGGAGATCCTTCAGCGGCGGACGTGGGTGCTGCTCGGGGTCCCAGCGACAGATTAGCCCAGGGCGGCGACGACCTGTCCCGGCGCACCCTCGCGGCTGACCACCACTGCTCGCAATCCGCGGCCGTGCCAGGCGATGCCCAGGTGCGCGGATAGGGCGCGGAGCGCCTCGGAGAGCACAGCGCCGGCGACGTTCGTGTGGGCTGCCCCGTCATCGACGAAGACAACCACGCCTCCACCCCCGCGTTCGAGCACCCGCGAAAAGGCCTGGGCGATGATCAGCGGCGCCGTCAGTCCCTGGTCCGCCATGGGTGCCCATTCGTCACGCGAAAGCTCGTCAAAAACGACTTCAGGGATGCTGCCCGGCGCGATCACGACGGCGTCGCAGCGCCGCAGGCGGTCGCACACTTCTTCAGCGAACGAGGCCGTGTCGGCCGGGTCGGCGGCATCGGTGACGACGTTGAACTGCTCCCGGCCGATCGCCCAGACCTCGTTGGCGATCGAGGCGGTCGAGAACTCCTCCTGCTGGGCGCGGCTGATCGTCGCGATGGCGATATCCGCTCCCGCGTCGGCCAGCGCGACGGCGATGGCCCGGTCGCCCTCGCTGCCGCGGCAGACGATGGCAACGACTTTGCCTGCCAGCGCCGCCATCAGTTCGTCACCGACAGAATCATGGGCACGATGAGGCCGGCGACGACGAGGATAGCGATGGCGATGCCGATCGCGTTCCAGTTCCGCGTCTTGATGCGGCCGGAGTAATACTCCTGCTCCCAGCTTCCGTCCATCAGGTCGCGGTCGCGCTCGTCCGGGCCGGGCGCGTCATTCTTGTAGTCGTCTTCGTACGGCTCTTCGTCGTCCGCGATGCGGATTGGCATTGGGCCATGTTAGCGCACGATTTTCACTCGCTCGCTGTCGTCATCCCGGTCGAAGAGGTCCCACTCGAGCCCGCGCGGGAACGAAAAGCCGCCGAAACCGATGGACGTGGTGGTCAGGATGAACGCGATCACGCTGAGCCATGCGAAGTTCGAACCGAGGATGAGGATGAGCGCCCCGGCGATAACCCACCAGCCGGTGGCCGCGAACCCGCGCACGACATCGTTGTGGCTGTTCGCCACCGCTCCGGCGGTCAGGAAGGCGAACACACACATCCAGGACGCATCGCCGCCGTGGACCAGGACCGCGAAGCCGGTGGCGAGCCACGCCATCGCGACCCCGACGCCGAGCAGCCAGGCATCGCGCCGCATCGTGCTGTACACCACGGCGCCAGTCGTGAGGAACGCGAAGATCGACGTCCAGGCGCCCTCACTCGTCGAGCCCGCGGCAAGCGCCACACCGGTCCACGTCCCAACCACGGCGATCAGCCTCGAGAGGCCAAGCCGCCGCCAGGCGGACGCGCCGACCGCCCCGGTGGAAAGCAGCGCGAAGATGATCACCCACCAGCTGTCGGGTTCGAACGCGACTGCCGTGATGCTGGCTACCCAGATCGCGAGAATGGAAATCACCGAGGTGGCTTTGATGGTCACACGAGCCGCCCGTTCTCATCCCGGATTTCGGGGCCGTTCACGCGCGCCCGGCCATCGCCGAACTTCGCGTCGCGCCAGTGAAGCGCCGCCTTCAGGCCCTGTTCGCCGGCGATACGGCCGAATTCGCGCACACTCGGGGCCAGGTGGGCGCGAGCGTCGTTCTCGGCGCCGAAGCGCTGCATGGTGCGTGCGCCCATCAGTTCGAGGGCAATATTCACGATGCGCTTATTCGCCGCCAGCAGGTCCGTGTCGATCATGACCATGCGGTCAACGAGGGACTCGACCTCCTGCGAGAGGTAGTTCGCCGGCACCGCCTTCAGCACGAGGCCAATCTGCGCAGCCTCGGCGCCAGTGACGGTGTCGCCGGTCAGGAAGAGGCGCTTGGCCCACTGCGGGCCGCAATGGTAGACCCACATCTGGTTCG
>CAYTBM010000334.1:0-3092 GCA_964436025.1 uncultured Anaerolineaceae bacterium
GAGTTCCTTCTGAAGCGGCTCCGCGCGAGCCAGTCCGTGGCTGATCAGTTCCCTCTTCGGCGCCCGTTCCCTAACCCAGGGGCGCCGTGAGCTGTTTTCTTCATCGAGTGTGCGCCCGGGCTGCGGAGCCCTTCAAGCAAGCAATTTCGCAGTCAGCATTGAGCGCTGGTGAGCTTCCAACGGAAGCAGCTTGAGCCGACAGCAACTTCGACAACCCGGCGAGCGACTCGGCGACCTGTTCGGGACCCGGGTTCGCCTACTTCCCCCGCAGCCACATGAAGATGGAGACCAGCGCGACGTACGCCGAGAACGAAAGGAATGCCAAGAAGCTGGCGGGCCCGAATGGAGCGAAGGCCCCGTCCTTGGCGACCGAGAAGACGCCTATCAGCCCAAGCACTCCCACAGCCAGCCCGACCCACCCCAGCCACCTCGGAAGTGCTGAGCCCTTGAGAAGCACCAATGCAGAGCTTCCTTCGAAGGTGGCGAAGGCGACGAAGATGGCCGAGTTGCAGAGCACGCTGCCGAGGAGGCTGAGCGTTCGGGCGTCACCTTCGTCAAGTCCGTTGCCATCGCCGAGGTAGCCGAGCGCGCCGATCCAGCCGGTCGCTACCAGCACGACCGCGCCTGCGAGGATGAAGCCGATCGCAGCCGCCGTAGCAAGGATGCCACCCTCGGCCTCTTCTCCGCGCAAGACGTTCCAGAACCCGGAGACGAAGAGGATCGCCGGGATGACGGAGAAGAAGCCGATGATCATCTGGACGAGCAGAACAGTCCGATTGTCGTCGAAGTACGCAAGGAACTTCGTCGGAGACTCGTCAGCGCTTGGCGGCGGAGAGACGATGAACGCCCCTATGAGCGTGAGGACGATGAACACAATGCCGGCTGCACCGGCGAGCTTCTGACCATTCCAGGATGCCATAGCGAGTTCCCCCGACTTCTGAGCGCGGAGTGTACTGAGAGACATTTCGGCAGGCAATATGTCTTTGGAAGAGTTGGCGCTCGACCCGTGGGTCCGCGGCTTGAACTGGGATCAGCAGCCACCGGTGGAGCGCCTGAACAGCTTCTCAGTTCTCGTCATTGGGGCAGGCATGGGCGGCCTGAACGTCGCTGCCCAGCTCAAACGCGCCGGCATCCGCTACAAAGTAATCGAGAAGAACACCGGAGTCGGTGGTACCTGGTTCGAGAACCGCTACCCGGGCGCCCGGGTGGACTCTCCCAGCCGGTCCTACACGCATCTCTTTGGCGTGGACTACGGCTACCCAAACCCGTACTGCGGCTGGGCCGAAAATGAGAAGTACTTCAACTGGATCGCCGACAGGTTCGACCTTCGCGACGACATCATCTTCGAGACGGAAGTGCGGTCGGTGGTCTGGGACGAGGAAGCAGCGGAATGGGAAGTCACGGCGGATGGCCCGGAAGGGCGGCGCGTGTGGCGGGCAAACGTGGTCTTCAGCGCGGTGGGCTTCCTGAGCCGTCCCGCCCTTCCCGACATCGAGGGCATTGGTGAGTTCCGGGGGCAGTCGTTCCACTCGGCTCGCTGGCCAGAGGACCTGTCGCTGGAAGGCAAGCGGTTTGCCGTCGTTGGCACCGGCTGCACCGGCTACCAGACCGTCCCGGAGCTGGCGCTGGAGGCGGAGCATGTCTACGTCTTTCAGCGCACTCCACAGTGGTTGTTCCCCGTTCGGGGCTACCGTTCGCCGTTCCCGCCCCAGGTAACCTGGCTGGATCGGAACTTCCCCTTCCACACCAACTTCATGCGGTTTCGCGCCGACTGGGGCGCCGGCGGGTTCGAAGGCAACCACCAGTCGATGAACATCGACCCGGAGTGGGAGGACGAGCACACGCTTAGCGCCGGGAACAAGCGAGCGCGGGACGGCTGCATCGCTTTCCTGGAGAACAAGCTCGCCGGCCGGCCGGAACTCATTGAGAAGATGATTCCGCCGCACCCTCCGATGTCGGCGCGGCCCGTGCTTGTCGACGCGCAGTACAGCATTGCGGACGCGCTCACGCGCGAGAACGTCTCGCTCATCACGGATGGCATCAAGCGGATCACACGGGCCGGCATCGAGACCAATGATGGACGCGAGATCGAGGTCGATGTCATCGTTTTCGCGACCGGATTCCGGGCGACCGAATTCTTCTGGCCCATGGAGGTCCGCGGGCGCGGGGATCGCAGTGTGGAGGAGTTGTGGGCGGAGGACGGTCCTCGAGCCTACCGCGGCGTCATGATGCCGGGCTTCCCGAACTTCTTCGTCATCTATGGGCCCAACACCAACGTCTACAACGGCATGCAGCTCGTTCAGATCGAGGAACTCGTCACCCGCTTCGCCCTCGACCGCATCAAAGAACTGCTCCTGGGCGACAGGCGGTCAGTCGAAGTCACCGACGACGCGTACCGGCAGTACAACGCTCTCCTCGACGAATGGGAGACGCGCAAGATCTACAGCGATACGCGCGCGCACAATTACTTTCGAGGACAGTTCGGCCGTTCGCCGACGAACTGCGGGATACCCGGCGGCGAGATGTGGGGGCTCCTTCGCGAGCCTGGAGAGGGCGACCTCATCTTCGAGTAGCCGGCCACCGACTCCTAAGGCGAACAGTTGCGACACCAATCAGCGTTCGTGTTGGGCGAGGCGATGCCATCCGCCCCTCAGTGATGCGCCTGCCTTCGCGCACAGTGGGCGAACGATCACCATCGACGAGTTGCTGCTGCGGGAGGTCTCCAAGGGTTTCCAGGCCAGCTTCGAGGCCATCAACGAGCTTGCACGCGACCTTTCCGAAGCTCGGAAGAAGCAGGTACACGCGAAGGCTGACCGCATTCAGCGAGCACGCGCGTGCCTGGACGCGTTGCTCGATGAGCGACGCGGAACCGTAGAATTCGAGCCCGATGTTCGCGAGGCTCGCCGAGTCAGTCGAACGGCCGCCCCGCTCATCCGCTCGGCGAGATCCTGGGACGCGTTGGGAACACCGTCCCAACCTCCAACCCAGCCCGTATCACGGAGAGTGATGTATCGGCGAACCGGCCCCGAATCCGCTCGGGGTCGCCATTGATGTCACGTTACGAGAACCCGCCCTGTGCGGGTTTCGTACTC
>CAYTBM010000335.1:0-3091 GCA_964436025.1 uncultured Anaerolineaceae bacterium
AGCGGGTAGAGCGACGCCAGCACGGACGCAACTGCCACGTTGCCGCGGTTCGTGGCCAGGGCGAAGAAGCCATTCGCGCTGACATCGATCACGCCGCCAACGGTCAGTTTGGGCAAGTCCCGGCCGGGCCAGACCAGGCTGCCGGCGAACGCCCCCGCCAGCCCGACCAGCACCATGCCGGCGAAGCGCGCCGCCGTGAGCACCACGAGCGACTGCTCGTCGGTTGAAGCGCCCTGGTCCACGAACACAAAGAAGAGGCCGAATCCAACCGCCGCGCCGAGCCCGTACAGCACCGGCCGCAGGTGATGGCTGGATGAGAAGTCAACGCCCTGTGGCGGCAGCGAACACAGGACTACGCCGGCCAGCGTCACCACGATGCCCCCGGTCTGGACCGCCGACGGCGCGTCGCCGCTGGCGAACGCGAACACGACGGGGACAATGGCGCCGCACGCCGAGAGCGGCGCGACCACGGCCGAATCGCCCTTGGCCAGTCCCTGGTAGAGCGAGACGCCCCCGAAGCTGGTGAACAGTCCGGCGGCCAGGCCCCACGCCATCGCCTGGCTCCCCAGTTCGGGCCTTACGACCGCGGCGACCGCAAGTAAGAGCAGGAAACTCGTCGACTGCGATACAAGTCCGACGGTGAACGCCGGGTATCGCCTCGTGAACCGGCCGCCGAGGAAGTCGGATGTGCCCCAGGCCAGAGCGGCGGCAAGGCCGAAGAGGATACTCACGGGCTAAGTGGAAAGGGAAAAGGAGAAAGGCGAAAGCCGACGGCGGCTGGCTAGCGCGTGTCCTGGTCGCTCACGACTGGATGGGCATGCTGGCGCCCGCGACGCAACCCGGCCTCCGCGCGCTCGATGACATTGGCCAGCGCCTCGTCGGGCGAGGTGCCTGCCGCGGTGGCCACCGGCCGGCTCCCGGACCGCACCACGGCGGTCCAGACGTTACTTCAGCTGTTGAGCGAGGCCTCGGCGATGTAGTTCTCGCCGTCGATGCTGATCGCCTTCGCCCTGGTCGGGATCATCGGTGCCTCCTTGCGGTCTGCTGCCAGCCCAAATCGTAGCACCAATCGGGCCTCGGCCTGCGCGGGGCGTTACCATGGGAACCTCCTGAACGGCCCACCTTCCACTGAGAGCACGTCATGAAGCGCCACCTTCGTTTCGGCTGGTTCATCCCCACGTCAGGCGACACAACCGCCTTCGGCGTCCAGGAGGCAACCGTCCCGCCGGGACTGGATCTGTTCGTCGACGTCGCGCGCGCAGCTGAGAAGGCCGGCTTCGAGTACGCCCTCGTACCCGTGCAAACCATGTGCTGGGAGGCCTACATGAGCTGCGCGATGGTGGCCGCAAAGACCGAACACATCAAGATGCTCCTCGCGGCGCGGCCCGGCTTCATCGCCCCCACCGTGATGGCGAAGATGATCTCCACGTTCGACCAGCTCTCCGGCGGCCGCGTCGCCATCAACCTCATTGCCGGCGGCGGCTACGACGAAATGGCCGCCGATGGAGACTTCCATTCCCACGACGAGCGCTACGCGATCATGGACGAGACGGTCACCATCATGAAGCGCGTCTGGACCGAGAAGTCGCCGGTGACTCACGAAGGCGCCTTCTTCCGCATCGAGAACGCGCGAGTCGAACCGAAACCGCTGCAGAAGCCGTACCCGCCCTTCTACCTCGGCGGTATCTCCGAGGCAGCGCGCGATATCTGCGCGAAGCACGCCGATGTCTACCTCTTCTGGGGCGACACCCCGGCGAACATCGCCGTCCGCATCGCCGAGACGCGCGAAGTCGCCGCGAAGTACGGGCGCCAGGATGCAATCGGATTCGGCATGCGTCTCCAGGTCATCGTCCGCGAGAACGAAGACGATGCGTGGGACTTCGCGCACGACCTCATCCGTAACGCCAGCGACTACCAGCGCGGCGTCATCGAGCGGATGTGGGAGCAGTCGGAGTCCAACTCCCGCATGAAAGCGTTGGCAAAAGCCGAGGACTTCATGCTGGCGCCCCACCTCTGGAGCGGAATCACGTCTGTGCGCCCTGGCGCCGGTGTCGCCGTCGTAGGCGACCCGGGACAGGTCGCTTCCACACTCCAGGAGTTCATCGACATCGGCTGCACGGAGTTCTGCCTCTCCGGCTACCCGCACGACGTGGAGGCCGAGCGCTTCGGGAAGCTGGTCATGCCCTACTTCGCGGACCGCATTGCGCCGCCGCGGTAGACATCACTCTTCGTCCGAGTCGTCTTCCTCGTCGAGCACCAGAGGGATGGTCTCGTTCAGGACCTGCTCATCGCTGTGGCCGTTGCCGTTGGTGGCAGGCTCGTCGTCTTCCTCGACGTCGATTTCGTACTCGATGCCGTCGGCGTTGACCACGGTGCGGCGGCGCGAGGGATCGCTCATGCGGAAGGCGGCGATGCTCGCGACCTGGTCGCCTTCGTTCACCTTCATCACCGTGACGCCCTGCGTGTTCCGCCCGATCAGGCTGATCTGGTCCACACGGGTGCGCACCACGATGCCGTCCTTCGTCACGAGCATCAGGTCCTGTCCCGGTTCGACCACGCGGCAGGCGGCGACGTTGCCGGTCCGGTCGGTGATGTTCAGGGTCTTCACGCCCTGGCCGCCGCGGCCCTGGACCGGGTACTCGGTGAGCCGCGTGCGCTTGCCGAAACCCTTCTCCGAGATGATCAACAGGTGCTCCCCGTCGTCGAGCGTTTCCACTCCGACTACGTAGCCGCCGGTGGGCAGCCGCATGCCTCGCACGCCACCGCTCGTGCGGCTGGCCTTCCGCAGGTCGTCGATCTTGAAAACGATCGCCTGGCCTTCGCTGGAAACGAGGATGACCTGTGTGCTTTCGGTAGCCATGCGGGCGGCAATGAGGTCATCGCCCGGTTCCAGGTCCATCGCGATCTTGCCGTTGCGCCGCACCTCTTCGAACTCGCTCAGGGCGGTCTTCTTGATTTCGCCCAGCCGCGTTGCAAGGAGGATGAAATCGCGCTCGTAATCCTTAATAACAAGGATGGCGGTCACACGTTCGCCGCTCTCGATGTCGATGAGGTTGACGATCGGGAGGCCCTTTGCCTGCTTCTTCGTGTC
>CAYTBM010000336.1:0-3086 GCA_964436025.1 uncultured Anaerolineaceae bacterium
GAAAAATGCCCTGGATGTGGGCTCGCGGCCGTACGGGCAAAGCGCATGGGACGGAAAACCGGCGGCGATTGTGAGCGTCTCGCCGGGAGCGATCGGGGCGTTCGGCGCGAACCACCATCTGCGCCAGGCGCTGGTGTTCTTGAACATGCCGACGATGCCGCAGCCCGAGGCATACGTCGGGCATGCGAATGAACTGTTCGACGACGCCGGCGCAATCAAGGACCCGAAGGTCGATGCGTTCCTGCGGAAGTTCGCGGAGGCGTTCACGACCTGGGTGCAGCACCACCAGTAAAGGAAGGAAGCAAGGCTATGTGCATCTCATGCGGCTGTGGGAAGTTCGAAGATTCCCACGGCGACGAACGGAACATCACGGTCGCGTCGCTCCAACGCGCGGCGAACGCCTCGGAGATGCGGATCGACCAGGTCCTGCAAGCGATGATCGACGGTTGTCAGAAGCTGGCGAGCGGGCCGATACCGGACCACCAGTCGGCCGGCCAGGCGGTCGAAGAACGCCTGCGGCCGGACTGATCGGGGGTTACTCGAACGCGGTGTCCAGTGCGGCGGAGGCGTCGAAGTAATCCTGGAAGGTCTGGTTGAAGCGGTAGAACGCATCACGGCGGTGGCCATCATGGCCGCGCGCGAAGTCATCCGGGGCCAGCAAATCGAGGGAATTGAGCGTGAAGTCGCCCTCCGCACGGCCCCGGGACTTGATGCATTCCAGCATGGCGCGCCACTGTTCCGGCGTCTGTTCCAGCCAGAAGTCCAGCTCGCCGAGCGCGCTTTCGTCGATTTTCGTGGCGGCGGCGACGCGGAAGGCGTTGAAGTCGAGATGGAAGATGTCCGGGCCGACCTTCACGCCAACCTGTGCGTCACAGGCGCCGTCGCGTTTTACGCGGAACAGGTCTTGAGCGTTGCAGAGGTTGTTCAACGCTTCGAACCATTCAACCGAAGGGAACCGCACCGCGGTAGAAGCAGTCATTTTCATTCTCCGTGAACGATGAAGCGGCCACGCGCGTGGCCGCTTCGATCCAGGCCGGCCGGGATCAGGCCGGCAACGGTGTGCGAGCGAGGGCGAGCAACCCGGGGTTCACGCGCGGCAGCCGGTCGTACGAGCAGGCGTCGAGGGCGAGCAAGTAGCGCCGCAGTTGGTCTTCGCGCAGTTGCCGCAGGGCGGCGACGCCGAGGTCGATCTTCTCCAGGCCGCCGCCGAGGAGGAGCGCCAGCGCGGAGGACTCGGCGTGGCTGTGGTTCAGCTCGTCGGCCAGCGCTGCCTCAGAGCGATTGAGGAAATGCTCGAGGTATTCGCGCGAATTCGGGTGGTGCTGGACGTAGTACTTCAGGTGGCGGGTGGCGAAATCGAGGTGGCGCCGCGAGTCGGACGCGAGCCGGCTGAAGATGTCGCGGTCCACGGCGGAGGGAAGGACTTCCGCGAGGCGTTCGAACGTTACGACCTCGTAGCTCTTGTAGACGACGCCGACGGCGACGAAGAGCTCGGTGATCTTGAGCGCGCCGTACCAGGCGCGGTACATGGTGCCGAGCGCCTGGACGCCGACTCCGCCGCCGTTCGCGAGGGAGCGCTTGCGCAGGACCTCCACCTTGCGCCCGGCGTCGAAGATCCAGGTGGCGATGTAGTCCTTCACATCGTGGAAGCCGTAGGCGATCTTCTCTTCCCACGCGCCGAGGAGCTTGGACTCGGAGAGGCCGTGCTGGGAGAACGTCGTGCAGACCTGGCAGAGCGCGCGCTCGACATCGTCGGGGAGGGGTTGGAGCTCGGCCCAGTTGATGTCGGTTGCGGGGATCCAGTGTTCGCGAATGGCGTCCTCGTACATCTCGTCGACGCCGTCGGCCCAGACCTCACTCTTGTCGTAGACGGTGTAGGAGCCGGGCGCGTAGGAGCCGGGGGTGGGATGCGAGCCGAGCGGCGTGTCGTTTTCGTACGGCCAGCGATCGGGGACGTGGCCGTAGGTGCTGATGTTGATTTCGGGCATGCCGAGGCCGTTGGGGCCGGGCTTCGCGCGGATGCCGAGCTCGGTGGAGGGGCGCGCCCAGCGGAAGCCCATGCGCAATGCCGGGACTTCGGGGTTGGTCTCGACCAGCGTGAGGTAGCGGGCCGCGCGCTCTTCGCTGATGTTCAGGGCGAGCAGGTTGCGGACGACATCGTCCGTGAGCACGGAGCCGTTCAGGCGGTCGACGAAGTCGTTGGACCAGGCGGCTTCTCGCGCGCGGATGCGGGTGCCTTCGGTGAGCTGCACTTGCCTATGCCTCCAGGAAGACGCGCATCTGCGGCGCCATGCGTTCTTTGCGGTCGCCGAGGCCGATGACCTCGAGGCGGTGGAAGTACTCGTTGATCTGCTTCTTGCGCATCACGAGCACCTTCGCGAAGCCCTCGTCGATCCTGTCGATGCCGCCGCCGGCAAGGACCGCGAGCGCTTCCCCGGTCGCGGGATTGACGGTGAGGCCGCCCTGGCCCTGGCCGAGCGCGCCCTCCTGGAGGTCGAGATAGTGATGGAGCTCTTCGCGCCGTTCGGGGTTCACGTCGAGGAGGTACTTCAGGTGGGTGACACCGAATGCGAGGTGACGGGACTCGTCCTGGGCGGCGAGACGGAAGATGCGCTTCTCCGCTTCGTTGGTGGAGATCAATTCGCCCATGCGGAAAATCGTCTGGACGAAGCCCTCGCCGAAGAGGTGGAGGCGGGCGGTCATTTCGGTGAAGTCATCGGCTGTGAGCAGCGCGGAGGCGCCAAAATTCGCATCGACGAGGCCGCCGCCGTTGACGAGGGCGCGCTTGCGGAAGACGTCTTCGTGACGGGCCTCATCCATGACCTGCGTGCCGAGGAAGAGCTGCGTCTCAAAGTGGTCCGAGGGCACCTGGCCCATGTAGCGGCCGGGGAGGTCGCCGGCGATGAATTCCACCTGGGTGAGGAACGTGCAGAGCGTGCACATCGCCATTTCGATGTCGGTCGGGAGGTCCTCCGGGATTTCGTGCCAGGGAATGTCGACGGCGGAGGACCACTGGCGCTGCATGGCCTCCTCGTAGAGCATCATGGCGGCCTCGCTCCAGACGTCGGCCTTGTCCTTGTACTGCT
>CAYTBM010000337.1:0-3053 GCA_964436025.1 uncultured Anaerolineaceae bacterium
GCGATGCCGCCGCCCATGATCCCGCCTCCGAGGACTCCGACCCTTTTGATGTCTTCAAACTTCACTGCTTTCCTCACAGCCGATTGGTGACGAGATAGTAGTGTGGCCGCGGCGCAAACGCTGCTGCCTCCGGGCGTAAGATTGCCGCCCGACAACTGTCGAACCAGCGTGAGCAGCAGCTCACCGGAGGATTGCCATGTCTGCAATGGGGCGCGTCATCGGGCACGGGCTCGGTGGGTTTTTCATGGTTTTCGGCCTGCTCTTCCTGGTCATGGGCGCGAACGATGCGTTCACCAACACCTTCGACGGCGGGTTCACCTGCAGTGGCTCCAGCTGTGCCAGCGACAGCGTCCGCACAACCTTCCTGACGCTGGGCGCGTCGTTCTTCTTCGGCGGGCTGCTGACCAGCGTCATCACCGAACTCACCATCCGCAAGACACGGCGGCTTGTATCGAGCGTGACCAGCATGGCGGCGCATCCCAACGACGTGCAGGGCATCTCGGAGTTTCTGAAAGACTTCGGGATCGACATGGACCTTTCCAGGGCGAACGTGAGCGTGGAACGGCCCGTCTCGCTGGACCTGCGCGGCCAACGCCACGGCAGTGTGCCAACGGATCCAGCGGGGCTGAGCGAGTACCTGAAAACGCTCGGTGTGAGCATCGACGAGGATGTCCTGAGGCGTGCCGCCGTGGTCCAGGGCGGGCAGGTGATCCAACCCGGTTCGCCGCTTGGCTCCACGAGCTCCAGCAACCCGGTCTCGGGCTTCGCAGCCATGTTCGACGCTCCGGCCGCGGCGGCGGAGGGTGTCCGGGAGACGGCAACGATCGTGCGGAAGAACGACCGCGGGGCGACTGCCGGGAATCAGCGGCTCCTGGAGTTAGAAATCGAAGTGACGCCCGTGGGGAAGGTTCCCTACCGGGTAACCGTCGCCTCTTTGGTGCGCGAGTCCCTCGCAAGCCTGCTGATCGAGGGCTCGACGTTGAACGTGCGGGTCAACCCACGTGACAAGAACGATGTGACGATCGACTGGGGCGAAAACTAGACGAGGGCGAGGGCATCAACCGGGGCGCCACGAAGCGAGAAGGCCCCGGCGTGTTCGATGCGCACATCCACGAGGGAACCGATTCGGGCCGGCACATCAAGGTGGACCAGCTTTCCGGTGCGGGTGCGCCCGAATGGCTGGTCCTTGCGGATGCCTTCGATGAGAACCTGCTGGACGGTGCCTTCGTATTCGCGGTTGATCTCTTCAGAGATGCGCGCCTCGATCTCCTCGACCCTGTGCAGGCGCGCAGCTTTCACTTCGGCCGGGATGTCGTCTTCCATCTTCCTCCAGGCGATGGTGCCGGGGCGAGGGGAATAGGCGGCGACGTGGACCTTGTCGAAACGCAGTTGTTCGAGGAGTTCGCAGGTGGCCTCGAAGTCGGCGTCGGTTTCGCCGGGGTAGCCGACGATGATGTCTGTGGTGATGCCGGCGCCGGGCATGAGAGACCGCACTTCCGTGATTTTGTCGACGAACTCCTGGCGCGTGTAGCCGCGCCGCATGGACTCGAGGACGGCGTCGCTGCCGGCCTGGACTGGGAGCGAGAAGCACTCCATGACCTTGGGCAGGTCGGCCACGGCTTCGAGGATGCGATGCGTCATGTCCTTCGGGTAGGACGTCAGGAAGCGGATGCGCTCAAGGCGGTCCAATGACGAAAGTTCGCGCATCAGGTCGCCGAGGTCAGGCTGTTCGGGCAGATCGTGGCCGTAGGCTTCGACGGTCTGGCCGAGGAGGGTGACTTCTCGCACGCCGTGGGCCGTGAGGTAGGCGACTTCGCGGATGATCTCGTCCATGGGGCGGCTTTTCTCGCGGCCGCGCCGGTAAGGGACGATGCAGTAGGTGCAGAACTTGTTGCAGCCGTGGACAACCGGGACGAATGCCGTTGGCCCTTCGGGGATGGCGTAGGTGGTGGGCCAAAATTCGCCGCCCAGGTCCTCCGCGGGCCCTTCAATGAGTTCGATGATGGGCTCGAATTGCTGCGGCCGGGCGAAGACGTCGACCTGAGGGAAGCGCTTCACGAGGTCATCGGGCTTCAGGCCGACCATGCAGCCCATGACGGCCACCTTGAGCGCGGGGTTCGCCTTCTTCAGTTCACGAACACGGCCGAGCTTGCTGTACGCCCGGTCTTCGGCGTGCTGGCGGACGCTGCAGGTGTTGATGACGACGATGTCAGCGCGTTCGATGCGGTCGGTAGCCTTGAGGCCCATGCGATCGAAGCCAGCGGCGAGTTTCTCGCTGTCTGCCTTGTTCATCTGGCAGCCGACTGTCCAGAGGTAGTACCGGTTCGTCATGGTGTGTTTCGCGGCAAAGCAAGAGTGGCGGAGGGGGAGGGATTTGAACCCTCGACCGAGTTACCCCGGAACCCGCTTAGCAGGCGGGCGCACTAGACCACTATGCGACCCCTCCGCGCGTTTGCAAGAGAGCCATTGTACGGGCGAGGGCGGAATACGGTCATCCGGCGCGCGGAGCTGAACTGAAACGCGCTTGCGGCGGCTGTCGGCGGCGAGCTAGAGTACTTGGCGAGCGGCGGCCTGCCGCCCGGAGCACGCGCGTGGCGGAACAAGGCCAACTCACTTTCACCGAAGTGCAAGTTCTCATGCTCATCGTTGAGAGTCATTCAAACAGCGAGATAGCTGCCGATCTCGGCGTCTCCTCGGAGACCGTCAAGTCCCACGTAAGCAGCGTTCTTAGGAAGCTAAACGTCTCGAACCGCCGGGCCGCCGCCCGAGCCTCCATCGCTATCTTAATGAAGACTGAAGCGCAGTCCCGCTGCCGGTTACATCGCGATTCGAAGTAATCCCCCGTTCCGGGGGATATGAACAGTCCGATTGCGGCACCTAAGATTGCATCGATCCTGGAAGGGTTCCATCAAGGGGAATCGTGGTGCTGAGTTGGTTCCGAAGCGCCTTCATGGTCGTATGTGGCGTCATCGCTTTCTTGGCGGCGGCTACTGTGACTTCGGCCTACAACAATCAGGACAATGTCGCATGTAGTCTGCCATACAACTACCCGA
>CAYTBM010000338.1:0-3016 GCA_964436025.1 uncultured Anaerolineaceae bacterium
TCGCGGTCTTCTTCGATGATGCTCCCGTCAGGGAACGCCCACCAGTCCAGGATGAGGTCGCGGTAATCGACCGAGTCCGCGGTTACGCGCACAGCGGTGACGGCGTCGAACCGGTGCGCGATGAGCTCGCCGGTCGCGGTCAGCCAGCGGTACACGTTGTAGGGCCGGCGCGGCCAGAAGTACCCATATGAGACGGAGCCGGCGGGCACCGTGACCGGCAGCCGGGGTGGGCCGCCGCCGCGCGTCATCAGGAATTTCACGATGACGACGGTCTGATCGCGGTGGACAAGCTCGGTCTCGTAGTCATGCACGGTCCCGTCGGCTTTCCGCTTCCGTTCGAGAAACGGAAAGGCCGGCGGGTTGGTGGTCTGTTTCGCGCTCACGGCTCCCCTTCTTTCCGTCTCCCTGTCGTATCCTTCGCAGCGATTAGCTGACCGAGGACGCAGAACGCATGGCCAACCTGGAATTCGAGAACATCATCTATCAGAAGGAAGGCCCGGTCGCGGTCCTCACGATCAACCGCGAGCCGCAGCTGAACGCCGTGAACGCGCAGACCTCCAGCGAGATGCAGCGGGCCTGGGAAGACTTCCGCGACGATCCGAACCTTCGCGTGGCGATCCTGACCGGCACGGGCGCGAAGTCGTTTTCGACCGGTATGGACCTGGTTGCGACGGCGCGAGGCGAGAACCAGTTCGAAGGCGGGCGGCCGGTGCCGTTCGGAGGGTTCACCAAGCGGCTGCCGATCTTCAAGCCGATCATCGCGGCGATTAACGGCTACTGCCTGGCGGGCGGGATGGAGCTGGCGCTCACCTGCGACATCCGCATCTGCACGCCGGAGGCCCGCTTCGGCCTGCCGGAAGTGCGCTGGGCGATCATGCCGGGCGCGGGCGGGACACAGCGGTTGCCGCGGGCGATCCCGGCAGCGCTGGCAAACTACATGATCCTGACGGCGGAGCAGATCGACGCCGAAACCGCGCTGCGTGCCGGGCTCGTCTCGCACATCGTTCCCCTGGACCAGTTGATGGATAAGGCGCACCAGATCGCGAACACGATCTGCGAACGGGGCCCGCTCGCCGTGCGCACCGCGAAGGAAGCCATCGCCCGCGGGCTGGACATGCCGCTGGACCATGGCCTCGCCTACGAGGATGTCCTGCTCACCCGCCTGATGGCCACCGAGGATGCGAAGGAGGGCCCGCGCGCCTTCGCCGAGAAACGAAAGCCGAATTACACAGGCCGATAGGTGTCCCGATTTCGGATTTCGGATTGGGGATTTTGGATTGCAGTGCTGATGGCAGCACTGACGCTATTCGCATGCTCCTCCGGGTCCGAACAACAACCGCTACCGCGGGTTTCGTCGGCGAAAGCCCAGCGGGACGTGGTGGACGGCCAGGCGAAGCTGACATCTGTCATCAAGGTGCAGTTCGACCGGGATTTCAAGGTGCTCGAAGGCGACGTGCCGCTGGCTTCGAACTTCGAGCTCAGTGTGCCGCTTGCCGAGGGAGGCAACCAACGCGTCCTCGTGCAAACGGCCGCGCTGGCGCCGGGCACGGGGCGAGTCATCGAACTGAAGGTAGCGGCGCTCATCCCACAGGACGCGAAACTCTCGATCCGCCGCAGCCTCTTCCAGGCGAAGGCGACCGGCACAATCGAAGCGAAGATCGACAGCGACCTCGACAAGACGCTGGTAGTGCTTGCCTCGAAGGGGCTGATTTCGACGAACGAGTCGTTCCTTGGCGACCCGGAGACGGCGGTGCTGAAGCCGGAAGACCGCGACGCGGCGGCCATGCGCGAGGCATTGGAAGCGCACATGCAGGCCCGCGGGACTGACCCGCAGACCGTGCAGGACGCGGTCGAGCTCTATGACGCCATCCCGCAGGCCGTCGTGACGTCGCCGAAGTTGCGAGCGGCCCTCGCGGCCCTAACGGGCACGTTCGCGGAGCCCGCCATCCCGTCGCTGCTGACCACGGGAAACTGCACGGGAAAGCCTGCGAACCGCATCGCCTTCCAGGAGCCTCCCGGCAACCCGCGGCTGCTGGCACAGGTCACGCACATCGGTGATGGCTCTCGCGTGGTGTCGATCAACCCCTTCGCCGAAGGCGAGCGCTTCGAGTACCTCATGCCGATCCTCGCTCACGAAGCGATCCACTGCGATGACGACGACAGCCTCGCCGAAGAGGTGGCGGCCACCGCGTTCGACGGGTTCCTTTATCTCCAGCTGATCGCGGTGGAACCCGGGCTCGCCTCGGGCAGGACGCGGGTGGCACGCGAGGTGAACTTCGACGCGGTCGCGATGATCAACAGCGGCGCCATCCTCCCCGAGTCCGCGGGCATACTTCCGAGCGTTGGGGTCCGGCAGGTGCTGCCCGGCACCAACGCTCCCCAGGGCTCCTTCGCGGAGTTTGTGGCCCGGGCGTACGCCCAACTCGGGCAGAGCAGCTCGAAAACGGAGCCCCTGGCGGCCGCCTACGCGACCATCCTTGCCGAAGCGGCCGGCATGAAGCCAGGGGACGCGTTCGACCTGCGCTACCTGGACGAAGTGGTTGGCCGAGCGATGCCCGCGGGTGTGCTTTTCGAAGCGATCAACGCGCTGGGCCTTGAACCTGAAGGTTGACGCCATTTCTTACGAATCTCTAACACTTATGACCGGTCCAGATTCGCTGGCTTTCGGGACTTTCGCCTGCGCGACACGGTTTGTCGCGCGCATGCCCGCTAACGCGACGGGCGGTGTCGCGAAGTGCCCAAACTCGTACAGGTGTAGCGGCCGGAGGGGTTGACGCGTTCAACACCGGTTTGTCACTATGCCGTCCCCGAACGGTATTCGGGGGAAACCAGAGAAAAAGGAAGCCCCGGGCTGGCTGCAACCACCCCGGGGCGAGGGTCGCAAGGAGAACTCGAGCCCACCTTGCGATCGTGATCCTAGCACTTGCTAGGTGAGCGTCGCATAAGCGAACGCCCGCGAAGTAGCGGATTCGCCAGATTGTTCTCCAGGCGGCCCGGAAAGGAGCGTTTCCGGGCA
>CAYTBM010000339.1:0-2982 GCA_964436025.1 uncultured Anaerolineaceae bacterium
CGGAACTCCTGACGGCAGCGCCGCCCGCCGGCGTGCACAGCACGGAACAGGACCTGGAGGGCACGCGAGTCACGTTGGGCGTGCGCCGGAACGGCTAGCGGGAGCCGTATACTTCTCGTATGGCAATCCGGCAGCCTACCGCGCCACATCCCAAGGCCCCGACGCGCCCGCGCTGGCAGTCGAAGTACCACGGTGTGCGCATGACGCCCGAGCAGTACCTCGCCCTCCCGGAGGAGAAGCCCTACCTCGAATACGTCGACGGGGTGGTGCTGCAAAAGCCTATGCCGCAAGAAGAGCACGCCGAGCTGATCTTTCGACTCTCTCTTCGCCTGGGGATTTGGATGGAGTCCAACGGTGGCCGGGCAGGTCCCGAAGCCCGCGCCAGGCTCGGTGATCTACCGAACTACCGACTGCCGGACCTTTCGTACTGGAAGCCCGGTATTCCAAGGGGCAACGAAGCTCCCCCAACGCTCGCGGTCGAGGTTCGTTCGAAAGACCAGACGCTCGCCGAACTCCAGCGGAAGTGCGAATTCCTCCGCGCGAGTGGAGTCGAAGCTTGCTGGCTCATCGATCCGTCCACGCGCACGGCGCAGGTGTTCGAAGGCCGCTCGAAGAAAGCACGTGCCGTCGACGTCCTTCGAGCGGAATGCCTGCCCGGCTTCGAACTCCCTCTTTCCGACCTGTTCGCGGTACTCGACGACTGACCGTCCGCTACAGCGCCATCACGTAGGTGCCGGGACCGCGGTCCGGCACCACAATCAGCCGTTGGTTCTGAAGGTCGAGTTCCAGGCCGAGCGCTTCAAGCGGAACCTCGCCGAGCAGTGGCGTATCGCCGCCGGGCAACTCAAGGCACTCAAATGTACCGCGCCTGCCCTCTACCTCCAGGGTCACCGGTCCCACGATTCGGGCTGTTCGAACGCCGGCAGCCGTTTCGACGGTTACCTCTCGTTGGATCGTCAGGCCGAGTTGCTCGACGAAAGCCGAAGGCAACGCCAGCAAGTTCGCGCCCGTATCGACAAGCGCATCATGGACGAGTACCGAGCGTACCTCTTCGAGGAGAATGTCCTCATTGAGAGCGCGCCCCTCGTCATAGGTGTTCGTAAGTTTCAATTCCGTTCGGACTTGTCCCACGTGACGCTGCCGCCCTTCCGCACCAGGAAACACGATTCCCGACTTCATGCGTCCAGCATAGCAGTGCTCAGGCGCGCCAAACGCGTGATGGCTTGCCCTGCACCATCTCCTGCAACGACCACACCTCCACGCGCCAGGGTTCGAGCTTCAGCGCGCCGAAGCCCGGGTCGCTTGGTCCTCCGCGCCAGAACAGGCCCGGGTCGTAGCCGACCGGTGGCGGGGCGTTCTTCACCAGGTCCCAGACTCGGCTCTTCGTGTTCTGATCGTCAGCCCACTCGGCGCGGCATTCGGCGTACACCTGTTCGTGGTTCTGGTCCCAGTAACTGCATGAGATGAACGGGTTCGCGGCGATGTGCTTCGCCTTGAACGAATCGCGGCCAGTGGCAATCCAGCCCGTCTGGCCGTCCCACACGGGGTGCAGGATGCGGGCGCGCGGGCGGCCCTTGCCATCGACCGTGGTGACGGTGCACCACACCACGCGGCTGGTGATGCGATGGAAGTCCGGTGCGATCTCGTCCCAACTGACGTTCATTGGCGAAAGCTCCTCGGTGGGTGGCGCGAACTATACGTTGGCTAACTCGTAGACGAGTGGCCCACAACCACGATGCCGAGCCCGATAGCACCTCCCGCCTTCGCCACGTACTCTTGATGAACTCCCATACCGAACCCACGAGGCAGCTATGTCCGTCCTTTCCCGGCTCGACCCCGCCGTCGCGCAGATCATCGAGCATGAGCGTGGCCGGCAGGTCGATTCGCTCGAAATGATTGCCAGCGAAAACTACGCTTCCGCCGCCGTCCTCGAAGCGACCGGTTCGGTGTTCACCAACAAGTACGCCGAGGGTTACCCCGGCAAGCGCTACTACGCCGGCAACCAGTTCAGCGATGAACTCGAGAACCTGGCGATCGAGCGCGCGAAGCAGCTCTTCGGCGCCGAGCACGCCAACGTCCAGCCGACGAGCGGCGCCGAGGCGAACATGGCGGTCTACCAGGCCTTCGTGAACCCCGGCGACACCATCATGGGCATGGAACTCAGCCAGGGCGGCCACCTCACCCACGGCTCGCCGGTGAACTACAGCGGCCGCCTCTACCACTTCGTGCCGTACACCGTCGACCGTGAGAGCGAGACCATCGACATGGAGGCGGTGCGGCGTCTGGCGAACGAAGCGAAACCGAAGATCATTGTCGCCGGCGCCACGGCCTACCCGCGCGCCATCGACTTCGCCGCGTTCGGCGAGGTCGCGCGGGAGTGCGGTGCGCTGCTGATGGTGGACATGTCGCACATCGCCGGGCTTGTGGCCGGTGGCGCGCACGCCACGCCAGTTGGCCACGCGGATGTGATTACCACGACTACACACAAGACCCTGCGCGGGCCGCGTGGGGCACTTGCGCTTTCGAAGCTGGAACACGCCGACGCCCTGGACCGGGGCGTCTTCCCCGGCACTCAGGGCGGTCCGCACCTGCACAGCATCGCCGCCAAGGCGGTCGCCTTCGGCGAAGCGTTGAAGCCGGAGTTCAGGACCTACGCGAAGCAGATCGTCGCGAACGCAGCCGCCCTCGCCGACGAATTGCAGTCCGGCGGCGTCCGCCTGGTTTCGGGCGGCACCGATAACCATCTTCTCCTCATCGACTGCAATTCGATGGATATCAGCGGGCTGAAGGCTCAGAACGCCCTGCAGGGCGCCGGCATCATCACGAACCGCAACACCATCCCCTGGGACCAGCGGTCGGCGTACATCACCAGCGGCCTGCGCATGGGCACCCCTGCGCTCACCTCACGCGGGATGAAGGAAGACGAAATGCGCCGCGTCGGCCGGTGGATCGTCCGCGTCCTCAAGGACCCGGACGGCGACG
>CAYTBM010000340.1:0-2969 GCA_964436025.1 uncultured Anaerolineaceae bacterium
CGGATCATCGAAGGCACCGCCCGCAGCATGGGCATCGAGGTCTCCTAGCCATGGCGAAGAAGGGCAAGAAGTACGTCGAAGCGGCCTCGAAGGTCGACAAGAGCAAGTTCTACGCCGTGGATGAGGCAATCGCGCTGGCGAAAGAGATCCACCCGGCCAAGTTCGATGAGACTGTCGAGCTGCACATCAAGACGGGCCTGGACCCACGGCACGCCGAGCAGCAGATTCGCGGCAGCACCGTCTTGCCGCACGGCCTCGGCAAGGTCCTCCGCGTCCTCGTCTTCACCGAAGGCGAAGCCGTTTCCGTCGCTCGGGAAGCAGGCGCTGACTTCGTCGGCAGCGACGACCTGATCAAGCAAATCGAAGGCGGCTGGACCGACTTCGACGTCGCCATCGCCACCCGCGAAATGATGGGCAAGGTCGGCCGGCTCGGCCGCATCCTGGGCCCGCGCGGCCTGATGCCGAACCCGCGCTCGGGCACGGTCGTGGGCGCAGAGGACGTCGCCAAGACGGTCAACGATGCCAAGCAGGGCCGCGTTGAATTCCGTCTCGACCGCCTGGCCAACATCCATGTGCCGCTGGGGAAGGTCAGCTTCGACCAGACGAAGCTGCGCGAGAACATGGCCACCTTCATCGAGGCCGTCAACGCCGCCAAGCCGAAGGAAGCCAAGGGCCAGTACATCCGCAGCGCCACGCTGACGACGACCATGGGCCCCGGGATCCACCTGGACCTCGCCCAGACACTGGCGATGAAGAACTAAGCGCCGCTCGTCCGGACTTGAAAATGGGCGCCCCGCTGGGCGCCCATTTTATAGATCCGGGACGCCGCGCTACTTGAACTCGATGGTGCCCTGCATCGAGTTGTGGATTTCGCAGCGGAAGAAGTAGGTCGTCGCGGCCGTCGGCGCCACAAACGTAGATGAGCCGCTCCCGCCCCCAGGGGTGGAGGTGATTTCCGCACCGCCCACTTTGGTCTTGTATTCCTTGTCGGAGTAGAGCGTGAACGTGTGGCTGGCACGGCCGCCGTTCGTGAAGTTCACCGTCACGGAGCTGGCTGCGTTCCCCGCTGTCGATTTATTGAGGGCGAGCTTGTCCGGGTCGAACGAGAAGTCCCTGGCAGTGACATCGACCTTCTGAGGCTCTGAAGCAGCGCCGAGGACGGGGCTCGGCGATGGACCGCCGGTCGTGGCGGTGGCGCCGGGCGAGGCCCCGGTCAGCGCCGGCGTGGTACCCGAAGCGGGAGTCGAGTCGTCGTCGTCGCCACAGGCCGCGAACAGAAGCATCGCGGAGAACAGGGCGCCGGCGGCGAGAACGTACGTGAGGGTTCGCGGCAGTCTTCTCATAGAGGGAGTACGTCCGCCAGGCTCGCGACGATTTCGGGACAATCACTGCCCGTGTTGCTCGGCGCCATCCCTGGCGCCGAAGGTGCCGCCTCCCATGGCGTACCCGCCGAACAGCAGGAACCAGAGGACCGTGGGATAGGCGACCCAGCGCTCCACGCCACCATCGCCCAGGTGGTCGAGCGCGGGCGTAAGGTCGCCAAGCATCGCAGTGACCAGGCTGCCAAGCGCCACCGCGCCGAGACTCACCGAGAGCGACCGAAACGCCTGGGAAGCTGCCAGTCCGATGATGATGGCGCCGAGCCCGCCAGCGACGAAGGCCAACATCGCGAACAGACCGTGCCACGGCGCATGGTCACCGGGAAAGACACCGACACCGAACACACCCAGGCCCATGAGTCCGAGCCAGATGGCCGTGCGCCGGCGCGGCTGCGCTCGCAACTGCAGTCCGGCCCCCGCCAGGAGCATCGCGCCCGAGATGAGCATGGTGGTGTTAAAGATGTGGGCCGAGGGCTGGCGGATGATGCTATTCGGCGGACGGGTAGCTCCGAGATCGCTGATCTCGTTGTCGAACGTTGTATAAGTGGCGGGGTACAGGGCTTCAGCGGTGATTATGCCGAGCAAAATCACGACTCCCGCAGCCGCCACGAGCAGGCCAGCCGCTGCCTGAGCTCGCAGGCGAACGATCGAAGAGTCGAGCAGGAATGCGTGCGCGGGGCGCGCACCAGGAGAAACGGAACGGATTGATTGCATGGCGGACCTCAATCGGCGGCAGCAACCATCATGGTCCTGGCCCGCGGGCGAAGCACTGGCCCTCCGGGCCTTCGCTCAGGTCCGCCCGTGCCAAACCGTTCAGGCGTTGCGGACGGCTTCCTCCAGCTTCGCCGTAGCTTCGCTGTAGCTGGTGCCGGGGGCGAACGTAATCGGCGCGCCGATGCTGACGCGCACTCGTGCGCGAGGGTGCGGCAGCCACTTTCCTTCATAGAAGCCCGCGCGGACGACATCGATGCGCATGGGCAGCACCGGCGCGCCGGTTTCGACCGCGAGCAGGCCGGTGCCGCTTTTGAACGGCTGCATGGGACCGATCACGGTCAGCTTGCCTTCGGGGAAGATGAGTACGTTCCAGCCGTCATCGAGCATGCGGGCGACGTACTCCAGGCTTTCGCGCACGCCGGAACCCTCCTTCGCGAAGGGGAAGGCATTGCCGAGCAGGCTCGCGCCGAAGCCGCGCAGCCGGTTGCCGAAGATGTCGCTGGCGGCGGCGGCGATGGCAACGCGCTGACGGAAGCCATGAGGCATGCTCCGAAGCAGCATGGACTGGTCCAGGTGCATGTTGTGGTTGCTGATGATCAGGGCAGGCTGTCTGAGCTCGCGGAAGTGCTCGCGCCCGCGGACTTCGACTGAGTAGCCAATGCGCAGAAGCGGGAAGACCATGCCGGTCATCAGGGCACGGCGCAGCCACCGAACCGGCCGCCTCCGCGGCCACGTCGGGAACTTCCGGACCTTCGCCTTTCGCTCGCCCCTGTCTACCATCGCGCGCAGTTGGGCCACGGTTGTCTGCGGCCCGACCTCCGTATCATCCACGTAGACGCCCATCTCGTCCTCAATGGCTGAGAGCAGTTCTACGCG
>CAYTBM010000341.1:0-2957 GCA_964436025.1 uncultured Anaerolineaceae bacterium
CAAATCCGGATCGCCTCTTCGTACTGAATACGCGCCGACTCGAATTGACCGAGTGCAATCTGCGCGTCGCCGAGCGAGGCCGTCGCGTAGGCGACGTTGCGCTGGTTGCCGCAGTTCACGCCTTCTTCCACGGCCTCCTGCAGGACCGTAGCGGCGCTCGCGAAATCGCCGGCCTGGATATGCGACATGCCCAGGTTGTTCAGGACCCACCCGAGGTTCGAAGAACGCCCAAGGTTTCGCCAACCCTGTGCAGCCCGCGTCAGCACCGTGACCGCCGCCGGCGCGTCCCCCCGCATCGCGAGGGACTGCCCCAGCGTCGACCGTGCGAGCAGCACCAGCGGATCCAACGTCTCAGCCTCGCCGCTCTCCATCACTTCCCGGAGGAGACCTTCTGCCTTCAGGAAATCACGCGTCACCGAAAGCTCAAATTCGGCGATATGGAACTGGATCTCCGCCTGCAGCGGAGCGCTCGCCTGCGGCAGCAGTTCCGCCAGGCAGTCGATGGTCGCCCGCGCATCCTCCATCCGGCCGAACAGGCGGAGAGCCCGAGCCTTCGCCATGTGCGCATGGCCCCTGGCGTCGGCCGATGCGGCGGCGTCCCGAAGGAGGCTGTCCGCCCGGCGGAGCGCATCCTCTGGGTCGCCCAGATGCGCGATGACGCGGGCGTAGATAGCGCGCAGCAACGGCCGCCGGCGCAGCGTCGGCTCACTGATGCATTCGAACGCCCGCATCAGCAGGCTCAGTGCCCCCTGGACAATGAGCTTCGGGCTGTGGACTTCCAGCAGCGCGGCCAGTTCGAATTCGTCACCGTGCGCGCGTACGAACTCCACCGCCTCGGCGGTGTTGCCGGACTGCACCAGTTCTTCTACGGCCGAAGCCAGTGCGGCGCGGAACCCTTCATTGTCGAGTTCGTCGAATTCCTCGGCGATGAACTGCCGCAACAGAGGGTTCAGCCGGAACTCTACCTTCGAGAGGTGTTCGCACAGGAAATCGCGGGAGGAAAGCCAGCCGGTGAGACCTCTCCAGGCCTGAGGACCGAACTCAGCTTCGACGCAGGCGCGAGAAATGGTCGGCTGCAACGAGAACCGCCGCAGCGTCTCGCGCACCTCAGCCGGCACCGCGCTCCAGACCTCGGTCCGGAGGTAGTCATCGAACGCGGCCGTCGACAGCTTGTCCGCCGGCGGGTCGCCGGATACGGCGGCCATCACGCCTACCGGCCAGCCGTCGGTAGCGGAAAGGATCTCGGCAGCGGACGAGTGAGCGCCAAAGCGGACCGCTTCGGCCACTTCCTCGAAAGTGAACGCGAGTTGCGCCGCGTCGAGCACCGCTACCTCGCCCGTGGCAATGCGCGTGCCTAGCTCCGGCAGGAACGGCCGCTCCCGGCCGGCGAGAATCAACTCGCTCCCCTGGGGCATCGATTCCATCAGCCAGGAGAGCAGCCAGCTGGCTTCCTTGCCGTCCTGGAGCTCATGCATGTTGTCGATGACCAGCAGGAGCGGATTCGGGTTCTGCCCGATTACCCGCGTCACCTCGGCGTTCACATATGCCTGGAGGTCGCTCATCTTCGCGGCGGTGGCCGGGGGTTCAATGTCGGCGCTTCCGGAGAGGGCCATGCCAAGCTGATGCGCGAGCACTTCCGGTGAACCGGAGGTCGCATCCAATGTTAGCCAGCGAGTCGCGAAGTCAACCTCGCGGACGAACTGGGCAACGAGCGTGGTCTTTCCAAACCCGGCGGGGGATTCCAACACGGTTACGCCGTTGCCAATGGCTGCGTGGAGCAATGCCTTCAGACGATCCCGCTCCACGAGCCTGCGAGGCAGACGGGGAATCATCGTTCGTCCTGTGTTACTCATGCGAGGCTCCGTCTCCTGCGCGGAATGGCGTTGCATTTAGATACGGCATGGTACTCGTTCCGTGCGGCCGGCGCCATCCATAGAGTTGACCTTTTCCACGTTCGCCATGTTATGGTCAGCGGCAATCCAGCGCCCCCGCAGTTGGTGAGAAATGCGTAAGAAACTGAGCGCTCGGTCCGCCATCGCGACCGCAGCCGCCCTCGCTGTTGCGGCCGCAGCGATGGTCACCGGCCTTTCTGCTGGAGTCCGAGCGAACGCGACAGCACCATGTGTGTCCCACACGCCGTCAGCCGAAGAATCGACGTTTCTCGGACTACTGCAATCCTGGCGAGATGGTGCCATTCCAGGTTCTCAGGCGCTTTCCCAGTCTGCGCCGCTGAACGCCGCCGCTATGGGATTCGCACAGTACCTGGCCAACTCGCCGGGCGCCCAGGGGCACTTTGCTGACGGGGCGCCGGGGCCATACCCGTGGGTGACTCGCGCGATTCAATGTGGCTATCCGGCGAACTGGGGGGCCGGAGGAGAGGGCCTCGCCGTCGTTGAGTCTTCCGCGGTTGTTTCGGTTTCGGCCCAGCAGGCGCTCAACACGATGACCGCCGAAACAGGCGGAGGCGTGTGGGTGCCTGCGAACGTCGGACTTCCGGTTAAGTGCGTCGGCGTCGGCAAAGCGACATCGAGTAATGGGAAGAAGGTTGCCTGGGTGACTCTTCTCTTCGCAGCCAACGGTACCTGCCCTCAGCAGGTGAGCGGCGGCACTTCGCCCTCTCCTTCTTCCTCCGCCAGCGCATCGGCCACGAACCCGCCGACTTCGACTCCTTCCCCAACCCCATCCCCAACTCCGTCGCCCACCCCGAAACCCCTGGGCGTCACGATCAACATCTCATCCGGCTGGAACCTGGTCGTCCTCCCCGCGGGGCAGGTCGCGGACGTTATGCATCGGGCCGAGGGCTGCTACCGGGCCGTCTACCAGCAACAGGGCGACCACTGGCTCCGGTACTCCCCGGGCGTCCCCGGCTACGCCAATAACCTCCAGACGCTCAACGGCGGCACCTTCTGGGTAGAAGGCACCGCCGAGAACTGCGGCCTGATCGCGCTCTAAATGGA
>CAYTBM010000342.1:0-2933 GCA_964436025.1 uncultured Anaerolineaceae bacterium
GTTCAGTGGGCCGGGTGACCGCCCTTCCTCGGAAGGGAGGAAAGTCCGGACTCCCGCGGGCAGGGTGCCAGGTAACGCCTGGGCGGCGTGAGCCGACGGAAAGTGCAACAGAAACATACCGCCCTTCCGGGCTTGTCTCGGAGGGGTAAGGGTGAAATGGTGCGGTAAGAGCGCACCGGCGTACTGGCAACAGTGCGGCCGTGAAAACCCCACCCGGAGCAAGGCCAAATAGGGGAGGAGGGCTGCCCGCCCCGTTCGTACTCCCGGGTTGGCTGCTAGAGCGTCACGGCGACGTGGCGTCGAGAGAAATGGTCGCACAGTCCCTCTCCGGAGGGATGGACAGAATCCGGCTTACAGGCCCGCTGAACCTCTATCATTGCCGCCACAGGAGGCCAACATGGCACTCGAAGACCTGAAGCCCGGTCAAACGGCATCCCTTTCCGTGGTTGCGGCGCCCGAACATTTCGCCAGCAAAATTGTGAGCGGCACGCCTGACGTGTTCAGCACACCGGCGCTCGGCGCGCTGGTCGAAAAGACCGCGGCCGAATGGGTCGGGCAACACCTTCTCCCCGACCAGATGACCGTCGGCGCCCAGATCGTCATCAACCACACGGCCGCCACCCCCGAAGGCCTGACCGTGACCGCTACCGTCACTCTCGCCGCCGTCGAAGGGCGCAAACTCGACTTCACCTGGACCGCCAACGACGGCGTCGACGAAGTCGGCAATGGCACGCACCAGCGATTCGTCGTTGATCGCCCACGCTTCGAACAGCGCCTGGACACGAAGCGGCCGAAATGAGCGTCGTCGACCGCATTCGTACCGCCCTCGACGAAGCGAACCTGGATGGGCTAATGATTTCAGCTCCGGGCGAGGAGAACATCGGCGTCACTTCTCGGCGGTACGTCAGCGGCTTCACCGGCTCAGCGGGCGTCGTACTGGTGACGCGCGAAAAAGCCATCATCGCGGCCGACTTCCGCTACACCGAGCAAGCGGAGCGGGAGTGCGGCCGCCGCGGTTTCGAGGTCTTCCCCGCCCTCGGTGGGCGCAAAGAGTGGTTCGCGAAGTTCGTCGGCGAGTCCGGCATCGCGGGCAAGCGCATCGGTCTGTCCACGGCTGATCTCACCTACAAGGCGCGGCTTTCGCTGACGAAGCTCGCGCGCGGCCTGCCCGCCGGAGATCGTCCGACCTGGCTCCCGGCGCCGGACATTATCGGCAAGCTGCGGAAAGTGAAGAGCCCGGACGAACTCGCGCTGTTGCAGCGAGCGATCGACATCTCTGATGCCGCGTTCGAGCATATGGCTGCAGCGTTGACACCCCAGACAACGGAGATCGAAGCGGCGGATGCCTTCTCGGAGAACGTAAAAGCCGACGGCGGTGAAGACATCTCGTTCGAGTCGATCATCGCGGCTGGCCCGAACGGCGCCATGCCGCACCACCGGCCGACGCTCCAACGACTCGGGCCAAACCGCCCAATAGTGATCGACCTCGGAGCCAGGTACGCGGGCTACTGCTCGGACCTCACGCGCACCATCGTCCTCGGCACGCCGGATGCGAAGTTCCGCGAGATCTACGACATCGTCTTCGAAGCCCAGCGGGCCGCCATCGAAGGCGTTGAGGTGGGCATGAAGGGCACCGCAGCGCACCAGCTCGCCCGGTCGGTCATCGACAAGGCTGGCTACGGCGACCGCTTCGGGCACGGACTCGGCCACGGCGTCGGCCTCGATGTCCATGAGGATCCCTACCTCGGCAAGACCTCCACGGATACCTTGGAAGAGGGAATGGTGTTTACCATTGAACCCGGCATCTACCTCCCCGGCTGGGGCGGCGTGCGCATCGAAGATGTGGTCGTCCTCGAAAACGGCCGGGCGCGGGTGCTGAGCAAAGCGAAGAAACTCACCCCATCAGGAGTGTGACGGCATGATTTCAACCGCCGAATTGAAGAAGGGCGCCACCATCGAGATGGATGGCAAGCTCTGGTCAATCATGGACTACAGCCACATCAAGACCGGGCGCGGCTCGGCGCAGGTCAAGATCAAGCTGCGCGACGTCCGCTCCGGTTCGATCATCGAGCACACCGTGCAGTCGGGCACGAAGTTCAACCGCGCCCGCGTCGAGCGCCGCGAAATGCAATACCTCTACAGCGACGACCAGTTCTACTACTTCATGAACACCGAGAACTACGAGCAGATTCCGGTGGGCGCCGAAAAAGTCGGCGACGCGAACAAGTACCTCAAGGAAAACGACGTCTGCGAAGTTGTCCTCTACGGCGACGAAGTGATCGGCATCGAACTCCCCATCTCGGTCGAGCTGACCATCACCCAGACGGACCCGGGCTTCAAAGGCGATACGGCGACCGGCGGCACCAAGCCGGCGACGCTCGAAACCGGCCTCGTCGTCCAGGTCCCGCTCTTCCTGGAGGAAGGCGCGCGGATCAAGGTGAACACCGACACCGCGAGCTACATCGAGCGGGTGCAGTAGGGATTCAACGCTTCTTTCGGGGCATCATCTGATGCGGTAACCTATGCGCGGAGGTGCTGCATGCGAACCACCGTCACTCTCGATGATGAGCTCCTGAAGAGAGCGCAGGAGTTAACTGGAACCACCGACCGGACGTCGTTGCTTCGCGAGGCACTCACGGCGCTGATTCAGCGAGAAGCAGCGCGGCGGCTCGCAAAGCTGGGTGGAACTGAACCGCAACTTGAGGCGCCGCCGCGCCGGCGAATCGTCGGTTGATTCTGCCGGACACTTCCATCTGGGTGGATCATTTGCGCTACGAGCGAGGCGGCCTCGCCCAGCTGCTCTCGGAGGGCCGAGTGCTTGGTCACCCGTTCGTGCTGGGTGAGCTTCTCTGCGGCAACCTCGGCGCGGGCAAAGAAAAGTTCCAACTTCTTACCGAACTGCCGCAGGCGCCGATGGCCACCGACGACGAAGT
>CAYTBM010000343.1:0-2888 GCA_964436025.1 uncultured Anaerolineaceae bacterium
ACGGCGAAGTGGTGAAGCCCGGCTCCATCATCATGCGCCAGCACGGCACCCGCTTTCATCCGGGTGAAAACGTGGGCCTTGGCCGGGATTACACCATCTACTCGCTGATCGACGGCAAGGTGAAGTTCGAGCCCTTCGCGAAGGGCCGGCGAAAGAAGATCAGCGTTTACGCGGCCCAGGGCCAGGAGTAACAAGGACCATGAAGGCGGGAATCCATCCCAACTACCAGGAAGCGACCATCCATTGCTCGTGCGGCAATGAGATCAAGACGCGTTCCACCAAGGCGACCATGCACCTCGACGTCTGCAACGTCTGCCACCCGTTCTTCACGGGCGAGCAGCGCATCGTCGATACCGCGGGCCGCGTCGAGCGCTTCAACCGGCGCTTCCATCGCGGCAGCTAAGCGCTCCGCGGATACATCCACAGAAGGCGTCCTTCTCCGGAAGGGCGCCTTTTCGTTTGTCCCCGGCTGGCTTTGGAGTGGAATGGCGTCAGCGGTGACAATGCAATCACGGATAAATCGCGCGCCGGTCTGAAGCGGCGCGCAAGGCGGTGTCATGGCGGCAGCGAATCCCCCGGCAACTCCGGCGAACGTCTACTACGGCGGCCAGGCGGTCATCGAAGGCGTCATGATCCGCGGCCCTGAGCACATGGCGGTCGCGGTACGTCACCCGAAGGGTCACATCGTCACGCACTCGGAGAAGTTGGGCGGGCTGTACACGGGACGGTTGCGGCGTCTGCCGCTGGTCCGCGGCGTCGTCGTCCTCTGGGAGACGATGGCGCTCGGCATGCGCGCGCTCAACTACTCCTCGCGCATCGCGTTCGAAGAAGAGACCGACGAGGAGGGCCAGGCCGAGTTTCCGGAGAAGGTCTTCATCGGGACGATGGCGATGGCGCTGCTGTTCGTCATCGGAATCTTCTTTGCGGGGCCAATCCTGATCGCGAACTTGCTGGAAGCATTCGACGTCCACCGCTTCTGGATCGTACTGGTCGAGGGCATCGTGCGGCTCGTGCTGTTCGTAGGGTACATCTGGCTCATCGGGCTGGTGCCGGACATCAAGCGTGTGTTCCAGTACCACGGCGCCGAGCACATGACGATCCACGCCTACGAGGCGCAGAAGCCGCTGACGGTGGATGCAGTGCGGCCCTACCCGAAAGAGCACACGCGCTGCGGGACGAGCTTCCTGCTGGTGGTGGTGTTCGTCGCGCTGATCACGTTCTTCGTGTTCGACCTGGCGGTGGACAAGGGAGTGCTGGTGAGGACGGCGTCGCGCATCGTGTTCATGCCGCTGGTGGCGGGCATCAGCTACGAAATCCTGCGCATTGGCGCGCGCTGGGGCGGGAACGTGTTCGTGCACGCGATGTTCGTGCCGAACATCGCCCTCCAGGCATTGACCACCAAAGTGCCGGACGACAGCCAGATCGAGGTGGCAATCGCCTCGTTCGAAGCGGCTTTGGTGGCGGCGGGCCTGGCTGCGGTGGTGGAAGATGCAGCGACGCGTGAGGAGCGGGTGGAGGCGCTGGAGGCGGCGCCGCCGCTGGACTGAGGATGCGGTGGCTCTTCCGATCTTAGAACGTTTGTTCTACACTTTCAGATCCCATGGATGTGGCGTGTCTTGTTGTCCCGAACTTCCTCGTTGCGCTGGCGCGGCGCGAACACCCCGAGCTGGCCGGCCGGCCGGTGGTGGTGGGTGGCGCGCCGGAAGAGCATGCGGCTGTCACGGCGTGTTCTCCGGAGGCTGCAGCGGCGGGCGTAACGGTCGGGACGACGTTACGGCGGGCGCTGGCGCTCTGTCCCGGGGCGGTGTTCCTGCCAGTCCAAGAAGGTTTCGCGCGGGCTGAGGCGCAGGTGCTGGCCGAGCTGGTGAAAGAACGCAGCCCGCTGGTGGAGGTCGTTGGCCCGGGGCACCTGCACTTCGAAATTCGCGGGCTGGCACGCCTGCACGGCCTGAGCGACGAGGAGTACCTGGCGCAACTCCACGAGAGCGTGGCGGCAGCTACGCGGCTGCCGGTGCAGCTGGGGGCGGCGGGGAGCGTCTTCGTCGCGCATGTGGCGGCAATGACCAACCAATTGACGATTGACGATTGTCGATTGCCGGTGGGTGAACGGCCCACTCGCCAGGCTCGGCGTCAATCGCTAATCGTCAATCGTCAATCGCCAATCAAACTGGTCCCTGCGGGCCAGGAGCGGGAGTTCCTGGCGCGCGCGCCGATCGATGTCCTGCCGGTCGAGCCGGTGATGCTGGTGCGGCTGCGGTTGTTCGGGCTGGAGTGGCTGGGGCAGGTAGCGGAGATACCGGTTTCGGCGATGCAGGCGCAGTTCGGGGCGGATGGCGCGCGGGCGAGGGCGCTGGCCCGCGGCGAAGACCACTCGCGCATCATCCCGCAGCGCGAGGAAGTGCACGTGACGGAGGAGCTGGAGCTGCCGGCGCCCGCGGCTTCGAGCGAGCCGCTGGTGGTGGGCACGGAGGCCCTGCTCAATCGCGCCCTCGCACATGAGGACGTGCGCGGCCAGACGGTGCGCAAGGTGGACTGGTGGCTGGGGCTGGAAAGCGGCGAGCAGGTTTCGCGGCGGGTGGTATTCCGCGAACCAACGAGCGACGCACGGCGCATGCTCTTCGTCCTCAAGGGAAAAATCGAACGGCTCGAGCTCGATGCGGCCGCGGTGGGCGTTGGGGTGACGCTCTCGGGGCTGTGCAGCGAATACGCCCACCAGGCCAACCTCTGGCAGATTGGCCCGCGGCGTCAGCGGGAGCTCGAACAGGCCATCGAACAGCTCAACGCCCGCGCAGGCGAGGCACAGGTGTACCGCGTGGTGGAGGTGCAACCATGGTCGAGAATTCCCGAACGGCAGGTGGCGCTGGTGGCCTACGGCTCCTGAACCAGCC
>CAYTBM010000344.1:0-2876 GCA_964436025.1 uncultured Anaerolineaceae bacterium
CAACCAATGCTAGGTGTTGGGCGACGGGAGCGTCAACGAACATTTGTGTTACATGCCCGCCCGGGAACCTTTACGGCGGTGGTAGCGTTAAGGAAGTGGCTGGCGCGGATGCGCCCTCGCAGCCGGCGGAGGTTTGCCATGCGCCGAATCTGGGCCGTTGCCGCGACCGCGCTCGCGCTCGTTCTCCTGGTGGCCAGCGACCGGCCGGTCGCCGCGCAGGCGACACAACCGCTCCCGGCGCCAACCAATGTGCGCATCGAGAACGTCAACAACCCCCAGCCTCCGGACTACATCACCATCCCGAAGGTCCTGCGCTGGGACGCGGTGCCCGGCAACGATGCTTCGTATCAGGTGGAACAGTTGACGCTGCCTCCACGCGACCCGTCCGGCCCATACGAGTCCTCGTTCACCGTCGTTTCCACCGCCGGGCCAGGTGAGCCGAGGGAGTACCGTTTCGACTCCAAACCCTGGCGCGGGCCGTACTGCTTCCGAGTCGTCGCCGTGTACGCCGGGTCAGAGTTCCGGGCATCAGACCAGGCCTGCACCCCGAAGGAGCGCGACGGCGGACCCTACGACCCGCCGCAACCGGCAATCGCGCTCCTGGCGTCGCTCCGCGGGTTCGTCATTACGTGGCCAAGTCCGTTCTACCACGGGGAGTACTCCGTCCAGAAAGCAGTCAAGCCGAGCAGCGCGGAAGACCCCCGCGAGCAGGACTGGGCGTACGCCTCCATGCACATCACCGAAGTCTCGCCAGGCCAGTACGAATTCGGCGACCTCGGCTCGGTTGTGGGACAGGTGTACTGCTATCGCGTGCGCCCGAACATCGAAGATGGCCGCTGGTCGCCGCCCGCGTGTCTCGGCCAGCCACCGGTCGATTTCGGACCGGGCTACCAGCCCACTCCCGTCTCACCGGACGCCGGGAACACGGTTTCGGAAGCTCTGGGCGACGTGCCCTTCCACTGGGAGCTCGCCGTGGGCGGGCTCGTGCTCCTGTTCGTCGGCCTGGTCAACTGGTGGGTATTCCGCGGCTACCGGTGAACCTCGCACCGCAACCTCCGCGAGTCTCTCCTGCGTGCGCGCAGCGTACTGGAACGGCCGTGAGGATCGAGTCCACAGGGATCCAAAAACGGGACACCTCCGGCCCTTAAAGGCCCGCCGCTGCGAAGCGACCATTGATGCCGAACAGGGACTTGAGCGAAGGGCCGGCCGGCGACCGTTTCGCCGGAACATGCGCCCCTGTGGGGCCGGGCGCGACTGAAACAGTCGGAGGAATTCGCAATGAAACGACGGAGCTTCCTCGTGATGAGCACGGCCCTCGCGGCCGCGCTGATCGCTACATCAGCCGTAGCTAAAGGCCCGGGCGGCGGGCCGGGCGGCGGTGGCGGGCACGGTGGGGGTGGCAGCGGTGGCGGCGGCGAAGAGGGCGTGGCCAAGAACCTGTCCGTGCCAGGTCTTTTCGTGCCCGGTACGACAGGCGCGCCAACCCTGAGCTTGCCGTGCGGCGCCGCAGTACTCCCTACCGGCGAGACCACCTACTTTGCCGCGCCCTACGACGACCCGGAGGTCGCGGGCGACGGTGTGCCGGGGGCCTACTACGTCCAGGGTGAAGACCAGTGGCAGGCCTCGTGCGCTGTCGCCGCCGACAACACGTTGTCCTCCACCGTTGAGTGGGGCGACAACCTTATCTCCGCACCGCTGAAGGCAGGGACGCCCATCCGCGTGGAGGCGGGCCTGCTCGCGGTCGGAGCCGCTCCCATGACCGGCTTCACCGTGTACAAGCTGACAGACGAACTGGACCGCGTCGCCACGTATGGGACGCTCGGCGTGGCGGAAACGCCGTTCCCCGAGGTACGCATCTGGAACGCCGGGGTCACCCTGAAAATTGAGCGGTCCGACGGATTCATCGTCTACCAGGGCGCTTTCACCGCCGAAGTCAACTCGACCGGCCGGATCGTCTATGGCTTCAACTGGCAGAAGCCCCTCGCCGGCACCTACACCATCACGATCACGGTCCCAACGGTCCTGCTCACCGGTGCGGACGCCGGGACCATCACCGCTGACGGGCACAGCGCGTCCATCCAGATCAACGTGGCGGCGAAGGCGGGCGGGGGCAAGAAGCCCTAGCCGGCCTGCTCGCGACGCGAGCAGTGGCGCCGCCGGTTTTGCCGGCGGCGCCACAAGTCAGCCTCCAGGGAGGTTCGGCCATGAAGACGTTCATCGGGACCATCGCAGCAGCGCTCGCGCTGGCTGGCGGTGTGGTAACCATGGGTCTTGCCAGCAATAGCTCGACGGCTCTCGGCGAAGAGGCAGCCTTGCCCGGCATGTGCAACGGCCGCAGCGATGCCAACGTCGTCCTTAACGCTCACGCCAACGGCCAGTTCCGGACACCCAAATACATCCTCAACATCGCCACGGACGCCAGCGGCCAGCCAATGGGCACTCTCGTCGTCGGCCAGGGTAAGGATCGCCTCCTCGTTGAGGAGTGGTGCAGGCTCTGGATGCACGTTCCCGGGACGGAGCCGGGCGGCGGCGGCCAGTGCGAAGACGGCGAAGCCGATGACCCGAACGAACCGGGCGCTATCAACGCCCATGCCGTCGGCATCGGATGGTTCAAGGGCGAGCGAGTCCTCGTCCGCACCGATGTCCGCCGGAGCGACGAAGGAATGTTCTTCCGCGTGCGCTTCCGCGAGATCGGCCAGCACCACGAAGAGGCGGCCCTCACCGAAGAAGACGACTGCGACGAGGGCTGGACCAGGATTCCCGAGGAGGAGTGGGCTCCCCTCGCCCAGCTCAAGGTCCGCTGAGCGGACCGCACTCGCCACACGCCTTGAAGCCCGGCTTCGCCAGCCGGGCTTCACGTTTGTCTCTCTCGAAAC
>CAYTBM010000345.1:0-2824 GCA_964436025.1 uncultured Anaerolineaceae bacterium
CCTGGGAGTGGTGCGCCGACATGGGCTACCTCTACTCCTATCTCTCGTACTCCGGGTACAAGCGGGCTCAGACGATCATGGACGGCTTCTGGAAGCGCATGACCGACAAGGGCATCGAGCCCAACCCGTACCACGCGGGTTTCGCCCAGACCGTCTGCGTCGCCGAAACCGAGGCCGAGGCCAAGGAGCTGTACTGGCCGCACATCGACTACTTCTACAACCGCTGCCTGCACGTGTACCCCGGCTTCGCTGACGCCCCCGGCTACCGCACGCTGCGGACCGTGAAGGCGGGCATCAAGAGCCAGTTCGAACAGGCCCAGCAGAACGCGAAGGCCCGCCTCACGTGGGAAGGCCTGGTCGAGCAGGGCTATGTCGTGGCTGGGCCGCCGGACAAGGTCATCGCGAAGCTCAACGAGCTCGCCGACAACCTGCGCGTCGGCCACCTGATGCTGCTGCTGCAGATGGGGAACATGCCGCGTGACGTGGCCATGTACAACACCCAGATGTTCGCCGAACGCGTTGCGCCGCACCTGCGCGACAAGTTCAACGATTTCGAGGACAAGTGGTACCCGAAGATGATGCCTGCGGCGGACCGTGCGCAACCGATCATCCAGGAGAAAGACCAGGCGCGGATCGCCGTCGCGGTTGGTGGCGGCGGGCAGTAGCGCCCGGTTCAGTCACACAATTCGAGAGGCCGCCCATTGGGCGGCCTCCTTCGTTACTCTTCGTCCGGCGGGCTCGAAGCCGGGCGGTTCGGGCGCTGGTGCGCCGTACCGCGTATAACGCGCTCTACGGAGGAACCAGCATGGAATCTGTCCGCGAACTCTCGGAGCGCGCCTGGAATGGTGACCGCGGGACGGTGGTCGACCCCTTCGTCCGGCCCGGGAAGGTGTACGAAGTCATTTCCGGCATTGTCGAAGTGAGCGGCTTTGGGCTTTCGATCGGCATCAAGACCGAAGATGGACTCGTGGTGGTGGATACCAGCGGGCGGAACCACGGCGAGACCGTCGTTGCCGCGATGCGCAGCTGGGACGAAGGTCCCGTCCGCAACGTGGTCTACACCCACGGGCATTTCGACCACGTGGGCGGCATGCCGTCCTACGACGCCGACGCGGAGCGGCGCGGCTACCCTCGTCCGCACGTCATTGCGCACGAAAACGTGCCTCCCCGGCTGGAGCGGTACGCGATGACGTCGGGCTATAACGCGACGATCAACGCGCGCCAGTTCCAGTCCCGGCCCGTCGCGAGCCCGCAGATGGTCGCCAACTTCGCCAGCGCGCGCTTCCCGGACGAGACGTACCGAGACACGCATGCGTTCGAGCAAGGCAATTTGCGGTTCGAACTGCGCCACGGCCGGGGCGAAACGGATGACCACACCTGGGTCTGGATCCCGGCGCTGAAGACCATCTGCGCGGGAGACTTCTTCATCTGGCGCTGCCCAAACGCCGGGAACCCGCAGAAGGTGCAGCGTTACCCGGCGGAGTGGGCGGTTGCCCTGCGTTCGATGGCCGCGCAGGGTGCGGAAGTCTTCATCCCGAGCCACGGCACGCCGATCTTCGGGAACGATCGCATCGCGCTGGCGCTCACCGAATCCGCTGAGCTACTTGAGTCACTGGTCGAGCAGACGGTAGACCTCATCAACACTGGCGTGCGCCTCGACGAGGTCATCCACACCGTTAAGCCGCCAGCCGCGCTGATGGAACGGCCATACCTGTGGCCGCTCTACGACGAGCCAGAATTCATCATCCGGAACATCTGGCGCCTGTACGCCGGCTGGTACGACGGCAACCCCGCGAACCTCAAGCCGGCGCCGGAAGCCCAGGTCGCCGCTGAACTGGCCGCGCTTTCCGGGGGCGCGGAACGCCTCGCTGACCGGGCCCGAGAGCTTGTGGCCTCCGGCCAGGTCCAGCTTGCCTGCCACCTCGCGGAATTCGCGGCGCTTGCCGCGCCGGAGGATCCTGCAATCCGGGTGGCTCGCGGCGAAGTCCTTCGCGCCCGGGCGGAGAGCGAGCACTCCCTTATGGCGCGGGGCATTTTCAACGCCGCCGCCGCCGAATCAGAACCTAGCAACCAGTAGGAGCCGCGCCATGCGAGTGGGTTTGATGATTTCGATGCCGGGCGACCCGGCAGGTTCGAAGGAACTCGTGAGCCGGGCGGCCGCGGCCGAAACGGCCGGTTTTGCGTCTGTTTGGCTGCCGCAGGTGTCGACCGTTGATGCGCTAACCGTGCTGGCGCTCGCGGGTACGGCCACCAGCACGATCGAACTCGGAACGGCCGTGGTCCCGACGTACCCCCGCCATCCCACGGCGCTCGCGATGCAGGCGCTGACCGTGCAGGACGCGACGAACAACCGCCTCACGCTCGGGATCGGTCTGAGCCACCGGATGCTGATCGAGGGAAGCCTTGGCCTCGACTATTCGCGGCCAATCCCGCACATGAAGGACTACCTGACGATCCTCAACGGCCTACTCGCAGGCGAACGGGTGCAACACCAGGGCGAGGAGTACCGGGTGACGGCACAGGTCGCTCTCGCGGGCGCGAAGAAGCCTCCGGTGGTAGTTGCCGCTCTCGGACCCGACATGCTGCGCCTCTGCGGGCGGCTGGCCGACGGCACGGTTACCTGGATGGGCGGCGTTGACTACCTCAGGGATGTGGCCGTGCCGACGATGTCGGGCGCAGCGGAGAAGGCCGGCAAGGCCGCGCCGCGTTTCGTGGCGATGGTGCCGGTGCTGCTCACGAACGACGTGGCCGCTGGACGGCAAACCATCGATACCGCGTTCCAGATGTACGGCCAGATCCCCTCGTACCGGGCAACGCTCGACCG
>CAYTBM010000346.1:0-2823 GCA_964436025.1 uncultured Anaerolineaceae bacterium
AATTGTCGACGAGGCTGCGGAAGCGGGCCTCGCTGGCGAGGAGCGCCGCCTGGCTTTCGTGGCGCGTGGTGACGTCGAACACCGAAATAATGACGGCCGGGACGCCGCGGAAGGTGATCCGGCGGCCGACCACATCCACCTGGCGGCGCTCGCCGGAACGCGTCTCGATAGAGAGCTCGTAGCTTTCTGGCAGGTCTTCCCCTGCCAGCCGCGCGCGGGCCCGAGCGAGGAGCTGTTCCGTGCCCTCCGGACCGACCAGACGCTGGAGCGAACGGAGGTCGGAGAGTTCTTCCACGGAGTATCCGGTGAGGCGCTCCGCGGCGGCATTGACGAGGACGACGCGCTCCCCGTCGAACACCCAGATGCCGGCGGAGACGGAATCGACGACCTGTTTGAGCTGTTCTTCGCTTTCGCGAAGGGCGACTTCGGCCATTTTCCGCTCGTGGATGTCGATGATGAGGCCGGTGACCTGGCGGTTCGCGGAGTCAACGATCTGGCCGACGCCGCCCATCCAGCGATAGGAACCGTCAGGCATACGGATACGGTATTCCCGTGGGGACACAGGCATGGTGTTCGGCCGCACCACCCGGTCGCGGGCGACGTCACGGTCATCGGGGTGGAAGAGCTGGAGTGCTTCGGCCATGGTGCGAGGCATCTCATCAGGCCAGCGACCATAGATCGCCGCCGCGCGGTCGCTGTACTCGAGGACGTCGTTCGCGGTGTCATACCGCCACGAACCCATCTGAGCGGTGTCGAGCACGTGGCGAAGGCGCTCCTCGCTTTCGCGGATGGCTTCGGCGGCGGCCCGCTCGTCGGTGATGTCTCGTGCAACGCTTGCGGTCCCGACCAACTGGGCATCAGCGTTCAGCAACGGGAACATCACGGACGACGTGACCACCCTGCGCCCGTCTTTCCTTTTCCACTCGCGCACGTAACCAGTGATGGTGCCGCCCGCCAGGAGACGCGCCCGGAGCGCAACGCGTTCGTCCTCGCCGGCGGTGTCTTCGAACAGGAAGGAGGTGGTTCGGCCGAGGACTTCCTCACTGGTCCAGCCGAACATGCGCTCGGCGCCGCCGTTCCAGGACGTGATCCGGCCCTCGATGTCGGCGCTCATGATGGCGTCAGAGGCGGATTCCACGATGGCGGCGAGTGATCGGGATTCGCGCTCTCGCCGGTCGAGTTCGGCTTCGGTGCGCTTCCGGTCGCTGATGTCGGTCATGCTGCCGCGGACCAACCGGCGGCTCAGAGGCGGCAGCCGGACGAGGCGCGTCTCGCAGAGGATGGGCTCACCTGTCGCTCGCTGGTGGAGCCATTCGAATTCCGGTGTTTCGCCATCCATGGCGCGGGCGATGAGGGCGGCGGCCGCGTCGCTCGAAGGGGTGCCGTCAGGCTGGAACGCAGGGCTAACATCGACGGGACCGACTTCGAGGAGCCTGTCATGAGGCAGGCCGAACAGTTCGCAGGCCCTCGAATTCGCTTCGACGAATCGGCCCGTCTCAAGATCAAAGACGACGATTGCGTCCGGGGCGTGGTCGAAGAGCGTGCGGTAGCGTTCCTCACTCTCGATTAACGGGTCCACGCTCGCGGAGGCTGGAGTGTCCGGTGTCACGATGACCGCCCGGCGCCAGGCGCCCTTTACTTGTGCAGAGGAGAGTAGAGGATTGGGCGCGCGTTGAACCTAGGGGAATGCCCTATTCGGCGGGGCTTTTGCGTGAGCTGGATCATGGAACGAGCGACGACGGTTCGTCAGTTGCAACGGCCAGGTGCGAAGTCGACGGTGCCGGCGCGGGCGCTGCAGGTGCGGGTGCTGGTGTCGATGCGAAGGTGCCCGTCTGCGCCAATGGAGACGGCGTAGCGGTCCAGGTTCGGGCCGTCGCCGGTGAGGAGTGCGCCGGCGATGTCGTAGATGGCGCCGTTGCAGGTTTCGCGGAAGACCGCACGCGTCCCGGTGGCGGCCGTGGTCATACGCTTCGCGAGCGTATCCGGTGGGGTGCCGAGCGAGGCGTCGGTGAAGTCAGTGAGGCCGACGCGGCAGCGGCGGGCCTGGTTCGCGCGGTTCGCCGCATCAAGGTCTGAAAGCGCGAGGAAGGTGGCATCGGGCAGCCGGACGAGGTAGAAGTTGTGTTGGCCATTGAACTCGATCGAGCCGAGCGCGTAGGCGTCCGGGACATCGAGGCGTACCTTGCCAGTATTGGCGCCGGACTCAAGGAACTTGATGAAGAACAGCCCGCCGAGGACCACGACGGCGAGCGCGGCGACGGCGAAGAAGCAGCCGAGAAAGACCGGAGGGCGAGCAGTTTGAGGCGTGGTTTCGACGGTCATTTCGTTAGCGTAGCGAGGCAGCGGCTGTAGCGATGTCAGTCGTGAGCATCGCGAGGCGGCGCCGGCGAAGCCGCTCAGCGCCGCCGTCGAGCGCCTCGTGAACAACAGTCTCGACCGCGTCGTCCAGCGCTTCTGCCGGCACAACGCGGTCCACCAGCTCCCAGCGCCGGGCAGCGGCTGTGCCGATGGGCTCGCCGGTGAGGATCATGGATGCGGCCACGCCGGGCGGGACGAGGCGAGGGAGCGTCTGGGTGCCGCCGGCGCTCGGGATGTAGCCGAGGGTCACCTCCGGCAGGGCGAACGAGGCGCCATCGGCGGCGAGGCGGACGTCGCAGCAGAGGGGGAGTTCGAGTCCAGCCCCGAAACAGAAGCCGTGGAGCGCCGCGACGGTCACGCAGCGGTGGTTCAGCAACTCCCACCAGACATCGCGCTGGTGGCGGGCCTGGCGGGCGGCGATCACCGACGGCGCCGTGCCGAACTCCGAGATGTCGGCGCCGGCGC
>CAYTBM010000347.1:0-2797 GCA_964436025.1 uncultured Anaerolineaceae bacterium
CGGGCTACCATAACCGTTACCCTTCCCCCTGGAGTGCGCCCCGTGGACGCCTACAACATCACCGTGGTCGGTGGCGCCGGCATTGTCGGCCGTGAGTTCCTCAAACTGCTGGAGGAGCGCAGGACCCCGGTGAAGCGGCTGCGCCTCCTTGCGACGGCCCGCTCCGCCGGGAAGACCGTCGATTTCCGCGGCCAGATGATCACCATCGAAGAAACCTCCCCTGCCAGCTTCGGGCGAGACGATGACATCGTCTTCCTCTCGGCCTCGGGCGCGGCGTCGAAGCAGTTCGCGCCCATTGCCGCGGCGAACGGCAGCTTCGTCATCGATGATTCGAGCGCGTACCGGATGGACCCGGACGTGCCGCTCGTCATCCCCGAAATCAACGGCGAAGACCTCTCCTGGCACAAGGGCATTGTCAGCCAGCCGAACTGCACCACGACGCCGATGGTGATGGCTCTGGCGCCGATCCATCGCGTGAACCCGCTGAAGCGCATCGTCGTGAGCACCTACCAGGCCGTGGCGGGGGCCGGCAGCGCCGCGGTCGAAGGGCTGCGCACCGAATCGGCGGCGGCGCTCGATGGCCGACATGAGCCGAGCGGCACGCAGAAGCGCGAAATCGCCTTCAACGCCGTGCCTCAGATCGACCTCTTCGCCGAAGATGGCTACACGAAGGAAGAGATCAAGATGGCGAACGAGACGCGCAAGATTCTTCACGCGCCGGACATCGCCATCAGCGCTACCTGCGTGCGTGTGCCGACGTTCTTCGGGCACGCGATGAACGTGTGGGCGGAATTCGAACGCCCGATCAGTGCAGCCGAAGCCCGTGACCTGATGGCCACAGCGAAGGGTGTGCGCCTCATCGATGACCCCGGCGCCGAGCAGTACCCGACGCCGATGGACGTGGTCGGCACCGACGACGTGCTCGTGGGCCGGCTCCGCGGGGACAGCAGCCTCCCCGGCGGCATTACGTTCTGGACCGTGACCGACAGCATTCGCAAGGGCGCCGCGACCAACGTTCTGCAGGTTATCGAGGCGGCGGACGCGAAGGGACTGATCCGGAAGTAGCCCAGGGAGAGCCGTCAGCATGCCCGCGCTCGGCCCTCCATTGCACTTGGCACGGTCAATTTCGATTGCCGCGACCCGGAGCGTTGGCGTTGTTCTACGGCCGGTTGCTTGGCTGGCAGGTGACCTGGCGCGACCACGATTTCGTGCTGCTCGGCAACCCGGCCGGCGGGCCAAACCTTTCCTTCCAGCAATACGGGGACTACCGGCCACCCGTCTGGCCGGAAGAGCCGGGTGAGTAGTGGAAGATGGTGCACCTGGACCTGCGGGTGGAAGACCTGGCGGCGGCCGCGGCGTTCGCCATCGAATGCGGCGGCCGATTGGCCGACTACCAGAGGCGGGAATAGCGGGGGTCCACAAGCCGCCGACCTGCTGCCCGCGGGGCACGCGCGCGGGAAGAGGGCCAGCAGCGCCGCGCCTCGATCGTCCCTAGGCGAGTTCCGCGATCTGGGCCGCGAATGTCGCCATCCCGGTGGCGAGAGATGCCCCAATGGAGGCGTCGACTACGCCGAGGTTGTCGACAATGAGGTTTGCCCGAAAGGTCGTCCGCCCAAACTCCTCAGTTGTCTTGAGAGCATCGAGCCGAGCACGCTCCCCGCGGATCAGGATGAAGCCCGCGAGTTCACCGCCGTGCGCGGAAAGTAGCACGGGTTCGAAACTCTCAATCGTCCCCTCTTGTTGGAGGCGCGTGTAGTAGTTCAACGTCTCGTTGAACACACCCAGTGCCTTTGTTTCTCGCCCCCGAACGACCTGTCCCCAACCAACGAAGATTGCCGCGTCAGCCATGCGAGTAACTCCTATGAGAGTGATCGGCGGACTCTATTCTTCGATGGCTGGGATTACAAGTAGCTGTTGACGGATGGGTGAGTCTTCCAGCTAGCGCGGGGCCTCATCGACCAGGCCCGCTCACCTCTCCTCACGCGCGAAGGCCCGGCCATTTGGCCGGACCTTCGCACTGGAGAGGGAGACATCTCGATTTAGAGCGGGAACCCGCCGCGTACGTCACGGTCGATAATGCCGTCACGTGCCGACTTCGGCTGGGAGAACGTCCGGTTCGCGAACTCCTGGCCGTACGGATCGTTCATGCGGTAGAGGTCGAGCTCGTCCCTGCGGAAGTGCATCCCGGCGCAGCGGTCATCGACGTAGACCACCCGAGTCTTCGCGAGCCAGTAGTCGCGCCGGAAGCGCGCGTCCACCTTGAAGTGCGTCTCGGTGGTTTCCTTGACGCGGCCAAGGCGCTTGTTGTCGATGGTGTAGACCTCGAGCCCCGTGGTCACGGTGGGATCGACGCCGGTCTTGTTCGGTTCTGTTGTCGTCATGCCAAATCCTCCTCGGTGGCATCGCTCGCCAATGAGGATGCCGCCGGGAAGGTTGCGTTAGGGCAACAGCTTCGCGGAGGAAGGTTTCGAAGCCGCTTCAGCCCGCATGGTCGGTTAAGCAGCGTTTTGTGCGGGTGGTTCGCTGTTCGCTGGAAGCGCGATCAGGACCAGCAAACCAATGAGCAGACCGGGCAGTAGCCAGACGCCAAAGAGAGACCAGAGTGTCGAACGTCCGCGGGAATTCGCGACCGCGACCAGGATGCCAACGCAAACCGTCGCGACGAGCAAGTAGAAAAGGAACGCCGCGAACGGGTGGTAGCCGTACACGCGCTGGGCAAGGAAGACGGTCGTTGTCGTGAGCACTGCGATTCCTGTTCGGCGCCTGGCGGCGCGGTGAGTTCACTCTGGTAATGGCG
>CAYTBM010000348.1:0-2795 GCA_964436025.1 uncultured Anaerolineaceae bacterium
GAGGCGTGCGGTTTCGCGGCCGGAGCGTGCCTCCCGCCGCAGCGCATCGGGACATTCCCCGATAAGCATGCGGGAAAAGCCATCCGATACTCGGTTAACAGTGATCGCGCGCCGGCGACCAGCGGCGTCGCGCGCGCTGCAATCGGGGGAGGTACACATGTCCTGGTTCAATGACCGGAGCATCCGGACGAAACTCTTCGCGAGCTACATCGCGGTGATCGTGCTCACCTGCGCCCTTTCGATGACGGCAGTTTCGAAGATGGGCGCAATGAGCCGCGACGCAGAAACGCTGTACGCGGACCCGCTTGTAGGAGCCGTCGGCCAGGCCAACATGATCTTCACGGCAGCGAAGATGCAGGCCACAGTCGCCAATGCGGGCGCCAATCCCAGCGTCGCGGCAGACGCGCTCAAGACCATCCACGAAGACTTCCAGGCGCAGATCAAAAAGGCCTACGCCGACGACACCGACGGCGTGGATGTGCCCGCAATCAAGAAGATCGAAGACGCGGAGAACGCCTACTTCGCGACCGCGAACAAAGTGCTCGCCGCCTCGACCAGCGAGAACATGACTGCCAACACCGCGGCGTCCCAGGCGCTCAACACGTCGCTGGATGAGTCGTTGCAGTTGAAGGCGGCCACCGGGGCGGAGCTGCACGCCAAGATCAAGACTTCCGCCAGTTCCACGCGCACCCTGCTCTTCATCATCACCGCCATCGTTGCGGTGCTCAGCCTCGGTGTGGGCTATGTGATCACGCGGTCGATCCGCGGGGGCGTCGGCGCGGTAGTCAGCCGGCTGGAGTCTATCGAAGGAAACTGCGTGACGGCGCTCGAAAAGGGGATTCGCGCCATCGCAGCCGGGGACCTTTCGGTGGATGCGCAACCCGTCACGCCGAAGATCCCCTCGCATGGCAAGGATGAAATCGGCCGGGCGGCCGCCAGCATCAATAAGATGCTGGACAAGCTCGTCTCCACTATCGGCACCTACAACGAAGCGCGCATGAGCCTCGCCGCGATCGTCACGGAAGTGCGCAGCGGCGCATCGTCGCTCCTCGATTCGTCCGAGGCGCTGCGCGATTCGTCGGACCAGATGGCGAGTGCTACCGGCCAGATCGCTAACGCGATCAATGAAGTCACCCGCAGCGCGGTCTCGCTGAGCGGCCTTTCCCAGGATTCGGCGCGAGAAGTCGAGCAGGTTGCGAGCGGCTCGCAACAACTGGCCGATGCGGCCCGCGCCAACGCAGAATCAGCGGGCGCGAGCCGCTCCGAAGCCACGAACATGAGCGAACGCATCCAGTACGTCGCATCGACCTCGGAGATGGTTGCCGCTTCGGCCGAAGAGTCGCGGAAGGCCGCCCAGCAGGGCCAGGAAGCGGTCTCGCGCGCGGTCCATTCGATGTCTTCCATCGCCGACGCGGTGGGCCGCGCCAGCCAGACCGTCGGCCAGCTCGGGGAGTTCGGCCAACAAATCGGCGACATTGTGAAGACCATCGATGAGATCGCCGCGCAGACGAACCTGCTCGCCCTGAACGCCGCCATCGAGGCGGCGCGCGCCGGAGAACAGGGCCGGGGCTTCGCCGTTGTCGCCGAGAACGTCCGCTCGCTTGCCGAGCGCTCGAGCCAGTCGACGAAAGAGATAGCGGACCTCATCGCCAAGGTGCAGTCCGCCACGCAGGAAGCCGTCAGCGTGATGGCGGTCGGCGTCAAGGACGTGGAAGAGGGCCGCGAGGTGACCGCCGGCGCCGGCCAGGCACTGGAATCGATCATCGCCTCGGTGCGCGAGTCCGCTGTGCAGATGCAACAGATCGCCCGGGACGTACAGGACCTCGCCGGCGGCGCCACGCGCATTGTGAACAGCGCGGAAGAGATCGCCGCGATGGCCGAAGCTTCGGCCGAAGGCGCCAACAATATGGCCACCGGCACCAGCCGCGTAACCGACGCAATCATCCAGGTTTCGGCCACCAGCGAAGAGACGTCCGCCTCCGCCGAGGAGGTGTCGGCTTCGACGGAGGAGCTTTCGGCGCAGGCTCAGGAACTTGCGGCGACAGCGAGCCACGTACGGGGTGTGGCCGAAGGCCTCGACCGCGCGGTCGCGCGGTTCAAGACCGCCTGAGCGGGGTCGATAACGCCGAATGGCGAACAGCGACGGTCGCTGACCAAAACGCTCGGATAGCTGCCTTGAGCGTGAGCGATGGTTGGCGCGAGACCGCCCAAACGCGAGGGCTCCCCAGGGGGAGCCCTCTTTCGTTCTTGCGTCCTACCTTCTTTCGTTCTCTCTCCACGCCCGTTCGATCGTGGCGCCGCCGAGCACTTCATCCCCGTCGTAGAAGGCCACGGCCTGCCCCGGCGTGAGTGCGCGCTGGCGCCGGTCGAAGCGGATGACTGCTCCCTCCGGCCCGCAGGAAACAAGCGTCGCCGGAGCGGGGTCGGCCTTGTAGCGGGCCTTAGCCTCAAGGCGCGTGCCCGCAGCCGGCGGTTCGCCCGCGATCCAGCTCAGCTCGCGAACCTCGGCGGTATCCGCGAACAGTCCTTCTTCCGGGCCGATGGTGACAATGTTCCGCGCCGCGTCCAGGGCCGTGACGTACCGCGGCTCGCCTGTCGCGACACCCAGGCCCTTGCGCTGGCCAATCGTGTAGTTGGCGATGCCTCCATGTTCGGCCAGGACCGCGCTCGTCTCGTCTCGAAGCTCACCGGGCTGGGACTCAACGCGCCCTTCGAGGAACGCGCGGTAGTCGTTCCCCGACACGAAGCAGATCTCCACGCTGTCCGGCTTCGCGGCCACATCCAGCCCCAGCCGC
>CAYTBM010000349.1:0-2758 GCA_964436025.1 uncultured Anaerolineaceae bacterium
GCTAACTGCCGCTGGCCGTGGGGCGGACGATACTGTTTCGGTGAGGCGACACCGTCGGCCGCTGATTTCGCGTCGCGAAGGACTTCCTTCCCCGGACGGCCCGTCTCTCGCAGGCCTGCAACCTGGGGATCGGGTGGCGCAGCTGCAGTCCACCGCGAACGGCCTCACAACATCGGAGGCAACTGAGCGCCTCAGGCGGATTGGGCCGAACGAGCCGGTAGCAACCGATTCGGTCCACCCCGTCCGCGCATTCCTCGGTCAATTCACACACACGCTTGCCCTTCTGCTGTGGTTTGCCGCGGGATTGGCTTTCGCCGCTGGCATACCGGAGCTGGGCGGCGCGGTGCTTGCAGTTATCGTGCTCAACGGCGTTTTCGCGTTTGTGCAGGAGCAGCGGGCTGAGCAGGTCGTGCTTGCGCTGATGCGAAATGTGGCTGTGCGAGCGCGTGTCCTGCGAGACGGCGTCCTCGTGGTTGTCCCGGCCTCGGGGCTGGTGCCGGGCGACGTCGTCCGCCTCGCCGCGGGCGACATCGCGCCGGCGGACTGCTCGGTCCTTGAAAGCGACGGCCTGACGGTTGATCTCTCGATGCTGACAGGCGAGACCGTGCCGGTCGACCGGTCCAGCGAAGCCGGGCCGGCGGATGATCGGCTCAATGTCCTCGAGGTGGCCAACGTGGTCCCGGCGGGAGCGGCCATCGTCACGGGTTCGGCGAACGCGCTGGTTTTCGCGACCGGCGCCGCGAGCAGTGTCGGAGTGGTCGCGGGGCTGGTTGCCGGAGTTGAGAACCGGGAGTCGATCCTGGAACGGCAGGTGGGGCAGCTATCCCGCGTCACGGCCACAATCGCGGTGCTCGCCGGCGCGGCAACGCTTTCGCTCGCGGCCGTCTTCACCGAAACCTCGTTCGTTACGGCGCTGACGTTCGGCACCGGGGTCATCGTCGCGCTTGTGCCGGAGGGCCTTTTGCCGACTCTGAGCGTCGCGCTGGCCATCGGTGCGCGGCGCATGGCCGAGCGCGGGGCAGTCGTCCGCCGACTGTCGGCCGTGGAAATCGTCGGGTCGGTAACGACGATCTGCACCGACAAGACCGGCACGCTCACGCAAAACACGATCACCGTCCGAGGGGCGATCGGCTGCGACGGCTCAACGGAAGCAAGTCCCGATCTGCTCCTCGCGGCCGTGCTCTGCAACGACTGCGAAGAAAGCGACGGCATACTCACCGGGGACCCGATTGACCGGGCGCTCTGGTCCTGGGCGAAAGAGCACGGGCTCGACGCCAGGGGGATCGCGGCCAGCCATGCGAGGCTGGGCAGCCAGGCTTTCAGCGCACGTTCCCGGTACATGGCCGCGGAGTGCGAGGTGGACGGCTCGTCCAGGACATTCGTAAAAGGGGCGCCGGAGGCAGTGCTGCAACTGATCGGAAGCGCGCGGCTTCCAGAGCTCCTGGAGCGCGGGGTGGAGGGAGCTACCACCGCCGGCGATCGAGTCCTCCTGTTCGCCATGGGGCCCTCGCTCTCCGACATGTCAGCGCTTGGGATTGTGCGCTTCTCCGATCCCCCTCGCGCCGGTGTGCCAGAGGCCGTGAGCGCCTGCCGGCGTTCGGGCGTGAGGATCGTGATGCTGACCGGCGATCATCCCGCGACGGCGCTGTCGGTTGCTCACAGCATCGGGATGGTTGCTCACGCCATCACGCCGGTGACGGGCCATGATGTCGACCGGATGTCCGACCGCGAGCTCCGCGATGTGCTCTCACGAGACGCCATCGTCGCCCGAATCGACCCGGAGCAGAAACTCCGAATCGTCAACGTCCTCCGTGCGGCCGGCGAAGTCGTCGTGATGACAGGCGACGGGGTCAACGACGCTCCGGCGCTGCGCGCGGCAGACGTCGGCGTGGCCATGGGGCTGCGAGGAACCGAAGTGGCTAAGGCGGCGGCCGACATCGTGCTGGCCGACGACAACTTCGCGACGATCGTCACGGGGATCGAGGAAGGCCGAGCGATCCGAGCGAACATTCGCCGGTTTGTGAGTTACGTGTTCACCAGCAACGTGGCGGAGATGGCGCCATTCCTCGCCTACATCTTTCTGCCGGTGCCTCTGCCCCTTGCGGTCATCCAGGCGCTGGCAGTGGATGTGGGGACGGACTTGCTGCCGGCCCTTGCCCTCGGTACCGAGGCGCCATCCGGAGGCACGATGGCGAAATCCCCGGAACCGCCCACGACGCCGCTGCTCACGAAGGCGCTGGGACTCCGGACGTTTCTCTTCTTCGGCGCAGTGGAAGCGGCTCTCGGTCTCGCCGGGTTTTTCGCGTATTACCTGTGGGCGGGCTGGCAGCCAGGGACTTCGCTGGCGCCTTACGACCACGTGGCCAACGGGGCGACGACGCTCACGTTTCTCTGCATCGTCGGTGGTCAGGTGGGGTGTCTCTTCGCGCAGCGTGACGGTCCGTTGTTCGCGCGGCTCTCCTTGCGGTCCAACCGCTGGGTGGGCGTTGGCCTGGCGTTCGAACTGGCCGTGGCGGTGATCCTGGTGTTTGTCCCGGGGTTGAACGGCGTATTCAAGATGGAAGCAGTGAAGTTGCCGTGGCTGGCCGCGCTGCCCGTTTCAGCGGCGGTGTTCCTTGCGTTGGACCAGGCGCGGAGGATGGTCGTCGGGAGGGCAACCACGCTGCGGTACGCTCAGGAGCTGGCCGCGCGGTGAGTTCGTGGTGAGTCTTGCACGTTGGATCAGCATCACCAGCACCTGAGGCCGCGTCGCAGGTGC
>CAYTBM010000350.1:0-2741 GCA_964436025.1 uncultured Anaerolineaceae bacterium
GGGGATTGGGGACCACCGCTCGCCGGGCGACGGGGACGTCGATTGGTCGTATGTAGTGGCGGGGGCCCGGGCGTTGCCGGGGTACCCGCTGGAGATCAACCAGCATCAGACTGACGGGATGGTGGTGGGGGCGGTGAGGTTCCTGGAGGGGATCGGGCTGCGGTAGGGCAGGCTGCCGCCGGCATACGTATGGATCGGATGGGGTTCTTTAGAACGCCAGGTCGAGCGAGATATCGAGGGCGCGGGCGCTGTGGGTGAGGGCGCCGACGGAGATTGCGTCGACGCCGGTTTCTGCGATGGCGCGGACGGTGGAGAGGTTGACCCCGCCGCTTGCTTCGAGTTTGGCTCGACCGGCGACGCGACGGACGGCTTCGGCCATTTCTCCCGCATCCATGTTGTCCAGCAGGATCCAGTTTGGTTCCGCTTCCAGCGCGGCGGAAAGCTGAGACAGGGCATCGATTTCGACTTCGACGGCGATGCCGGGTGTACGGCTGCGGATGGCTTCCACGCCGTCGGCGAGTGTGCGCTCCATGCGTTCGAGGGCTTCGCGGTGGTTGTCCTTGATCATGGCCATGGCGGCGAGGTCGCGGCGGTGGTTGGTGCCGCCGCCGCAGCGAACGGCGTACTTCTCGAAGTCGCGGAGCCCAGGCGTGGTCTTACGGGTGTCAAGGATGACGGCGCGGGTCCCGGCAGTTGCGTCCACGAAGCGGCGGGTGAGCGAGGCGGTCCCGGACATGCGCTGGAGAAAGTTCAGCGCCACCCTCTCGGCGCGGAGCATAGCCTGGACGGAGCAGGTCACGTCAGCGAGGACGGTCCCGGGTAGGAAAGCCTGGCCTTCTTCGACCCGGACCGTGAGCGACGCGTGGACATCGAGCTGGCGGAAAGCTTCGAGCGCCACAGGCATGCCGGCAAGGACGCCTTCCTCCTTCGCGAGAAAGGAAGCTGTGCCGGAGAGGGCGGGCGAGACCGTGGCGAGGGTGGTGGCGTCGTCGAACGCACGGTCTTCTTCGAGGGCGGCGCGAACGAGGCGCGAGACGAGCGCCGGGTCGAGCGGTTCAGGCGTCATGCTTCCAGACCTGCTGTCTTTTCCAGTGGATGTCGTCTCGGGCGGGGAAATCGCGGCGGTAGTGGCCTCCCCGGCTTTCGGCGCGTTCGAGGGCGGCGGTGAGCATAAGGGAGGCGAGCACCGCCATCTGGCGGCGTTCGTGTCCCTCCCTTGTGGCTTCCACGGAGGGCTTCCAGGCGTCCACCTGTGCGAGACCGTGCCGAAGGCCGGCAGCGTCGCGTTCGATGCCCGCACACTGCCACATCATCTGCTGGACCGCGTCATGGCCTGGGGCGGCGCCGGTGGGGGAGTCGAGGCGTTTCACATCCTTCGTCGGAGATGCAGCGCCGCCGTCTCCGCTCGACAGGTGCTCAACGACGCGTTTGCCGAAGACGACCGTCTCCATGAGCGAGTTGCTGGCGAGCCTGTTGGCGCCGTGGACGCCGGTGCAGGCGACTTCGCCGCAGGCGTACAGGCCCTCGATTGTTGTGCGACCCCAGATGTCCGTGCGGACACCTCCCATGAGGTAGTGAGCGGCCGGGGCGACCGGGATGGGTGTGGTCTTCATGTCGATGCCTACGCTCTTGCAGAAGGCGGATATTGCGGGGAAGCGCGCGGCGAGATCGACGGACTTGAGTCCCGTGCAATCGAGAAAGACTGACTCGGAGTTCGCGTTGCGCATTTCTGTGACGATGGCGCGGGCGACAACGTCGCGAGGGGCGAGGTCTCGAAGCTCGTGATAACGTGACATAAATGATTCGCCCGCAGCGTTGCGAAGGACCGCGCCTTCGCCGCGGACGGCTTCGGAGATGAGGAACGGCGGGGCGCCGGCGACATGCAGGGCGGTCGGGTGGAACTGGTAGAACTCGATGTCGGCGATCTCGGCGCCCGCTTCGAAGCCAAGGGCGATGCCGTCGCCCGTGGCGACATCAGGGTTGGTGGTGTAGGTGAAGAGCCGACCGGCGCCGCCCGTGGCGAGGACAACGTGCGGCGTTTGGTAGGTTTCCTTCGCGCCGGTCTGGAGGGCGACGGCCTCGACACCAGCGATCCGGCCGTTCTCGACCAGCAAAGAAGTGGCGAGTGTGTAGTCGAGTACGGTGATGAGCGGGTCCGAGACAGCGGCGGTGAGCGCGGTCTCGATCTGGGCGCCGGTCCTGTCGCCGCCTGCGTGGAGGATGCGCGAATGGCTGTGGGCAGCTTCGCGCCCGAGAGCTACTTCGCCGCCGAGTGAGTCGAAAGCCACGCCGTATTCGACGAGGTCGCGGATGCGGGCCGGGGCTTCGTTGCAGAGGACACGGGCGGCCGTTTGGTCGACGAGCCCGTCGCCGGCGGCAATCGTGTCCGCGAGGTGTTGTCCCGGGGAATCAAGGGGACCGACCGCGGCCGCGATGCCGCCCTGGGCCCAGCGAGTGTTGCAGTCGTCGATGCTGCCCTTGGTGAGGACGATGACCGGGCCGAGCTTGCGGGCCTCGAGCGCGACGAAGAGTCCGGAGATGCCGCTGCCGATGACGACGAGCGGGGCGCGGGTCAACGGGCAGTCCGAAGCGGCGCTAAAGGCGGGAGGTGCATGAGTTAGTGTAGATCAGACACGAAGTACCCGGCCACCGGTGGGCGGCGCGTTGAATGTGGGGTTGGCGGGATGCTAACTGCCGCTGGCCGTGGGGCGGACGATACTGTTTCGGTGAGGCGACACCGT
>CAYTBM010000351.1:0-2715 GCA_964436025.1 uncultured Anaerolineaceae bacterium
TTAACGTGCGCTGGCCTCTCGCAAGGCCCGAACGAGAAGATTAAGCCTCTCGCGCGTTCCCTGTCAACCCGTCCGTCCGCACCGGACTGGCTTCCGTTTCCGGAACCGTGGTTGGGGAAGCTCCAGAGTACATACTCGGCCGTTCCCCGCAACCCCCGAAGGCTGAACCTTCACATTCACCGCTTCCCCACCGGCCGCCCGCGCTCGCTCCAGCGCTCCTTCTGCTCTCGCCTCGCGCCCTCGTCGACCGCGCGGTATTGGCCCAGGAAATCCTCGGCCCAGTCGGCGAATTCCCCGCCCGCGATCGCGGCCCGCATGCGCTCCGTTAGCCGCACCAGGTATCGAATGTTATGCAACGTCGCGAGTCTGTAGCCGAGGATTTCGTCGTTTCGGAAGAGGTGGTGGAGGTACGCCATACTCAGCCGCGAGCAGGCCGGGCAGTCGCACTCGCCGTCGATTGGGGCAGGGTCTTCGCGGAAGCGCGCGTTGCGGATGTTCGCCCGGCCGGTGTCCGTAAAGAGTGTCCCGTTGCGGCCCAGCCGCGTCGCCAGCACGCAGTCGAACATGTCGATGCCCCGCCCGACCGCGTTGACGAGGTCCTCGGGAGAGCCAACCCCCATCAGGTAGCGCGGCTTGTCGACGGGCAGCTCGGCGGTAACGACCTCGGTCATTGCCCACATCGAATCTTTCGATTCGCCGACCGAGAGCCCGCCGATGGAGTACCCCGGGGCGCCTGCGGCAGCGGCTTCCCGGGCGTGCAAACGGCGTAAATCGGGATGGATGCCGCCCTGCACGATCGCGAACGTGGCCAGGGCTGGCTCGGCTCTGCGGCACCGCTCGTACCAGCGCAGGGTCCGTTCCACCGCCTCCTTCGCGGCGCGATGGTCTGACTCGCCCGGGAGCACCTGGTCCAGCGGCATCGCGATGTCCACGCCAAGCGCCGCCTGCACCGCCATCGCAAGCTCGGGCGTGTAAAAGTGCTCCGAACCGTCGATGTGCGAGCGAAAGCGAACGCCGTCCTCGCCGACCTTGCGCAACCCGGCCAGGCTGAACACCTGGAAGCCGCCGCTGTCACTGAGGATGGGGCCGTCCCAGTCCATGAACCGGTGGACGCCCCCGAGCCGTTCAATCAGCTCGTGACCGGGCCGCAGGTAGAGATGGTAGGCGTTGACCAGGAGGATGCCGGCGCCCGTGTTGCGCACCTCGTCCGTGCTCACCGTCTTCACGGTCGCCAGCGTACCGACGGGCATGAACGCAGGTGTCCGGATCACGCCGCGCGCGGTGGTCAGCATCCCGGTTCGAGGCCCAACCGGATCGGGACTGCCACCGGTGCGTTCGAAGGAGAGGGTCATAGCTGGTACGGAATGTGAATCAGTGGATCGTCCGCTGCGAAGTCCTTCGTGTTGCGCGTGATCAAGCCGCAGCCGAGCGCACTTGCGGTGGCCAGGACCGCAGCATCCGGCAATTTCAGGCGCCGCAGCTTGCGGAGTCTGACTGTTTCCTCGGCGACTGCCCCGTCCAACGAGATAATGCGAAACGTACCCAGCAGGGCACGGGCAGCCTGGTCCTCGCGCTCGTCCCTGCAGCCAGCGAGCACCTCGATCCAGGTGACAACGCTCACCACGTCTTCACCCTCGGTTGCCAACAAGTCCTGGGCCGCCTGCACTCCGTTCAGTGAATCGATGATGACGTTGCTATCGAAGCAGCGCATTAGCTCTGCCACACATCGCGGTCCCACTCGGCGCGAAGCGTTCGTTGAAAGTCGACTGCATCGATACCGCGGTCTTTCCACATACCGAACGTGGCAGCGAGCGCGCTCCTTCGCTGCGCCAACCGAAGCGTCCGAGCTTCTCGATCTCTCGCCAGCAACAAATCGACTCCCCGGCGAACCGCTTCCGCCCGCGAAACGCCCTCACACTCGCAATAGCTCCGCAGTTGCTCGATTTGCTCGTCCGTAAGGTCAATGATCGTCCGCATGGCGTCATCATACCATGATGACGCGCCCGAATCAGTAGCCATCGCGATCCCACTCGGCGCGCAAAGCTTGCTGATGCTCCACCGCGTCTATCCCGCGGTCTTTCCACATCCCGAACACGCCAGCCAGCGCGTCCCGCCACTCCTGACGTCAGAGCGCCTGAGCGTCGCGATGTGTACCCAGCAGCAATTCAACACCGCACCGTACAGCGTCGGCGCGAGAGATCCCTTCACGCTCGCAATACGACTTGAGCTGCGATATTTGCTCGTCCGTCAGCTCAACATCGTCCGCATGGCGTCATCATACCATGATGACGACGCCCCTTACGCCAGCAGCGCTTCCTCCACCGCCCGCCGCACAACATCATCGGGCACCCCGTCCCGTGTAACCGCGTTGCCGATGCCCTCGAGCAAGACCCAGCGCACACTGCCCCCTCGGACCTTCTTGTCCAGGAGTGTCGCTTCAAGCACCGCGTCGACGGAAAGCCCCGGGGCCGAATCCGGCAGCCCGAAGGTGCGCAGGAGCGACTGTTGCCGGGCGAAATCGTCGGCGCTGAGCAATCCAAGTTCGCGAGAAATCGTCCCGGCCACGCGCATGCCGACGCTAATCGCCTCGCCGTGGAGGTAGGTCGAGTACCCGGTGATTGCCTCGATCGCATGTCCGACCGTGTGTCCGTAGTTCAGCAGCGTCCGCCGCCCGGCCTCGCGCTCATCATCGGAGACCACCTCGGCCTTGATCGC
>CAYTBM010000352.1:0-2704 GCA_964436025.1 uncultured Anaerolineaceae bacterium
ATGGAGTGAATGGTGATGAAAAGGTGGGCGGTCCTGGCGTTGGTATCGGTACTGGCAATTGGCGCGGCCACCTGGGCGCTCGCCAACCGCGGTGGGGATCGCCAACCCAGCACGCCATCCCTGGCTGATCGCATCGCTTCCCTCGGTGGTAGCCCGTCGCCCGAAAGCGGGCTCGTCATGGACCGCTGCTACAACCTCGTGCCGGTCACGGACGGATCGGGCCACCTGTCCCCGGAACTCGCGGCATTTCCTGCGCGGCTCCTCGACAACGAATTTGAGCTGACCGCGATCCGCTTCGGCGACCTCTGCTACGAGCCCACGCCAACGAAGATGCTGGAAACGGAATGGAAGCACCGAAAAACGGGCCTCGAACTGATGATCGACCAGTTCGCCACTTCGACGATGCCCACTCGGATCGCCCCGCTCTACGCGACCTTCGCAGACGCCGGCTACGACTTCAACATCATCAACGTCAGTCTCTACGGCAACGTGAGTGCCGACGGCTTCCCAGAAAAACCGGTTGACCCGGCTACCGCCCACCGAATCGTCGAGATGGCGGTCCAGCAGTTGCGCCCTCCCGTCCCACTCTCCTGCTTCTATCGCACGGTCGCAAAGGACTGGTCAGATCTGGCCGGTTTCGGCCTGGGCGATCCGCGTCCGGCTGTCCCGGACGGTTACTCGCTGGCGCGCCCCGAGTTCACGGCGCTTGAAAGGCCATCCAAGGACTGTCCGCCCGTCTCTCCGCCCCCAACCGCCGAGCCCCAGGTCCAGTTTCAGGCCATGTTCAGCGGGCCTGGCAGCAGTCTCCTCGCTGTCTTCGCAAGCTCGGTCACGCCCGATGACATCGAGTCTCCGGCGACTTTCCGGCCGGGCGACGCGCGCTGGCGGAACGCGAAGTACCGGTTCTCCATCAACTGGGCGCCCGAACGCATCACTGACGAACAGGCCCGCGCCATCGCAAAGGCGCTGGACCCTGGCTTCGGCGCCGTTTGTCCGCTCTCAGCACGTGCCGTGTCATTCGCTGACCTCAACCAGCCAAACGTGCGCGAGCCACGCCGGCCGGACGGACTCCCAGCGGTCATTAGTAGTTCGTTCTTGGTCGTCGGATCGTCGATAGGGTGCGCGAGCGACGCGCCCCGCGGCTTTCAGGCCCATTGGCTCTTGGACTACCGCGACCGCGCCGGGCTCGTCGATGTCACAGCTCTGGGGGGCGAACAAATGCCGAACATGCGCCCCATGGTCTTCGAAGACAAGACGCTCTACTGGAAACGAGGCGATGGCGTCGCGTTCTACGTCTCGGGGCTCAAGGCGGAATTCACGCGGGAGGAGTTGCTGGCGATCGCCCGCAGCCTCGACCCTTCGTTCGATGAGTCGCTGCTCGCAGCGCCTCCGCCGCCCTGACCGTCGTAGCCCGGCAGGTCGCGCCGCGTAGAATGCCTCCCGGCAGGAGGGATGCGCATGGCAGGTCCGCTGGACGGTATCCGGGTGGTGGAGCTTGGGGTGTGGGTGGCAGGGCCATCATGCGCGGCGGTGCTGGCCGACTGGGGCGCGGATGTGATCAAGATCGAACCGCCCGAAGGCGACCCCTTTCGGGGGCTTGGGGCAGCCTTCGGCGCTGTCATGAACCCTCCCTTCGAACTGGACAACCGCGGCAAGCGGAGCATCGCCCTCGACCTCGATGTCGAAGACGCCCGTTACATCGCCGGCGACCTCATCGATAAGGCCGACGTGTTCGTTTCGAATATGCGTCCGCGTGCCCTGGAGCGGATGGGCCTTTCCTACGACAAGCTCTCGGTGACGAACCCGCGCCTGATCTACTGCAATGTGAGCGCGTACGGCCCCGGCACTTCCGAGGCGAACCGCGCCTCGTATGACGTCGGTGCGTTCTGGTCCCGCGCGGGCGTGGTGGCAGGGCTCACGGCCGAAGCCAAGGATCCTCCGCTGCAGCGCGGGGGCATGGGAGACCACATGACCGGCGCGAATGCCGCGGGCGCCATTTCGGCTGCCCTGTACCACCGCGAGAAGACGGGGCGAGGCCAGCGCGTGGCCGTCTCGTTGATGCGCGTGGGCGTCTACATGATGGGCTGGGACACGAACACCCAGCTACGCACCGGCATGCCCTTCACGCCACCGTATGACCGTACACACGCCCCGAATCCGCTGATCAACCCTTTCCGTGACCGCGACGGGCGCTGGTTCTATCTCCTCATGCTCCAGGGCGACCGCCACTGGCCGGACTTCCTGAGAGCGATGGGACACCCGCCGGTGCTCGCGGCGGATGAGCGGTTCAAGGACATTCCGGCCCGGCGTGACCACGCCCCGGAACTGGTCGCAATCATGGACGGACTGCTCCGCGACAAGCCGCTCGCCGAGTGGGGCCCGATCTTCGACGCGAACGACGTGTGGTGGGCACCGATCCAGAACGTGGCTGAAGTCGTCGACGATCCGCTTGCGGCGGAGGCGGGCGCCTTCGTCACGCTGGATTCGCCACAAGGTCCCGCGCGCCAGGTGAACACCCCCGCCGACTTTTTCGGAACCCCGACCGAACCAACCCACTGGGCGCCTGAACTCGGCCAGGATACGGAGACTATCCTGCTGGAAGAGCTCGGTTACGACTGGGACCGGATCGCCTCGCTCAAGGAACTTGGCGCGATCCCGTGAGCGAGCGGCGCATCTGGCTGGCGCGGCTGCCGGAGATGCGGCT
>CAYTBM010000353.1:0-2700 GCA_964436025.1 uncultured Anaerolineaceae bacterium
TTCGCGAAACTCTTGAAGCCCTGGACGGAAAGCCGCTTCAGGTACACGGGGCTACTCCTCCGCCTTCGCTTGCGAAGTCAGCGCAACTACGGCTTCCTGCGCGGCAGCCTGCTGCGCCTCGCGTTTGCTCCGGCCCTCGCCCCGTCCGAGAGTCGAGCCCGCGACGCGGACTTCCACGATAAACCGGTTCGTCGCACCGGCGGCCTCTTGCACCGTCACATATTCCGGCGGTTCATGCCAGCGAGCCTGCGCCAGGTGTTGCAGAGAGCTTTTCGCGTCGATGCGCGCGCCTTCCCGCCTGATCTGTTCCAGCTCCGGCTTCAGCAACCGCCGCGTGAACGCTTTTGCCGTCCGGTAGCCGTGCGCCTCGTACACCGCCCCGATCATCGCCTCCAGCGCTCCCGCCAGGTTCCGATCGCGGTGCCGTCCGCCCGCGGCTTCTTCGCCTCGCCCGAGGATCATGTGCTCGCCCAGCCCCAACCGGTTCGCCGCGCGCGCCAGGCTCGTCCCCCTCACGATGTCCGCCCGCATTCTCGTCAGGTCGCCTTCACCCGCGTCCGGGAACTGGTCGAACAGCACCGACGCGATGATCATCCCCAGCACCGAGTCCCCCAGGAACTCCAGCCGCTCGTTCGAAATAGCCGAGGCGTCCGCTTCATTCAGGTACGAGGCATGCGTCAACGCCTGGCCCAGGAGGTCCTCCGGAAGCGGCCTCACCCCGAGCTGTGCTACCAACTGCGCGTAGTCCGTCGTAGTGGCCAGGCCACGCACCCTTCCTGCCCTTCGCCGCGAAGGGCACCTCGCCCGGTTACGCGGGAGCGAGCGGAATTGCTAAAGCGCTATGATCATAGGGATTGCGTTCCCCGCGAGTCAAGGTTCATGTACCCTCGGAAAGGGCCCACCATGTCTTCTCAATCCGCCACCGACACCTGCGTCGTCTGCCTCCTCACCGTCGAGCCCTACATGGTCGCTTTCTGCGGTGTCTGCGGCAGCCTCTACCACCTGAACTCCCGGGCGGACCTCCCCGGCGAAGATTGCGGCCAGGTCTGGATCAACGAAGACCACCTTGGGCTCGAATTCGCCTGCAACACCTGTCTCAACCCCGAACCCGCGCCCGGCGCCCTTGACGACGTCCTCGACCTCGCAGAAGCCGCCTCCATCGCAAAACTCCCTGCAGCCACGCTTGAACGCGCCGCTCAGCTTGGCCACATCAAGCACCGCAAAACCTCCTCCGGCGTACTCCTCTTCACACGCGGCGACGTCCTCGAATTCGCCGTCGCCCACTAGCCCCTCTCGCCCAATCGACAATCTCCAACCGCCAATCGACAATTGCCCCGTGCCCGCCACCATCTGCGTGGAGTGCAAAGAAGCTATCGGCAGGCTGAGCGCACTCATCTGCGCTGATTGCGGCGGCCTGTTTCATTTTCCCGATGCCCGGATCAACGAAGTGGGCCGGGCCTGTGGAGTTCACGTGATCGGTTTCCGGAACCTGCTCGGACGAGATGTCGTCCCGCTTTGCCTTCGCTGCGACATGGCCTTTCGCCTCCGCTTCGGCGTGCCCTCATGAGCAGCCGCACCCGCAAGAAGCGCGGCTCCGCCACCTCCACCGCGCCGGCCGCCCAGGCGGTCGGCGGGTACCAGCCCACCCCCATGCCCGCCTGGCGGTGGCGAACCTTCCCTGTCTACATGGCCTTCGCAGTCGGCGGCTTCCTCGGCCTCTACATGGGCCTCCTTGCGGGCGCCACCGGCGGCGACTCCGTGTTCACCATGGTCGTCTTCGTCTTTTGGGCGTTGCTCCTGGGCTTCGGCCTCTCCCGCCTCGTCTCGCGCTGGATGATCAGCCGCGGCTGGAGCCGCGCGCGCACCGCCAACCGTAAATAATTTGTCGCATCGACACGATTTCACTGCCGCGGAGTTCGTGTCGTCTTGACACGAACTCCGCAAACTGCCACTCTGACAGCACAGACTTAGTGTAGGAATGACACTAAGTCAGGAGGCACCGATGGCAGTTCTCACCCCGAAGGCGCTCGACTTCGCAGAGAAGCTCGTCCTCTACACGGATCCCGACACCTGCCCCACCGACGCCCTCATCCCGGTCCCGCTCGCCGACGAACCGGCGTTCGTCAGCTGGCAGCAGGACATCCCGCGCGAATACCTCAAGATGTCGCCCGAAGAACTCGACCGGCGCATCACCTTCGCCCGCAATCAGCTCGGCGCGAAACTCGCCATCCTCGGCCACCACTACCAGCGCGAAGAAGTCATCAAGTACGCCGACTTCGTGGGCGACAGCTTCGCGCTCGCCCGCCAGGCCCAGCAGCAGAAGGACCTCGAGTACATCCTCTTTTGCGGCGTCCACTTCATGGCCGAATCCGCCGACATCCTCACCGACGAGCAGGTCAAAGTCATCCTCCCGAACATGGCCGCCGGCTGCTCGATGGCCGATATGGCCGACCCCGACGACGTGTACCAGGCCTGGGACGAAATCCACGAGATGCTCGGCGACGGCGCCAGCGTTGTCCCCGTCACCTACATGAACAGCGCCGCCAGCCTCAAGGCCTTCGTCGGCGAACGCAACGGGCTCGTCTGTACCTCCAGTAACGCGCCTCGCGCGCTCAAGTACGCCTTCGAACAGGCCGAGAAGGTCCTCTTCTTCCCGGACCAGCACCTCGGCCGCAACACCGGCTACGACATGGGCATCCC
>CAYTBM010000354.1:0-2688 GCA_964436025.1 uncultured Anaerolineaceae bacterium
GAGGAGATGGCCGACAACCTCGTCGACAGTCTTCGGTCGGTGCACGATCCCCGTTCGCTGGGGCTCGTCGTGCTCTTCAGCGCCGCCGCCTGGACCATTGAAGCCGGCGCTTACGCGGTCATCGGTCAGGGCTTCGACCTGAACGTCTCGTTCGCGCACTACTGCCTGCTTCTTTCCGCGGCAAACCTCGCGATCATCATCCCCACGTTCTTCGGCGGCACCGGGCCGTTCGAGTGGGCGGCCAAGCTGGTCCTCGTCGGGGCGGGTGTCTCGAACAGCGTCGCCGGCGCCTATTCGATCGTCGCCCACGGCGTCATCCTCGTCCCCACGACGATTCTTGGCCTGATTCTTCTCTGGAGCTTCGGCGTTTCGTTCAAGCGCATCACCAGTGTCGAAGTCGAAGAGCAGGCGGTAGCGCCATGAGGATCGGGATCGTCGGGGCGGGTGTTGCCGGGCTGGCGGCCGCGAATGTCCTTCGCGCGGCCGGCCACGATGTGACGATGTTCGAAGGCCGCCACGAAGTCGGCGGCCAGGTCGTGACCTTCCCGGTCGGCGGCGAGCCCCTGGAGTGCTTCTACCACCACATCTTCACGAACGACACGACGGTCATCCGCTACATCGAGGACCTCGGGCTTGGCGCCTACCTCCGCTGGATCGAGCCGAAGAACGCGCACTTCGTGAAGGGCCGGATGTACCCCTTCGTCACGCCCCTGGACCTCCTGAAGTTCACGGCCATCCCGTTGACGAGCCGCGTGAGGCTTGGCCTCGCCGCCGTCTGGTTGCGCCGCAAGGCCGACGGCATCAAGCGCTACGAAGGCGTCACCGCGAAGCAGTGGATGGAGAAGGCGGTCGGCAGGAAGGCGTTCAACGCCTTCTGGGGCCCGCTGCTCAAGGGCAAGTTCGCGGACCAGGCGGACAACGTCGGCATGGTCTGGCTGTGGAACAAAGTCTATCTCCGCTTCGCCAGCCGCAAGGGCGCCGGCTCGCACGAGTCGCTCGGCTACCTTGAGGGCTCGTTCCGCCGGTACTACATCGCGCTGGCCGAACGCCTCGCGTCCCAGGGCGTCGACATTCGCCTCAACACCAACGTCGACGAAGTGCGGATCGACGACGGCCGGGTAACCGGCATCCAGGCCGGCGGCGAGTTCCATCCGTTCGACCAGGTGCTGATGACCACGCCGAACATCATCACGAGCAAGATCGCGCCGGGCCTGCCGGCGGACTACAAAGCGGTCCTGGACCGCGTCCGCTACCAGTGGGCGACCTGCCTCGTGCTCTCGCTCGACCGGCCGCTGACGCCCTATTACTGGCTCTCCATTGGCGATGACCTGCCGTTCGTGGCCTGCATCGAGCACACGAACTTCATGCCCCCCGAGCGCTACGGCGGCAACTACGTGGTCTACCTTTCGAACTACGTCGCGCCCGGCCACCCGGTTCTCGAGATGGACGCCGAGCAGGTGTTCGAAAGCTACCTCGCTGGAATCAAGCGCCTGAACCCGCAGTTTGACCGTTCGTGGGTGCGCGAGAAGTGGTTCTTCAAGGACCCGGGCGGACAACCCGTGATCACAACCTACTATTCGAAGTCCATCCCCGAGATGCGCACGGGGATCACCGGCCTCTACCTGTCGAATACCACACAGGTGTACCCGGAAGACCGTGGCCAGAACTACAGCCTCATCCTGGGCGAGAAGGTGGCGCGCCTGATGGACGCGGACGGGCGGTAATCTCCGTGCCTCCGTGGTTCAACCTACCCCGGCTTCCGGAACAGCCCCCGCACGATGATGACCCGCCCGTCCTGGATGCACCGGGAGATGTTCTGGATCCGCTCGCCCATGTCGTCGCCCATGATCAGTCCCAGGCCGAAGCCGGCGACGATGGTCGGCGGCGGCGCCTGCCCGAACGGCACCTGCTGCCATGCGGCTTCCTCGAAACCGGCGCTCGTGACGAACTCGCGCGTCCGGGCAGTCGTGTGGAGGAAGCTGATGTCCGGCGTTCGTGCCCAGGGGAGTGGGAAATCGAGCTCCTTCTCTTCGTCACCAAGGAGGAGGTCAAAGAACGTCAGCCGGCCGCCCGGCTTCAAGACGCGAAAGGCTTCGTTATAGAACGCCTGGCGGTCCTTGATGTTCATAACCACATGCTGGGTCCAGGCAACATCGAAGGATGCGCCGGCGAACGGCAGCGCTGTCGCGTCGCCCGCTTCGAAGCGGCAGCTCGCCGAGAGCCCGCACTTCTCCGTCAGGATCCGCGCGGCATCGACGAACTCCGGCGTGAGGTCGACGCCGGTGACGTCGCAGCCGAACTCCGCCGCCACCAGCCGGGACGGCCCGCCGATGCCGCTGCCCAGATCGACAACGCGTTCGCCAGGCTTCAGGCCAGCGAACTCGGCCAGCTGCCGGGTGGCCATCGCTCCGCCGGTATGGAATTCATCGACGGGGGAGAGGGTAGTGGGGCTGAAAGTGTCGATCCCCGCGGCCCCCGCGGCGTGAAGGATGCGTTCAGCCAGGTTTGACGCGCCGTAGTGGGTCACGACGCCTTCCCTAATTTGAGTCATGCGGCACCTCTGTTGAGGAACGCATCTTGGGCGCGGCCGGTGGAGTGGCGCAAGGGGCTTTGGGCCTGCGGTTAGGGCCAGGTTCGGCTATAGTGTGCCCGATTTCACAAGCGAGGCCGGCGGATGACCGTTGAACC
>CAYTBM010000355.1:0-2609 GCA_964436025.1 uncultured Anaerolineaceae bacterium
CCGGTGAAGTCGTTCACGCAGTTCCAGGCCGCATCGGCGTCGAGGTAGTTGTTGTACGACATTTCCTTGCCGTGGTGCTGCACGGCCGTCGCGATTCCGCCGCGCGCGTGTTCGGCCAGCGATACGTCCCGGTAGAAGGCGGCGTTCTGGTGCGGGTTCTCGCCGTAACGAAGTTGCTCCACCAGCTGCATCGGCACCGTCACCTGGCCGCGCGGCTTCTGTCGCGCCTCCTCCGTGAACTGTCCAAACAGCCACTCCGCGACCTGGCTGTCGTAGGTCGCGACGTGGGCGAACGCCTGGTAGGCGAGGTGCAGTCGCCCTTCGGACCCCAGGTCGTTCTTGCGGAGGTGGTCCAGAACGGCGCCGTAGTCTCGCGGGTTGACGACGACGATGACGTCCTTGTGGTTCTTCGCCGCCGCCCGCAGCATCGTCGGTCCGCCGATGTCGATGTTCTCGATGCCTTCTTCGAACGTCACGCCCGCCTTCGTCACGGTGGCGACGAACGGGTAGAGATTGCAGCACACGAGGTCGATGCCGGTGATGCCGTGCTCAGCCAGCGCCTCCATGTGCGCCGGAAGGTCCCGACGGGCGAGGATGCCGCCGTGCACCACCGGATGCAGCGTCTTCACGCGCCCGTCGAGCATCTCCGGGAACCCGGTGATGTCCTCGACCTTCTTCACCGGGATGCCGGCCTTTTCGAGCGTGGCGAACGTGCCGCCGGTGGAGATGACCTCCCAGCCGAGGCCCACAAGCCCCCGTGCGAAGTCTTCGATGCCTGTCTTGTCGTAAACGCCGAGCAATGCGCGCACAGAACTACCCTCCGGGTGTTCAGGACTGGGGCGAAAGGGCCTGGAGACTGAGTGGCCCCGGCCCGCCGCCCCAGAGGGACGAAAAAGGCCTCGCGCGTGTTCCTACGAAAGGATGCGACGAGACCTTCGGCCCAGGCGAGCGACCATGCTGCTTGCGTCCGGGCTCCCTCGTGGTGCTCCACGAACTCGCCAGTTACCCGGGGAGGGAATGATAGCAAGTCCGGGAGCCCGTGGCACGAGGGAGCATTCGCTCAGTCAGTGCCTTCCTTTTCCTCGGGAGGGGCTCCCTTTGCCGTCGCGGCCGTGGCCGTCCTTCTCCTTCTCTTTCTCACGGCCGTGCTTGCGGGCATCTTCGCTGACGCACGCGCCCTGGTTCTTGTAGGTCCATGACTCGCCTGACATCCATCCGCCCTTCTTGCAGTCGCCCTTTGAACCGCCGCCCGCTCCGGACGGCGCGGGCGTGCTCGACGGCGGAGGATCAGTTGGGGTTGGTGTGGCAGTGACCGGATCGTTGTTCGTGGTGGCGGTGAAGCGTCCGCCCCATGACGTCAGCGTCCCCTGATCGCATCCACCGACTACGCCGGCGGCGCGGACTTCCAGCAGATGGCTGCCTGCATTGACCGGCCCGGCATCGACCGCGCCGGTGCTGACGAACGGCGCGAGCGGCGCGGAGGTGAATATTGCGGTTCCATCGACCAGGAAGGTCACTGAGAATGAGGCGCAGCCGTTCCACGCTGACTCGAACTCGAGCGTGAGGACCGACGTGGTGGTCACCGTTTGCCGGTAAGTCGCGTCGCATTCCTGCCCGGTGGAGGCGCAGGCCAAAGTGAACGGGACGCTGATCGAATTGGTAGCGGCGGCTGCGCCGCGGGTGGCCAGGGACACCCCGAGTGTCACCAGGCCGGAGAAAAGGAATGAAGCGACGAGGGCGCGGGCTTTCATTCGAAATCACCTGCTGATTCTGGATACCGCAAGCTTCGGCAGGGCACCGTGGATGCCGAGCGCGCTTCACCGAACCACCACCGCGCCGTCCCGTATTCGTTCTATCGCTGACACTGATGCGTCATGAGAGTGGACAGATGTGCGGGTCGCCCCCGAAATGCCACCGAGCCCCGGCGGATCGACCGATTTTGACGCGCTGTCAGGCCGCCGCGCGCCCGGCCTTGCGCCGCTCCCGCCACAGATGGAACAGCGCCGGCGCTGAAGAAGCGGCCACCATCACCACCACCAGCCCGATGAAGAACAGGTCGATCGAATCGGCCGGGATCGCCTTGCCGAAGTAATACCCGGCCAGCGTCATCGACGGGACCCAGAGCGCTCCACCGACAATGTTGTAGGTCGCGAACTTGCCGTACGGCATCTTCGCTGCCCCTGCCACCGTCGGCGCGAACGTGCGGATGAACGCCAGGAAGCGGGCGACGATGATCGTCTTGCCCCCGTGCTTGTCATAAAACCGTTGAGCGCGCAACAGATGGTCCTTGTGGAACAGGCGGCTGTCTTCCTGTTTGAAGATGCGCGGGCCGGTGTGCTTACCAACCTGGTACCCCACTGCGTCGCCGATCACGGCGGCGGCGATGAGCAGAGGAATCAGGATCCACAACTCAAGCCCGACCTTGTCTTGCTGGATCAACAGTCCCGCGGACAGAAGCAACGTGTCACCGGGCAGGAAAAACCCGATGAGCAGCCCGGTCTCGGCGAACACGATAAGAAAGAGGCCGATGTATCCGGCCGTCTTGATGATGCCCTCAATGTCGAATCCCATGTAGCCGCTAGGGTACGGGAGGCGTGTGCTGTGCGCTG
>CAYTBM010000356.1:0-2584 GCA_964436025.1 uncultured Anaerolineaceae bacterium
CGACGACTTCGGGGTTGAACATGCGGTCGAGCTTGTGACCTGGAACTGCCATGGAGCACCTTCTTCAGGACGGCGGCGAGAGCCGCGAATTCCCCGCTCCCGCAGCGTCGGGAGCGAGACCGGGGGGAGGCCTTACGACTCAGAGATGACGATGCGCGCGTCGACGGCCATCGCGCCGTCGGGGTAGGCGAAGACCGGGTTGAGGTCGAGTTCGCGCACTTCAGGGTGCTTCTCGACGAACTCCGAGACCTTGAGGATGGTCTGCTTGAGCGCCTTGATGTCGGAGGCTGGCTGGCCGCGCACGCCTTCGAGCACCGGGCGGCCCTTGATCTCGCTAATCATCTGGTCCGCATCTTTTTCAGCGAGCGGGACGAGTCGGAAGGATACGTCCTTCAGTACTTCCACCATGATCCCGCCGAGGCCGAACATCAGGACTGGGCCGAACTGCGGGTCGGTGGTCATGCCGACGATGACCTCGGTGCCCTGCGGCGCCATGTGCTGGACGGCCACGCCGGCGATGCGCGCGTTTGCGACGGCCTTCTTCGAACTCGCAACGATCTCGTCGTAGGCGGCGGCGACGGCGTCCTTGTCCTTGAGGTTGAGCTTCACACCGCCGACGTCGCTCTTGTGGGCGATGTCCGGCGAGACGACCTTGAGGACGACCGGGTAGCCGGCGGCTTCAGCCTGGGCCTGCGCCTCCGCGGCGTTGGTGGCGAGCGTCGTGTTGGCGACGGAGACGCCGGCGTCCTTCAACAGCGATTTGGCCTCGACTTCGTTGAGCAGCGTGCGGCCTTCGGCGCGCGCCTGCGCGATGACGGATTCGAACGACATGGGAGATTCCCTCGGTTGGGGCGAAGTTGTGGCGCGATTGTACGGGAGGCGACGGGGAGTGTCGTGTTGCGAAGCGCCTCAGCGACAGTCCGCCTCCTGCTGTGCCAATGTGGCTCCGGCACTCGCCGCCCGTGAACGTCCCAGGTTCCACGTTTGCCACGGGCCGGTGTCTGGTCCCGAAGCGAGCCCCGCGGCGAGCTCGCACTGTGTAGCCGCGGGCAACGAAGCCATGGCCGCCGCGATCGTCGGCGTTGCGTCCGGGCTCAGTCGAAGTGCATAGGATGCATCGAATTGACGCTCGCCTTGCCGCTTCAGGTTCGTACTGACGATGAATGCGTCAGGGTTCACGACGTTCAGGCCGGCGATACCCAACAGGCCGGCCGCCAGCGCGCCGGAGGCGAACCGCTGGCGTTGCTCGCGCAGGACGGTTACGGCCAGCCACGCGAATACTGCGACGAGCCAGAGCATCACGGCAGTGCTGTAGAGCCGGAGCTGCGTCAGTCCGAATTCGTCGACGTATGCGTCCATGCGCCGCAACGCGGAAGCGACGATCGCGAAGATCAGCACGATCATCGCCGCGGCAAGGACGCGGAAGGCAATGCGCACCGCCGGCGACGAGTCGCGCAGCAGCCAGTGCACGCCCAGCACGACCGGGAGCACGAGAGCCGCGACAGCGAGCAGTTCGAAGAAGCCGTGGCGCGCGTACTCGGCGTACGTCAGCCCCTCCGTGATCTGGACGTGCCCGCTGCCACCAAACAGGTACCGGAGTTGGATGACAACAAACAGGAGGAACATCGCATCCAGCAGGCCAAGAATGGTCGAGACCTCTATCGGGCCGAGCCGGATTGCTGGCGGGGCTGATGGACCACGCAACTGCTCCCCGGTGGAATGAAGCGAGCCATGGATGAACCCGGCCGCGAGCCAGCCCCAGAACAACGCTCGGGCGATGTGAGCCGGGACGTTCGAGATGTCCAGGGCGGGGACGGCCGTGACCGCGTTCGAAAACACGGCGTCGGCGGAGGAGAGCAAGGCCCCGAAGATGACCAGCAGCGGTAGCGCGATCGCGGCTCCCCGTATCCATGGCGTCACCCGCTTCCCGTGGTGTCCAGGAAGCGCAGCCCAGGAAATCCGGCGAAAAACCAGCTCTGCCGCCTGGACGGCGATCGATGCCAGACTGACCGCGCCCGTAAGGATGTACTCCGTCACGCCGCCGAGACGAACCTTGCCGTCCCGCAGGCGGAAGCTGGCAATGGCCAGGATGCCGATAACCGTACCGATGTTGAGTGCCTGGAGGACCGGCGAAGAACGCCACGCTATGAACCCCGCGAACAGCAACGCCGGTGGAGTCAGCCATCGGCCCTCCCCGCGAAGATCGGTGGCGGTGAGCCGCGCGCAGCCGATTGCGCCTGCGCACAAGGCCGCGGTCCATACCACGGCGTTGACGCCGAGCAGTCCGGGATAGAAGAGGTATTCCCCGAGGATCCCGAGTGCGATCGCGGCGATGAGGAGGACGACGGGGCGAGTGGGCTTCTGACAGGTCGATTCGTTGTCCATGCCGCTTCTAACGAGGGCAGATCCCCGAAAGTTCCCGCCGGTCCCAATCCCCGGTAGATTTGCCCGCCGTATGGAGGCTGCACATGAGTGACGAGCTGTTCGATCTGATTATTGTCGGCGCCGGCTCGGCGGGTGCGGTCATCGCCGCGCGCGCGAGCGAGGACCCGCGCCGCTCGGTGCTGCTCGTCGAGGCCGGGCC
>CAYTBM010000357.1:0-2551 GCA_964436025.1 uncultured Anaerolineaceae bacterium
CCTTCGGGACGAGCATCGAAGAAGACCTCGCCCGGCGCGACTTCACCATCAACGCTCTGGCCGAGGACGCGTTCAGTCATCGCAGGCTCGACCTCTTCGGTGGCGAAGCAGATTTGGCCGCCAGAGTCGTCCGCGCGGTTGGTCAACCGGTGCTTCGCTTCCGCGAAGACCCTTTGAGGATCCTCCGTGGTTTGCGCTTCGCCAGCCAGCTCGGCTTCGAGATCGAACCGGCGACGTTCGCCGCTATGCGCGAAACGGGCCCGCTTCTCGGGACGCTTTCCCAGGAGCGCGTGACCGCCGAGCTCGACAAGCTGCTCCGGGGCATCGAACCGGCGCGCGGCCTGGAGGCCCTGCGGGAGTGCGGCGCCCTCAATATCGTCCTCCCTGAGCTCGCCTCCATGGTGGGCTGCGAGCAGAACCGCTTCCACAAGTTCGACGTATGGGGTCACACCATCGCGACGGTCGCGGCCATCGATGCCCCGCCCGAGCGCAGGCGCCTGCGGCGCTGGACCGCCCTGTTGCACGACCTCGGGAAGCCCGCCGTCCGCCACGTGAAAGCCAATGGCGAATGGGGCTTCTATCGCCACGAAACGGTGGGCGCCGAGCTGGCTACGAACCTGCTGGAACGGCTCAAACTCGGCCGCGGCGAGTCACTCGCCGTCACATTGCTCGTACGGCGGCACATGGACCGCCCGGACCCCGCTGATGCGCGCTCCGTCCGCCGCTTCATGGCGAAAGCGCCCGGCTACTGGCGGGACCTGCTCGCCCTCAAACGCGCGGACAACGCCAGCCACACCTACGACGACCACGCCTACCACGACGCGCTCGAAGCCGCCTGTGGCCGGGTCGAGCGGGAAGAGTCAGACCGCCTCCGCGCCGAGAGCCCCCTCTCCGGCGACGACCTGGTCGCCATTTTCGAACGTGAGCCCGGCCCGTGGATCCGGGTCATCAAGGACCGTCTCAGCGCGATGGTCCTCGACGGCGACCTTGCGCCGGGCGACCGCACGGCCGCCGAACGCACCGCCCGCAAGCTCATGAACCGGCTGTGAGACGCATATCCCGCCGCTCGTGCCAAACGCGTCACACTTCGCCCCGCCCGTGCGTGACCCGCTCGACAGAGAGCTGACGCCACGCCTGCGATCCTCGGAGAGAGAAACAACACGCGGCCGCGGCGGCCGCGGAGGAGACCCCCGATGTTCTGTCCCAACGGCCACGAGAAGTTTGTCATCGGCCCGGAGTACCTGCCCGGCCGTACAGCCGCGGTGATGACCTGCCTGCAGTGCGGCGCCCGGTTCGATGCCTATGCCCAGTACGGCCAGCCGGCCCGGCGGGTAGCCCGCATCGCAGCGTGAACCTCGCTGGTTCACCCTCTCATTGGTGACGTAGCATGCACGCTTGATGATCGAGAAGGTGCTGTTCGTTACCGCGGTCGCGGCGGGCCTGGCGGTGGCCGCCGCGGTCTACCTGGTGGGCCACTCCAGGGCCGCCGCCGGTGGCGTTGGCGTTATCACCGCGTACTTCGTCTTCGGCGAACTCGGTGACATCGTGCGACCCACTGCCGGGACGCCGGCCCGCCCGCCCGAAGGTCCCCTGTTCGCCAATCCCAGGGTGCGCCGCCGGCTGCTGAGCCTGGCCGCGCTCTTCGTCGCCGCGATACTCATCGCCGTGGAGTTCATCACGGGCGACCTTGACGTCCAGGACATCCGAGAGTGGATCCGTGACCTCGGCTTCTGGGGGCCGATCCTGCTCATTGCGGTCCTCGCGCTTGCCATGGTTGTCGCGCCGATCCCCAACCCGCCGTTCATGATTGCCGCGGGCATCGCCTGGGGCACCGTGCTCGGCGTGGTGTATGCGGTGATCGGCCAGCTCATCGGCTCGATGATCATCTTTTGGCTCTCCCGCCGGTTCGGCCGGAAGCTCATCCCCCGCCTGATTGGCGAGGCCGGCGCTGCGCGGGTCGACCGCCTGGCCACGCGGATGGGTCCGCAGCTCGTGTTCTGGTGGCGAATGATGCCGGTCTCGTTCGACTTCGCGGCTTATGCCGCGGGTCTGACCACCATGTCGTTCCGGCTGTTCGTCCTGCTCGTCTTCGCCGGCTCCATCCTGCCAACCACCGTGGTCGTCGGGTTCGGCGATTCGTTCGGCAAGAGTTGGGAGGCGGCCGTCGTGACCGGACTCATCATTCTGACATCGCTCGCCGTGCTCTCGGCGGTGATCTACCGGGCTTTCAAGGAAGAGTTGGGGCCTCCCCGCGAAGCGCTGCGGAAGTTCCTCGGCGCCGAATCCTAGCCCAGGCGCAGTTGCTCCGCGGCTTCCCCTATCGCACCCAGGGCGCGACCCAGCGTGTCCGCCTCTTCCGCAGTGAGGTGGTCCGCGAAGTGGGCCCGCACCCCCCGGATGTGCGTGTCAGAAGCGTCGTTGAGGCACGCGTTGCCGGCTTCCGTCAGGCAGACCCAGCGGCCGCGCCGGTCTTCTTTGTCGGGCGTCCGCCGCACCAATCCCGCAGCGCACATCCGGTCCACCAGGCGGGTCAGCCCACTCTTGCTGAGCA
>CAYTBM010000358.1:0-2541 GCA_964436025.1 uncultured Anaerolineaceae bacterium
GACAACACCGGCTACGACCTCGGCCAACTCCTCTGCGGCGCCGAAGGCACGCTGGCTGTCGTGACCGCGGTGCGGCTGAAGCTTGTACCCGCCCTGACCAACCGGGTGGTGGCATTGCTCGCCCTCCCGAACCTGGCAGAGGGGCTGAAGGTCGTCGCAGCGGTCCGTTCCGCGATGCCCTCGCTCGAAGCTGCCGAAGCCTTCTTCCAGCAAGGCGTCGACCTCGTGCTCAAGCACTCCGGCTCGCCGCCGCCGTTCGCGAAGCCAGCCGGGTGCTACGTCCTCGTTGAATGCGCGTCACGTCGCGACGAATCGATGGAACTCGCCCAGGTCCTCGCCGCCTGCGACGCGATCCAGGATTCCGCGCTGGCGACCGACGCCCCCGGCCGGGCCCGCCTCTGGGCTTACCGCGAACGCCACACGGAGTCGATCAACGCGGAAGGCGTCCCCCACAAGCTGGATGTGACGCTTCCGCTCGCCCGCCTTCCGGAGTTCGAACAGCGGGTTCGCAACGTCATCACGGCGGTCGTCTCCGAAGCGCGGCCCGTGCTCTTCGGTCACGCAGGCGATGGCAACCTCCACGTGAACATCCTCGGCCTTGAGCCCGATGACGAACGCGCGGATGACGCGGTGTTGCGCCTGGTCGCGGAACTCGGCGGCAGCATTAGCGCCGAACACGGCATCGGCATCGCCAAACGGCCGTGGCTCTCTCTCACGCGCTCGGCTGAAGACATCGCGGCCATGCACGCCATCAAGCGCGCGCTGGACCCGGCCGGGATGCTGAACCCCGGCGTCATCCTCCCGCCGGAGTAGCGCCCATTTCCTTCGCCAGCATCGCCTCGATTTCGCGTTTCGCCCGGGGCAGGTCGATGACCTCCCGCTCGGCGCGCGGCTCGGTGAACACGAACACCGCGCGTGCCACCGGCTTGCCCAGCGCCCGTTCCAGGGCCAGTGCATACGCTGCGCCCTGCAACCGGTACCGATCCATCGCCGCATCCATGGCGGCATCGTCTCGCAACGAGTCCGTCTTGTAGTCCACCACCACCAGCCCGTCCGGCGATTCGTACAGCAAGTCAATGAAGCCCTCGACGAGTATCCCGTTGATTTCCACGCCCACGTATAACTCGCGCCAATACCGGCCCGACGCGGCCGCCGCCACAATCGATGGTGAGGTGCGCGCGCTTTCGGCCAACCGCGCGACGTGGCCGGCTTCATCCGCGATTCCCTCGGCCAGTGCCTGCGATTCCGCTGTCTCGCGCAGGTGCTCACCCGTAGCGAGGTCAATCGTTTGCATCACGGCATGCACGGCGCGGCCGATGGACGTGCCCGCGCGGCCTTTTCGCCATGGCTGATCGTCCGTTTCGGGTTCTGGCTTGTCGTCGGTGCCCTCGCCGCCATGCACGAGCGCCGTCACCGCCCGGACAGGAGCCTCGCGAAGCCGCTCGATCCGCTCCGTCCGCGTCCTGATCCAGGCTTCCCGCTGTTCAGCCGTGTCTTCCACCGTGCTGGTGGCCGCTTGCCCGCTCCCCAGTGCCATTCCCGTCTGCAGCACCGGCCATTCGCCGGATTCGGCCTGGATGGCGAACACGCATTCCGCTGTCGAACAGCGGCGAAGAGCGTGGCGCGAGCCGTGATCGTTGCCGGCGCGCTCTTTAACCGGCTTGTGGAAGAGGCTGACCACCAGCCGCTCCTTCGCCCGCGTCGCCGCAACGTAGAACAGGCGGTCGCGCTCAAGTGCTTCGTGCACCCTCTCGTTCTGCCAGAGGTCGTCGTATCCGGGCGTGTCGAAATTCGTTCCCACTCGCCCGATGTGCACACCCACGGTCTCGCGGCCCTCGGCATCGTGGGCCCAGGCGATGTTCGGCCGGATCTGCCGCGGCTCGATCCCGAGCCCGGCGAGGATCACGATGGGAAACTCCAGCCCCTTCGAGGCATGCACCGTCAAGATGCGCACGGCGTCGTCATCCGGCTCGTTGGCGACAGCTTCCGCGATGAGCACCCGTTCGCTCGCCTGCGTCCGCAGCCAGTGCACGAACTGCCGCAGCGAGGTGACCGCACCCGAGTCTCCGAGCGCTCGCGCCTGCTCCGAAACGAAGCGCAGGCGGCGCCACGCCTCGCGCGGCCGCGATGTCGAAATCGCCAGCTCGAGCATCCGGCGCTCAGCGATCACCCGCTCCACGAGTGCCCCGATGCTCAGCAGCCAGCGGGCTTCGTGAAAGCCGCGGAGCGCCGTCATCGCTTCCCGCATCGCCTCCGGTGAACGGTCCGGGGCCTCACGCGTGTAGTCCCACCGGCCCCCGGCGTTCACGTGCTCCAACAGGTCGCCGTCTTGCACCGCGAACGCCGGCGAGCGCAGCGCTGCCACAACCGCGACGTCGTCGGTTGGGTCGTCGATCGCAGCCAGGATGTTGGTCAGGTCGCGGATCTCCTGCGCTGCGAAGAGCAGCGAACGGCTCTCAATGCGCGTCGGCACACCCACCGCGGCCAGTGCACGCTCGATGGCGGGTGAGTTCGTGCGCGTGGGCAACAGGATGGCGATAT
>CAYTBM010000359.1:0-2540 GCA_964436025.1 uncultured Anaerolineaceae bacterium
GTCGTAGAGCTTCGCCAGCATGTCAGGCACGGGCGGGCTTCTTCCCGTCGAGCTGCGCGTCGATAGTTGCCATTCGTTCCCGGACGAGGCCGCTGATGTACTCCCGGCTCAGCGGTTCGGCTGCGGTGAAATGCTTCGTCCCGGCGGACGTGCCGTAGATCGCGAGATGCTTCTTCGCAGCCGCGAAGTAGATCAGCGGCTTGCCCCGGTACTTGAACGTGGGCATCGCATAGCTGATGGACTCCTTCGCGGCGGGCGCCGCAGCGTGGATCGCTTGCCGCAGCGCCTGGAGCGCAGCACGCTCGGCGTCTGGCAGCGCCTCCAGATACGCGTCAACCGAATCGGCAGCTGCATTCATCATCCGCCGTCCCTACGCGAGCCCGCCCCCGTCGAGCACCAGCGTCTGACCCGTGGTGAACGACGAGGCGGCACTGGCGAAGTAGACGACGGCGCCCGCCATCTCGTCCGGGTCTCCGATACGGCGCAGTGGGCTCTGGGTCAGCGAGTTCTTCAGGATGGCTTCGTTATCCCAGAGCGCGCGCGAGAACTCCGTCTTGATCAGGCCGGGCGCGATGCAGTTCACGCGGATCCCGTCCGTGCCCCACTCCTTCGCGCAGACCTGCGTGAGCATGATGATGGCGGCCTTGGAGACCGAATAGCCGCCGAGCCCGCCGCTGGCGCGAAGGCCGCCGGTGGAGCTGACGTTGATGATGCTGCCGCCCTGGCCATGCTCTTTGATGGCTTCGCGGACCATCTTGCTGAGCAGCCATGCGGACTTCACGTTGGTGTTCATGATGGCGTCCCAGGCACGTTCCTCCAGGTTCGCGATGGGACCGAACTGGGGGTTGGTGGCAGCGTTGTTCACGAGGATGTCGATGCGGCCGAGCTGCTTCTTCGTTTCGGCCACCAGGTTCTGCAGGCCTTCCGCCTCGCGCACGTTTGTCGGGACAGCGATGCCCTTGCGGCCGGTCGCCCTGATCGCGCCAACGGTTTCTTCGAGCGCCTCCGGCTTGCGCGCGGCCACGCAAACGTCGGCGCCGGCTTCGGCGAGGGCGACGGCGATGGAGCGGCCGATGCCGCGGCTCCCTCCGGTGACGATGGCGACTTTTCCGCTGAGTGAGAAGTTGGCGACGGTCATGATCAGGCTCCAGGCGCCGGCGGACCGGCCAGATAGCGGCTGATTGTACGGTGTGCCGGGACGTTAAGACTCGGGACGGCGGCGATCACCGCAGGCGCCGGGCGCGTAGGATACGGCCACCATGAGACGGAGGTGAGCGGCATGACGCAACCAGGAAACCAGCGACAGGAGTTCCCGCCGCCAAGCCCGGCCGTGCTGCGGGATGTTCGTTGGCTAACAGTGGCCATTTGGGGCGCGCTCTTGCTCGCGCTCGTCGTGAGTTCTGCCTACGGCATCAAGACGTTCACCGAGGGCAGCATCGCCTCTCGCTACATTGGAATACCCTTGAACGGGCCCCAGACGAATCAACGTCTGGCGGCGATTGCCGGGAGCGCGGCCAGCGTCGCCGCGGCGTTGCTGCTGTTCGCTGCCTGGCGGGCGTTCGCCATTGCGACCAACACATTGATCAACGCGCTCGCCACCTCATCGGACGCAAACGACGATATCCCCGCCGCCTCCGAGTGGATGGCGGAGAGTGCCAGCGGCCCACTGGTTTCGATGGCAGGGGAGGTGGTGCGCTTCCTCGGTCCCGCCTGGGCCGTGATGGTGGTGACTCCGGCGGTCATCGGGCTCGTTACTGCCTTCGCCTGATTCCCGCAAACGCGCCCCTCTGCAACGATGGGCGCGTGGCGTTTCGAAAGCTCCTCGGCGGCGGTGGTCCGCGTTTCGCGGCTGATTGGCTGGTGGTCGGCCTTGGCAACCCCGGCGAGCAGTACGCACGCACGCGTCATAACGTCGGCTGGTGGGTGATCAACACCCTCGCCAAGCGTGCCCACACCCAGCCGAAGACTACCGGCTCGCTGATGGCCATCGGCGTCGGCGAGCTGCAGGGGCAGAAGGTCGCGCTGGTGAAACCGAAGACCTACGTGAACCTCAGTGGCCGGGCCGTCACTCAGGCGCTGCAATGGACCGGCACCGACATCAAGCACACCATCGTCCTCTACGACGAGCTCGACCTGAAGGTCGGGGCGCTGCGCATTCGTGCCGGGGGTGGTCACGGCGGCCACAACGGTCTGAAGAGCATCGGTCAGGCGGAAAGCCTCGAATTCGTCCGCATCCGCGTCGGCATCGGGCGCCCGCACGTGAATGGCGAGCCGACGTGGGACCCGGAGCACGTCGCGCCGTGGGTCCTCGGTGTCCCCCACGGCGAGGACAAGACCATCCTCGACGAAGCGGTGGAACTCGCCGCCGACGCGGTCGAATGCATCATGACCGAAGGCGTCGATGCCGCCGGGAGCAAGTACAACCGGAAGTAGCGGCGGGTGCGTCAGGAGCGGTTAGCCACGAAGACACCAAGCGTACGAAGGTAGCTGAGGCAAATCGGGGCCGTTCGGTGTCTTACAGCCTCCGTGTCCTCCGTGTC
>CAYTBM010000360.1:0-2528 GCA_964436025.1 uncultured Anaerolineaceae bacterium
GTCTTGAGCTCAATCCGCGATGTGACCGCGGCCGCGGCCGTGAGGGTGATGAGCCCGTCGTTGCCGTAGCCGTAAAAGGTCACGTGGTCGCCGGCGATGATCCCGTCAAGGCCGAGGTTCTCCGCGCGGCGGGCCGCGTCGAGCACCATCTCGCCGGTGGTGCCGACGCGGATGTCCCAGGAGCGGAGCATGGCGGAGACAGTGGGAGCCTGCATGGGCCGATTCTAGCGGCCGGTGGGCGCTTCCGCCGTTCATCGCGCTCTGGGATAGTCAGGCCACTTCACTCGCGGGGTAACCGGCATGAGCAACGGGCAGGCGCGTCCACCAATGGTCTTCGATCGCGCATTTCTGACTGGCGTGGAAGGGGTGACGGAACTGATCTTCGTGCGTCACGGAGAACAGCACATCCCTGACCCGCGATCAGGACCGGTGGGAGACACGTTTGACCCTCCGCTCAGCGAGCGCGGAGAACAGCAGGCGAAGGCGGTGGGCGAACGGTTGTCGGTAGACCGCGTGGACGTGGTCTATGCGAGCCCCCTGAAGCGCGCGCTGGAAACGGGCCGCCAGATCGCCCGGCACCATCGGATGGAGCCCGTGGTGGTACCGGACTTGCGGGAGATCGAAGTCTTCCGCGACATGCCGCCGGAAAAGTCGGCGGTGGAGTACTTCGGGCAGGGGCTGCTCCTCGGGATCCGCGAGCGGATGCTGCGCGAGAAGAAGTGGGATGTGTACCCCCTCTCTGAGTCGAGCTTCGACTTCCGCAAGCGGACGGTGAACGCGGTGGAGGCCATCATCGCGGAGAACGAGGGGAAGCGGGTCGTGATCGCGTGCCATGGCGGCGTGATCAACTCCTACGTTGGGCACGTGATCGGCGTGGACTACGACATGTTCTTCCGTCCCGCGCACTGCTCCATCCACATCGTGTTCTCGGGGCATGGCGTGCGGGCATTGCAGTCGTTGAACGACGTACACCACCTGCGGACCGGGGAGTGGAACCTCGTGAGCCACTGAGTCAGTTGTGAGATGCAACTCACTGTGCCGGCGGCGGTGCCAGTGCCACGCTCGAAGAAACCCCTTCGAGGTGGCTCATGGACATTCAACGAATTGGGATCACCAGCCCTCAGGGCGGCATCCCGATCATTAGCAAGGCTGTCGTGCATGGCGGGCTGGTCTACCTCTGCGGCGTTACGCCTGACCCGTCCGGCGATATCGAAGCTCAGACCGACCAGGTGCTGACGCGCGTGGACCGGCTGCTGACGGCCGCGGGGACCGACCGATCGCGGATCATTTCGGCACAGGTGTGGCTGTCGGACATGCGGCTGTTCGAGCGTCACAACGCGCGCTGGAACGCGTGGGTGGATGCGGCCAATCCGCCGGTGCGGGCGTGCGTGGAAGCGAACCTCTGGCAACCCGGCATGCTCGTGGAGGTGATGGTGACCGCGGCGGCGGCCTGAATCAGGCATCTTCCAGGCTGAACTGCTCCACCAGCGTATCGAGGCCGAGGGAGAGTGGGGGCCGGAGCGCGGTCCCGGCGAAGGCGTCGGCGAAGGCACGCGCGACCGGGCTGGACCGGCTGTAGTGGCGGCCTCCGGAAAGCGCGAAGAGTTCGGCGCACAGCTTGGTCGCTTCCTGGGTGACGTAGGTCTTGGTGCGGAGGACGCGGGCGGCGTAGGCCGGCCCGGCGGCCGGGCGGAACTGCGCAGCCGTCTCCAGCAGGTACGCGCGGAGGGCTTCGTACTTCATCTGGGCTTCGGCGAGGCGCAAGCGCACCGCGGGCGACGAGGGCGCGGGCTTGCCGAGCGCATCGAGGATGGTGCGGGCGCAGCCGAGCGGGATCGCCGCGAAGAGGCAAAACCAGTACTGCAGCGGTTGCGCTTTCGCCAGGAAGTCCGGGAAGCCGAGGATTTCCGAGGCGGTGGCGCCGTCATAGCGGACGGAGTGGCTCTCGGAGGAGCGCATGCCGAAGCCGTTCCAGTCGTCCAGGACGGTCACGCCCGGCTGGTCAACATCGAGCAGGAAGAACTCGACCACGCCGGCCCCGGGAAGTTCCGCGGGATCGACTTTCGCGGTCGAGAAGAAGACGGCAGCGTTCTCACCGGACGAGGCGAGGATCTTCTCGCCGGTGATACGGAAGCAGCCGTCGGCGTGCTTCTGTGCGAGCGTCCGCGTGGCGGCGAGGGAACCGCCCGCGCCTTTCTCGGAGTTGCAGGCGGCGTAGATCCTGCCGCTGGCGTAGGCCGCCGCCACCTTCTCCTTCTGGCTCAACCACTGACCACGCCAGTGCGCGTCCGGCGCTTCGATGTCCAGCGCCACGACGCCCGCGAAGCCGAGCGGCATGCTCATCATAAGCGCGAGCGACGGCGAGGCGGTGGCGAGCAGTTCGATCGCTTCGGTGGCCTGGCGGCAGGAGATCGCTTCGCCGCCGAGGGCCGTGCCGAAAGGCATGGCGGCGAACCCGGCTGCGTACAGGTCGGCGACGCTTTCGGCGGGGTAGCGCTCGGCGTCGGCGGCTTCGCGGGCGGCGATGA
>CAYTBM010000361.1:0-2507 GCA_964436025.1 uncultured Anaerolineaceae bacterium
GAGCGGAAGTCCTGCATCACGCGGTCGCGCTGGCCCTGGCGAAGGTCGCCGTGGATCGCGCGAGCGTGTACCCCGGCCGCGACGAGCTGGTCGGTGAGTCGGTCTACGCCGATCTTCGTGTTGCGGAAGATGAGCGTGCGCCCCAGCCCGTGCTGCTCGTAGATGTGGCGAAGCGCTAAGAACTTTTCGCGTTCGGAGACTTCGCAGAAAAACTGGCGAACCCCCGCGGCGGTGCGCTGTTCAGGCTCGATCTCGACCGTCTCGGCTTTACGCATGTGCCGGTACGTCAGGCGGGCAATGCTCGTCGGCATCGTCGCGCTGAAGAGCGCCGTCTGGCGCTGCTTCGGCACGGTGCGAAGGATGTAGTCGATGTCACGTGCGAAGCCGATGTCCAGCATCGCATCCGCTTCGTCCAGGACGACGAAGTGAACCCGGTCCAGACGAAGCGTGCCGCGCTTGAGGTGGTCGATGACACGTCCGGGTGTCCCCACCACGACATGCGCCCCTTTTTCGAGGGCGATAAGGTCCGAACGGACCCTGCTGCCACCAACGAGCCCGAGGGTGGTGAAGCCATAGAACAAGCCCAGATGCTCGATGACGTCTTTGACCTGGTTGGCCAATTCGCGGGTGGGCACCATGACGACTGCCTGGACTTCCGCGCGGGTGGGGTCGATTGAGCGGGCGAGTGGGATGCCGAAGGCGATGGTCTTGCCCGTACCCGTCTGCGCGAGCCCGATGAGGTCCTCCCCATCGAGCAGTCGCGGCAGCGCGGCGGCCTGGATTGGCGTGGGGCTGGCATAACCCAGCGCGGCGATGGCATCCAGCGCGGTTTGATCGACCCCCAGCGCTGCGAAGGCTTCCGAGATCGGGGCTCTCGCGGGGGGAAGGCCGCCGGCGGGTTTCGTGACCGGAGAAGGTGCGTCACCAGTGCCCGCTCCGCGGCCACGGCGGCCGCGGTTGCGGCGGCGCTTCGGGGTGAGGGGGTCGTGCGGCGCCTGGTGTGCCGGCTGGTCGTGGTGGACGTGTTCGTGGTGGGCCGGGGCGCTGCGATGCGGCGCCGGCGCGGGCGTTGCGGTTGCTGCGGGTGAAGAGGCAAGCGCACTTTCGTCTTGTGCGCTCTTCCGCCTTCGAGTGAGGAACGACAGCAGGGGCTCAGGGTCCTTTCAGTGGCACCACGTCTCGGTGCCGAACGGGCCGCTGCGCCGAGCCCTCACAGGCGCGCTGACCGGGTGGGAGTTGATTCAAAACAGGGAGTGCAGGCGACAAACGAACAGTACGAAAGACGTATGGGAGCGTTCAGAGGGCTCTCGGTCACCATCAACTCTGGTAGTGAGCATAACACAAACGATCGGAAGCCCGCTGCACGCTTTGCGAACCTACGCCAGCGCCGCCTGCACGGCCGCCAGGTCGCCCGAAAGCATTGTCCCCACGTTCAGCCTCAGCCCGGGAAATTCGGAGCTTTCGATGACGCCGTCCTTGGGCGTTACCGGCTCGTACTTACCCTGCGTGAGCCGAAACCAGTCGATCCGCTCTTCCAAAATCTGCCAGACCACGTACTCGCGGACTCCGTTGCGGCGGTAGGCCTCCATCTTGGGGCCAAGGTCGTACGAAGCTGAACTCGCCGAGACTTCGGCCACGAGTTCGGGAGCACCTTCGAGGTACCCATCGTCATCCAGTGCGGACTGGCCACCACGTTCCTGGCGCCGAAACAGCATCACATCGGGCTGTGGTTCGTTCTGTTCGTCAAGACGGACCGTGCCATTGTCCGCGAAGCAGCACTCCGGATGCTTCGCGATGTACGCGCCAATCCAGAACACCATCTGACCGTGAGGTTCGGCATGCTGGGGAATACGGACCGGCGACGCCACGTAGACCACTCCTTCGACGAGCTCCGCCTTCTTGATGTCCGGGCGCGTCTCGTACCGCCGCTCGAATTCGTCCCGCGTTAGCCGGTCGCCCGACTCCAGCGGGAGGCGCGTCGTCGTGTCGCGCACGATGGTGGTCATGCAGCGAGTATAGCAATGCGCTTCGCGGGGCTCAGTTCACGTTGCGCGTTTTGCCTTCCCAGTACGGCTTGCGAAGTTCCGTCTTGAGGATCTTTCCCGGCCCGGATTTCGGCAGCGGCTGCTCCTGGAACTCGACCTTCTTGGGACACTTGTAGCCGGCGATAAGCCCGCGGCAGTGCTCGATGAGCTCACCTTCGCTCGGCGACTTGCCTTCCTTGGGCACCACGATCGCGAGGACGGCCTCGCCCCAGCGCTCGTCGGGGATGCCGATCACCGCCGCTTCGAGGACATCCGGGTGGTCGTACAGCGCGTTCTCCACTTCGGCGCAGTACACGTTCTCTCCGCCGGAGACGATCATGTCCTTCGCACGGTCGACGATGAAGATGTAGTTCTCCTCATCGATGGTCGCCAGGTCGCCGGTGTGCATATAGCCGTCGCGGAGGGCTTCGGCCGTCTCCTTGGGGCGCTTCCAGTAGCCATTCATGACATTCGGTCCGGCCG
>CAYTBM010000362.1:0-2493 GCA_964436025.1 uncultured Anaerolineaceae bacterium
ACGGACCTCACGCCGCTCAAGAGTGTCGCCACCAAGGCCATCCAGCTCGCCGAAGACGAACGATCCGCGGCAATGGACCTGGCCACCGTGATCAGCTCCGACCAGGCCCTCACGTCGAAACTGCTGAAGCTCTCGAACTCGGCGTACTACGGCTATGCCCGGCGGATCTCGAACGTCCGCGAGGCCGTCATCCTTCTCGGCATGCGCACAGTCCGCTCCGTTGCAATCTCTTCGGCCATCATTGACGCCTTCAAAGTTCCCGAACTCGAGCGCGGCGGCTTCGACCAGGATCTCTTCTGGGCGCACTCCGTTTCCGTTGGCCTCGTCGCGGAGCTGATTGCGCGCGAGACGCGCCTCACCCGTCCCGAAGACGCCTTCACCGCCGGTGTCCTCCACGACGTCGGCAAGCTCGCAATGATGCTCGCGGAACCCCAGCTCTTCGGCGAAGTGATTGACCTCGTGAACCACGAGGGCATGAAGTATCGCGAATCGGAACTGGCCGTCTTCGAGATCGGTCACGAGCACGTTGGCTCGCGGCTGGCCCAACGCTGGAAGTTCCCCGACTCCCTCGTCCAGGCGATTCGCGACCACCATCCCGCCAAACCAGTCGCCGCCATTAGCTCCATGGGCGACCTGGTGGCGGCCGCCGACCTGGCCTGCAACCGGGAAGGTCTCGCTTGCGGCTTTGACTACACGCACGACCCTTCACGCCAGCCGGCGGTGGCCGTGCCTCCGGCTGTCGACACGGCCATTAACAAAGTGCATGGCGGCATGGCGACGATCGAAGAGAAGGCCCGTGCCTTCTTGCTCCACGTGACGTCGCGAGCGCCGAACTGGTACGCCTCGCACCACGGAGAGACCGAAGGTGAGCGGAAGGCAGAGGCAGGCGCGGCCTGATGGCGGCGCATCTGCCTGCCGATATCCGTAGTGAGGACAATGTATGCAAGGGAATGAGCCATCCGCAGAGCGTCCTGAGCAGCAAGGGCACGAGACGCGCAAACACCTGATCCGGGCGGCGTTGCTCGTGGGCTGGGGCCTGGTTCTCGCCGTCCAGGTCAGCGCCACCGTGCGCCACCCGTCGGCCTCCAACCTGATCGTGTCGGCGGCCTTCTGCCTCCTCTTCCTAGTCGTGAACGTCAACCTCTTCCTCGTCGGCTGGCTCGGCTCGCGGAGCTGGCGGAGGGTGAGCACGAAGCTCCACGGCGCGGCCTACCTGAGCGAATTCCACAACCTCCCGAACCGGAACTACGTCCTGGCCGAGCTGCGCCGCGAGATGCCCCGTGCGCGCACCCACAATGCCCCCTTTGTCCTGATCCAGCTCTCCCTCGAGAACATCGACGGCGTGCGGGCACGCCGCGGCGACGACTTTGCCGACCGCGCGGTCAACGGCCTCGTCGAAGTACTCAAGCGCCTGACGCGCAGTTCCGACTTCCTCGCCCATCTCGGTGGCGCGCGCTTCTGCGTGATGCTTGTGGAGTGCACGCTCGAGCAGTCGTACATCTACCTCAAGCGCGTGCCCGGCACAGTCTCCGTCAGCGATGGCCGCCAGATGCTCGATGTTGCGGTCACGGCGCGCGTCCACCAGTACGATCTCGAATCGCTCTACGCGACGGATGTCCTGCGCGACCTCGAAGAGACCAAGCCGCTCCGCCGGCGCGAACAGCCCCGGATGGACGCGCTCGCGGCCTGACATCATGCGCTCAGCGGTCCTCGGCATCGCGGCCCTTGCCCTCGGCCTGGGAGCATTCCGGTTCGCCCTGCCGGCCCTCCTCGAGAACGCGATCGGCGGCGGCAGCGACGACTGCGACGCATCGCACCTCACGTCGAAAGACCTGGAGCCGTTTGTCCCGCCGGACTCGCCGGGATTCGAACAGGTCCATCGCGCGGTCCAGCACTGCCAGTCAGGCGACATCCCGAGCGAACCCGAGCTGAACCTCGCCTACGCAAGCACCGGCACGGTCGAAACCACAGCCAGGACACTGCTCGCGAACGCCGAAAGCGCCGGCTGGACCCGCGTCTCTCCTCCAGCCGGCAAGCAAATCACGACGACAGACGGCGGCGCCACCGTCTCCCTCAAGCGCAACGTGGACGGCACGACAGTGCACTTCGACGCCTCGATCTTCCCCTCCGGGTCGAAACCGAATCCCAACCCAAACGCGAACATTTCGAAGATCCAGGCCACGGAGGCTCCAACCGGGGTCATCCTGCGCATCTGGGTCGAGGGCAAATCCGCTATCCCAACGATCCAAATCGGCAACCCCGGCATCTTCCCCACTCCGAATCTGGGTATCGGGCGGTAGCGCCTGCCGTGAAGAGGATACGCCGCTGAGAATCATCGAACCGCCGGGAGCCGTGCCCCGGCTCCTGGCGAACTGCTGGGGGTGAGAGTCCCTACTTGTACCCCGCCGACTCCCCCACCCGGTGCAACTTCAGGAAGTTCGTCGTCCCCTGCGCGCTCACCGGCATGCTCGCGACCACCACCACTTCCTCGCC
>CAYTBM010000363.1:0-2452 GCA_964436025.1 uncultured Anaerolineaceae bacterium
GCGTTGATGGTGAAGTCGCGCCGGGCGAGGTCTTCTTCGATGCTCGTCCCGAAGGTCACGTCCGGCCAGCGAGTGCCGGCAGAGTACGAGTCACCGCGGAAGGTCGTGATTTCGCTCCAGTCAGCGCCGGCGCCGTCGCTGACGAGCACGCCGATGGTCCCGAAGCGCTTGCCGACGGTGGTGATGGTCGCGCCCAATCCGCGAAGGAGCGCCTCCACCCTGTCCGGGTCTGCGTCGGTGGCGTAGTCAATGTCCTTGCTTTCGAGCCCAAGCAGCCGGTCCCGCAGGGCGCCGCCGACCAGCCAGAGCTCGCGCCCGGCCGATGCGAACGCCTCCGTAAGTTCCCTGTGTGTGATCGCCACGAGATCAGTGTACGGGAGCGCGCCGCCTCTACTGCCCGCCGACGAGGACTGGGGCGCGGCGTTCCCGGGCAGGTTGCTCGGCGGAGTAGCGCTCCGCGAAGTCGGCTTCGTCGAGCTTTGCGCCTTTGCGCCGGCCGCTGACCTGGAGCTCCATGAGCGTGAGCTGCGCCAGGCCCTTGCGGGTGTCGCTGGCGACGCGGGCCTTGTCCTGCCACTTCAGGCGGTACTTAAAGAGCCAGTAGGTGAACCCTTTCCAGTCGGCGTACGAAACGTCGTGGCGAAGCATCTTGCCGGTGCTCTCGTAATAGAGGGAGAAGAGCTCTTCTCGCGTGTGGCCGTACACCCGCTGGAACATGGTTTCGTCGGCGCGGAGGTCCGCGCCCCAGGCGCGGCTGCGGCCCTCCTTGTGGATCTCCTCTTCGACGTACAACTGGAGGGCTTCCTCAACGAGCACGCCGTACTGGAAGTTCAGATGCGCGCTGTGCTTGGCCCGGCCGAGGCGCGCGGAGAACTCGTGGTCCTCGATGTCGATCGGCCAGCGGTTCTCCCAGAGGAGCGCCTCCCGCTCGGCCGGCGGCACCAGGTCCGGGACTTCGTCCAGCAGCCGCTCCGACAGCAGGAGCCAATCGAACGCCTCGCCGTGGATGAGGTACTGGTAATGGCGGTTGCCAATCATCTCTTCTGGGATGCGCCAACGGGAGACCCCGTCGAGCAGCGCTTCGAACCAGTGCTCGCCATCGAGGATGGCCTGGCGCATGCGGAAGACGACCTCTTCCGGCGCGGGGAGCATCGGCTCCGCCGTCTCCGCGGGCTCGTCGTCGATGCGTGGCTGTTCAGTCGGCTGCGCGGACACTGCTGTTCATAATACCAAACGGCCGGAAGGCCTTCGGCAAGCAGTGCCGGCGGCGGAAGGCCTCAGAGATCCGACTGTCAGCGGGCGCGGCGTTTCGCATAAGCGGATGCCGCCGATCGAGCCCGAACAACTGTTCCTGCCGGCCGAGCACCGGATTTGTTCGCGCCTTACGCCGGGGCCATGGCCTCACGCAATTTCGCCTGCAGCGTCATCGCCGTCACTACCCCGTGTTCCATGAAGTCGAGGACCACTTGGCTGAACTCGTCCGGGACTTCGTACGGGATGCCGTGGCTGACTCGGCTGAAGACGTGCAACGTGGCGTTGCCGAGCCGCTGGAAGTCCGCCAGGTTTGCCGGGAGCAAGCCGTCGGCGGCCCCGGCCACCATCAGCGTGGGCGTCTTGATGGAAGGGAGCCGGTCGCCTTTGTGGTAGCTCTCGAGGGCTGCCCAGGACTCGTCGTAGTGCGCGTCAGAGACGCTGAGGCCGCGCTGGATGCGCGCTTCAACGAGCTCCCGCGAACGCGGTTTGGCGCTCAAGATCATGGACTCTTCGATCAGGCGCGCGCTGTCCTTCCCGTAGTGGAGTTTCGCGGCGCGCTCCCGGAAGGAGACGGGCACGTTGACGCCGTCGGCGGGGGCCGGCGCGATGAGGACCAGCTTGTTCAGCCGCTCCGGGTAGCTCAGGCCCAGTTCGTAGCCGATGACGCCGCCCATGCTGTGCCCGACATACGTGAAGCGGTCCAGCCCGAGGTGGTCGGCCATGCCGATCACGTCGGCGGCGTACTGCTCGATGGAGTGTCCCTTCGCCGAGCGGTCGCTGTCGCCGGCGCCGCGGCCATCCATGCGGATGACGCGATAGTGCTTCGCGAGGTGCGGGACGACGTCGTCGTAGGCGTCGTGGGAGCCGGTGTAGCCGTGGTGGAGCAGGATTGGTTCGCCGCTCCCGTGTTCGTCGTGGAAGAGGCGTACTCCATTGATTGTCGCGTGGGCCATGCCGATTCCTCCTGTGCGGCGGGGAGTGTAGCGCAGCCGGACAGCGAAGGTGACCGGGCGCGGATGACCAGGGCTGCGGCTCTATCTATCGAAGGAGTCGATGGCTGTCCGTGGCGAGGCCCGCAGCCCGGCGGGAGGTGATGGATGGCCTCTCCGTGGAATCTCCGAGGAAGGCGGTTAACAGCTTCGCCGCAGGTTTGATCGCCTCTTGGGGCGATGGTATAACTCGCCTTGCTACGCGATTC
>CAYTBM010000364.1:0-2441 GCA_964436025.1 uncultured Anaerolineaceae bacterium
CGGCGCGCACGATAGCAGCGCCTCGATGTATAGCCCGCGAATGGTAGCCGGAACGCCGGATGAGCGCACGTAAGGCTGTCACGACCGCCAGCCCGGAGCGACAGCGACGCGGTTGGTCTGCCGAAGGATCGAGGCCGCACGCCGCAACGAATCCACACGAACCTCAAGGCAACGAGAACGTCGCCACCGCCGCCGCAAACTCCCGCACTTCGTCATCCGCCAGCCGCGACGAAATACTCCGAACGAAGTCGGGCGTTCTCGCATCCAGCAGGTGATTCAACCCGTGCAAGGCACTCATCTGAAGGTGGCGGTTCGGCAGCGCCGCCTGGGCCGTGAGCACGTCGAACAACGCGTTTCGCATCGGCGGATCGTAAAGCAGTTGGTGCACCAGCACGTCCCAATACATGAAGACTCCGCCGGCGCCTTCCGCCGACTCATGCGCGCAGCGGATGGCCAGGGCCGCGAGGTTATCCAGCAGTGCCAGTCGCGCCTCGATTGGCTCGCGCGCATCCCAAAGCGGCCCGGCGCCGTAGAATGCCGCATTCCAGGCGAGGCGGTCCCACTGTTCCTCAGTCAGCGCCAGTGGGGCTTCGACAAGTTGCCGAAGGCGTCGCACAAGCAGCCACCGCCCTCGCGGCATGCCCCAATCACCGTCGCCCGTGGGCGTGTTCGCGAACCGCACCGCCCACGACTGAATCGACACCCGGGCATAGTAGCTGCGGCTTGCGTACCGCCTTCAACCGGATGGGATCCAAACAGGAGCGACTTCGTGAACTGGCTCAATCGCTTTCAAGTGACCAGATTCGTGGCCGCCCTCTGTTCCTTCGGGCTGCTGTTCGCAGCCGCCTGCGGCGATGGCCCAGACCCACCTCCAACTGAAGCCGCACTCCCCACTCTCACCCCGCTGCCCAACGTGGGGGATTGTCTGAACAGCCAACCAGTCGCCATCCGGGACGTTGTCCCCTGCGATTCGGCAGCCGCCTACTTCAAGGTGCTCGCGATTGACCGTGGCACCGGAGAGCGTGTCTGTCCGCCGGAAACCGACGCTAGCTCAACATGGATCGGAAGTCCCGTCTCTCTTTGCCTGGCGAAGTTGAAATAGGGCACTTTCACCTCACCCTGCCATCCGCCGAACCACCTCGTACATCAACTCGCACCCCATGTTCAGGTTTTCCACCGTCAGGAACTCGTTGTTCCCGTGGAAGCCGCGACGCTCCTCCGGAGTCAGCAGGCAGGGGATGAACCCGTAGGCCGGGATGCCGCGCTCGCGCAGGAAGCGGTTGTCCGTCCCGCCCACAGTCATGCCCGGGACCACGATCGCGTCTTCCATCGCTTCCTTCACCACTGCGTTGATCGTCCGGAAGAGTTCGGTATCCCAGTCCACGCGGGCCGGTTCGCCCTGGTCCGGCGAGTACAGTTCGACAGTCACGCGCTCGTCGGCGATGCGTTCACGGACCTGCTGCATCCACCCTTCCTTGGACTGCCCGGGCAACAGGCGGCAGTCGATCACCGCCTCGCTCTTGGCAGGGATGACGTTCGCCTTGATGCCCGCGTCGAGCATCGTCAGGTTGAGCGTGTTCAGGAACATCGCCAGCAGCTCCGGCGAGGCCTTGATCCGCTCTTCCACGGCCGAGCGGTCGCTCAGCGGCGGCATCAGCCCTGCGTCGGCCAGCCGGGAAAGGTACGCCTCGGTGTCTGGCGTGAAGGTCAGCCCGCGGTCCCAGTCCACCAGCCGGTTCAGCGCCTGGACGAGGAACACGGCCGAGTTCTCGTAGTGCGGCACGCTACCGTGGCCGGGCCGCCCAACCGACGTGAGCCGCAGCCAACAGAGGTCCTTCTCGTTGGTCGCGACGCTGAACAGCTTCGTCTCCTCGCGTCCGAAGCGCGTGCTCCCGCCGCCGCCCTCCGAGAGCTCGAACTCCACGTCGACCACGTCCGGGCGGTGCTCGCAAAGCCAGACCATCCCCTGCTCGCTTCCCGCTTCCTCGTCCGGCACCGCGCAGAACACCACATCGCGCTTCAGCGCCACCCCTTGCCGTTTCAACAGCAGGAAGGCGATGAGCTGCATCACCCCGCAGCCCTTCATGTCGACCGCCCCGCGGCCGTAGACCCTGCCGTCTTTCACCACGCCCTCGAACGCCGGCATGTCCCAGTACTGCGCTTCCACAGGCACGACATCGGTGTGGTTGCAGAGCATGATCGGCCGCTTCGAACCGTCCCCGCGCAGCTTCGCGACGAGCACCTCGCGGTTCGGCGCTGTCTCGATGTACTCCGTCTCGATCCCCTCGGCCTCGCACAGCGCCCCGAGGAACCGCGCCGCCGGCTTCTCGTTCCCGGGCGGGTTCGAGGTATCGATCTGGAGATACCGCACGAAGATGTCGAGCGCTTCGCGATGCACAGCCGGCCAGTCAATCATGTTCAGTTCCGAGTTCCGAGTTCCG
>CAYTBM010000365.1:0-2409 GCA_964436025.1 uncultured Anaerolineaceae bacterium
GAAAGGGCAGGGCCGAAATTGCTCCAACGGCCCTGCCCCGAGGGGATACCGAAAACGCCCGATTTGAGGGATCTTCGGTGGGCGCAGTCTACCCTGCACGTCAAGAGGCTTTCAATCACGCTTCATTAGTAATTCACTACAAAAGAATTGTTTGTCTAACGAGAAATGCCACCGTTCTACAACACCGGTAAACTGGATCAACGATAACCAGGCACTGGCGACGTTCATTCTAAACCGAATGGTGTTCGGATTTGCGCGGAGCATGCTTACCGATCGGTCGAACAATGCCCAGAAGAGTTTGACCAGCCACTATTTGCAATAGTTCAGCGAGGGACTAGACTCCGGCCGCCGCACCGGAGGCCCGCCGTGGGTACGTTCCATCCCTTCCAGAACGCATACCGCGCGGACCCCTACCCCTACCTGGATCGCCTCCGAGAATCGGAGCCCTGCCATTACAGCCCGGAGCTGCAGGGGTTCGTCCTCACCCGCTACGAAGAGTGCGCCGCGGTCCTTCGCGACGAATCGCACTTCCTCTCCGACCCCGGCGTGGCCACGAACGGGATGGGGGATTCAGTCCGGCGGGCGCGCGAGTGCGCCGCCCTCGGCAGCACGCCGATCCTCGCCAATTCGGACGGGACAACACACTCCAGGCTCAGGGCAACTCTTGCCCAGGCGTTCAATCCACGCGCGATCGAGGCGCAGGCCAAGAGCATCCAGGAAGCAATCGACCTGCTTCTGGACCGATTGCATCCCAATCAACCAGTGGAAGTGATGTCGGCCCTCGCCGAGCCGCTGCCTGTGGAAGTGCTGCTTCGCTTCATTGGCATTGCCGGGGAGTGCCGGGAGCCGTTCCGCGCGGGTGTCATCGCCATGATGCGCGGACGCATGGACGCGGACCGATCACAGGAGGCCGTTCAGGAGTCCTTTGCTGCCCTGCCGATGCTCGGCCACGTGTTCGACCGCTCGCTCGATGACCCCGGCGAAACGCTCCTCCGGCGGCTCGACGCAGCGGTTGGTGACGGCGCGATCTCAGCCGAGGAAATGGTCATGCTCGTGACTCACGTCGCGACGGCGGGGAACGCCGCGACGGCCTTCGGGATCGGGAACATGCTCCTCACCTTGAGCCAGAGGCCCGGCGACTGGGATCGGCTCCGCGCCAACCCGCAGCTCGTGCCCGCGGCTGTGGAGGAGTGCCTGCGATTCGAATGCCCGACGCACATCACCACCCGCTTCGCCGGGGAGGGCGCGCAAATCAGGGAAAAACACATCGCCGCAGGGCGGGCGGTGCACCTGGTCATCGCCGCGGCGAACCGGGACCCCGCGGTCTTTCCTCATCCCGCAGTGTTCGACCAGGACCGCAAGGGCGAGCGTCAGCTGGCATTCGGGCTGGGCGGACACTTCTGCCTCGGGGCCCCGCTGGCGCGGCTTGAAATGCAGGCCGTGCTCTCAGCGATGCTCCGGCGATTCTCGTCGCTCCAGCAGGTTCCCGGGTGTGCCGCACTCGGGGGCACCCTCCTCCTTCGCGGGCCACAGCGGCTCACGCTCCTCCCACGGACTTAACCGCCGGGTTGCTCGTGGTAGCCTTGCGGGCCAGACGGAGGCAGCCATGACTTACTCGATCGTCGCATTCGAACCGGCCACCGGCGCCCTCGGTGTTGGCGTCCAGACGCATCAACCGTGCGTCGGCTCTATCGTGCCCTGGGTTGAGCCCGGCGCCGGCGCTATTGCGACGCAGTCGTTCGCGAACATCAATTTCGGGCCGCAGGGCCTCGCGCTGCTGGGCACCGGGCTCCCCGCGGGCCGTGTGCTGGCTGCGCTGATCGCGGGTGATGACCTGCCCGACCGAAGGCAGCTCGGCGTGATCGACGCGAACGGGACGAGCGCCGTCCACACCGGCCAGGCATGCATCCCGATCGCGTCCCACGTCATCGGCGAGGGCTACTCCACCCAGGCGAACATGATGACCACCGAGGGTGTGCCCGAAGCGATGGCCGCCGCGTTCGAGAGTGCCGGCGGCCTGCTGGCGGAACGCATCATGGCCGCGCTCGAAGCGGGACAGGCCGCCGGCGGGGACATTCGCGGCAGCCAATCCGCGGCGATTCTCGTGCGTGAGCCCGGACCGCGTTCGAACACCTGGGACCTGCGCGCGGACAACAGCCCGGCGCCCCTCGCGGAGTTGCGGCAGCTCGTGAACATCCGGCTGGCGGGCGCGATGCTCTCGGCCCTGCCGCCTGATGCCTCCCTGGCCTCGCTGCTCGCCGCACACGAAAGGGCCCACGCACTCTACCCTTCCGACGAGCAGGCTTTCTGGTTCGCGCTCAACACCCTCAGCGCCCGAGGGTACGTGGACGAAGCAGCAGCCATGCTCGCCGAACTCTTCCAACGCGCGCCGCGATGGCGCGACCTGCT
>CAYTBM010000366.1:0-2376 GCA_964436025.1 uncultured Anaerolineaceae bacterium
CCTTTGCGCAGGCGCCAGGCGAGCCTCACCCAGTCGGCGAATCGCGCCGGGACCACGGCCAGCTTCCAGAGCGGGGGCAAACCGGCGCCGTAAAGCCGGGGATAGAGCAGGTCCACCTCGTGCCCCCGTTTGCGCAAAGCCACGGCAAGCTCGCTCGCCACCGACGCGATGTCATTGACCTGGACGAAACGCATCAGGCCGCCGGCGCCTGTGGGATGGCGCCGCCCTCGACAATCGCCTTCGCCACTTCCTCAACTCGTGTGACCACACGCTCGAGCCCATGGTGCTGTTCCACCCAGGCTCGGCCCTTTTCGCCCAGCGAGGCGCGCAGTTCCGGCGAGTCGTACAGGGTTGCCACCGCGGCGGCGATCTCCACGCTGTCGACCGCCGTAAGGTACGGGGGCGGCTCGGCGTAGGCGTGCAGTTCGTTGAACCAGGTCACAACCGGCCGGGCGCAAGCCATGGCCTCGAGTTCCGCCATGCCCGCGCTTCCGAGGCGCACCTGGCCGAGAACGATGCCGTGCTGGTTGATGAGCCCGGGCAGCTTCCAGCGGGGCTGGTGAGCGATCACGGTCACGTTGGGCAGCGCCTGGAAGGCCGGGGTGTAGTTTCCCCCGCCGATAGCGGTGATGCGGATGTCTGGCCGGTCCTGCGCCAGCTGTGCGCAGGCCTTGAGCAGCCGGCCGGCGCCCTTCACCTCCGTCAGTCCGCAGCAGATCAACACGCCGGGACGGTCTTTCGCCTCCGTCAGCGGGCGGAACTGCGTGGTATCGATCGGGTTCGGCAGGAATTCGCCGTCGTCACGGACATCCGCGACGTAGTGCTCAAGGTCCGGCGTCGAGTAGAACACGTGCCGCGCGCCGCGGAGCGCGTTCCGGATGAGCGGCCGCGTCACCGCGGTGCCCCCGCGCAGGTCTGTCCCGTGGCAATGGAGGATGTACGGGAATCCCCCGAGCGCACCCACGTTGCCCAGGTAGGCGTAATGGATGTGGACCAGGTCGTAGTCCCCGGCCCGGATGCGGCGAATGAGGTCCAGCCAGTCCAGCGCGCGGATTGGCGCAGTCACGGGCTTGATTTGCGGGTGGAGGTTGGCGCCCACAAGCCGCGGGTGGTAGAGCGTCACGTCGTGGCCGCGCGCGCGCAGCCCGGCCCCGATTTCGGATGCGACAGAGGCGATGTCGTTGATCTCAGCGATGCGCATGGTCGTCGGTGCTGTCAGGCGCCGTTCGCGGATGAACGCGCGGGGCTCAGCCATTCCACAGTGTAGATGGCGATGAGCCCGAACACGATGGTGACCACGATTGCCACGGCGATGCGCCCGATCAGCGATCCGGCCAGCCCGCCGCTAAAGCTGTACGACGTATCCATGTAGCTGAGGGCGCTGTTGACCGCCACCTGGGCGTTAGCCAGGCGAATGTACGACTCGTCCTTCACCTGGCGGAGACCGCGGGCGGTATCGAGCAGCCGGAGTGTGGGACCATCCAACTGGGCCTCGGCGATGGAGGTGCTGTTCTTGTTCAAGCTGCCCAAAGCGGCCACCAGGGCCGCTTTCTTCAGCGCGAGCGCTGACTGCGCATCAGCCGCGCCAACCGGCTGACCGAGGATTGAAGATGCCACTCCCGCCAGCGCCGCCGGGGATGCGGTGCCAGCGCCGGCCAGCGCGCCGTCAATTTCCGCGATCTGCGCCTGGAGCTTCGTCTCTTGTTCGAAAGTGATGGTGCCGGGCGTCGTTGTGCCCCGGGTTTCGAGCAGGGCATCGATGTCCACGTTCGGCGGGGCTGCCGCTTTGAGCTTCGCGTACGCGTCCAGGTAGACGCTCTGGTTCTCCTCCGCGACCGCCTCCCGCGTCTCCACGAAACGCCTGCGGTACAGCCCTTCGGGGCTGGTGTAGTCGGAGTAGAACACGTCGACGAACGCCTGGCGGTACTTCTCGGCCTGGGCCTTGTCCGGGTCCGTTATGGAGACCGTCAGGATGCCGCGCGAAATGCCGTCGGCCACGCTAATCGGGCTCAGGCTGATGGCGTAGCGGCCGAAATCGAAGTTCTGGTCGCCGATCGCATCCTTCACCTTCTGGCGGAAGCGCTCATCGTTGGTCATCTCTTGCGCTTCGAAAATGCGAAGGCCCCGGTCGCCGCCGATTACCAGGTCGTGCACGGTGGTATCGAGCGTAATGGTGGCCACGGCGTTCGAATCGCCGGTCGCGCGGCCCACAAAAAGGGCGGCCAGAATCCCCAGGACAGCGAAGGGGATGAACAGCCATGCCCGGCGCCGGACCAGGTTCAGATCGCGTTCCAGTCCGCTGGTTCCGGGCGGCATCGGGCCGTATCGTATGGGCGTGCCGAGTGTGGATCAATGATTGTGAAAGCCGTCACGAGG
>CAYTBM010000367.1:0-2350 GCA_964436025.1 uncultured Anaerolineaceae bacterium
CGCAGCTCGAGAGCGACCGGGAGACTGCAGAACAGCGGGTAAAAGACCTGCAGGATACAAAGCAGTACCTCGAAGCGGTGAAGAGTTACGTGGCTTCGGACGCGTATGTCGAGCAGCAGGCGCGGCGTCAGTTGGGGTATGGTCGCGAAGGAGAAACCGTCTTTGTCGTCACCAGCCCCGAAATCAAGCAGGACCCGAGGCAGAGTGGTTCCTGGTGGGAGCGGCTCTTCCCCCGCTAGGCCAACGTTCGCCGTGACCGTCAGGGCTGTCCGGCGGTTCGCCGAGCGTGAGCGGATGTTCCGGCGCACACGGAAGGTTCTGCTGGCGCTTTCGGGCGGCCCCGATTCGGTCGCCACCCTCCTGGTGTTGCGCGAGCTCGGCTCGCAGCTCGGGTTCGAAGTCGAAGCCTGCCACTTCGACCACCTCCTTCGCCCCGAATCCGGCGACGACACCGCCCGCGTCCGAGCGATCTGCGACGGGCTCGGAGTCGAGTGCGTCACGGGCGAGGGCGACGTGCGGGGCGTTGCGAGGCAGCTGAAACGCGGCTTGGAGGACATGGCCCGCGAAATGCGTTACCAGTTCCTCGCCTTCGTGGCCGAGAAGGAGACTTGCGACGCCATCGTTACTGGCCACACCCGGGACGACCAGGCGGAGACGGTGCTCATGCGCGTGATTCGCGGGAGCGGCGTCCGTGGCGTGCGTGGGATGCTCCCTGTGGCAACAGTGCCCGGTTCCAATGCCCAGCGGCTGCTCCGGCCCCTGCTCGAGACCCCGCGGGCGGCCACTGAGGCGATCTGCGCGGAGTTCGGTATCGAGCCTTTGCGTGACGCCTCGAACACTGACATAACGATTCGCAGAAACCGCATTCGCAACGAGGTTTTGCCCGGGCTCCGGGTGCTGAACCCGTCCCTGACTGACGCGCTCGTTGGCCTTGCCGCCAGTGCGCGGGAAGCGTTCGCCCCCATCGAGAAGGCATCGCACGAGGCGCAGCCCTTTGAACGCGGGCCGGTCGGGGCGATGTTCCGCCTGAGCAGCGTTCGCAGGCTGGGTGCCGAAGCGCTGGGGCTGGTCATCGAACGGGAGGCGAGCTTCTACCACCTCCGCCCGGAACTGAATCGGACGCGACTCGAGAACCTCCTTGCCGTCCTCTCGAAGGGCACGGGGCAGGTCCGGTTTGGTGACACGGTACTCGAGGCCTCCTGTGGATCCGTCCGTCTGGGGCCAGTGCTCGAGCCGGCGACAAAGCTCGCGTCCACGACGGTCAACGTACCGGGTGACACGCGTGCCGGCGATTGGGTGGTCCGTGTGCGCACGGAGCCGCTGGACGGCGGCGTCAACAGTCCGGTCGCTGTGATCGATTCACGTTCGCTGCGCGGAGTGCTCAAGCTCCGGTCGCTGGCAGGCGGCGACCGGATCGAACTCCACGGCGTGACCCGGAAAGTGTCCGATTTGCTCGTGAACGAGAAGGTCCCTGCCTGGGAGCGCCCGTCCATCGTCGCGCTGGCAGACGCGGCGGGCGTGGTCGCGCTGTTCAGCGCGCGAGGCACATTCGTACGCGACGGCACGAATCCGGACCTGTGGATAAAGTTGACCGTTATTGCGCCGCGCTGACCGCGGGGCGGAGACGGCTAAAGCGTGGGATGACCTCTTCGGCGAGGCGCCGCGTTTGCGCCAGGATGTCGGTGTCGTCCTCCGCGATGGGGCGCAGCACGAACTTCGAAACGCCCGCGTCGATGTACTCTTGCACCCGCGCAGCAATCGTATCGGCATCACCTGCGGCGATGTACGAAGCGGGATCGGGTGCGTCAGGGATGCGGGTGAGGCCCGCGGCCTGTCGCTGCACTACCTCGTCGTCCCAGGAGCCGAAGCGAAACGCGAAGCCTGCTCCGTAGTGGTCGTCGTCGAGCGGGCGGCCATTCGCAGCTGACTGCGCCCGGATGGCGGCGACGACAGGCTGGACCTGCGCCGGGCTCTGAAGGCCGGCGAGCCAGCCGGTCCCGATCCGCGCAGTCCGGCGGATGGCCGCTTCCGAGCTGCCGCCAATCCAGAGGGGCAGCGGGTCCTGTACCGGTTTAGGCGAAATCACTGCCTGGTCGTACTGGTAATACTTGCCCTGGTAGGTGACGGGTTCGCCGGTCCAGAGCGCCGCCATGATGTCCAACGCTTCGTCGGATTGGGCGCCGCGGCCACGGGGATTGCGGTTCGTGGCGCGAAACTCCGGGTTCGTTTCGCCACCAACTCCAAACACAGGGAGCAAGCGCCCGCCGCTGAGGTAGTCCAGCGACGCGCACTCTTTCGCCAGCACCAGCGGGTCGCGCAGTGGAACGACGATGGCGTTCATTCCGAATTT
>CAYTBM010000368.1:0-2344 GCA_964436025.1 uncultured Anaerolineaceae bacterium
GCACGAACCAGCGGGTCATGATCGCGTTGACGGCGATGGAGCTGGACATGCCGAACGCCACCGCAAAGATGAAGTAGACGAGGTAGAGCTGCCAGAGCTGGTCCACCAGCCCGATGAAGGCGGCACTGATGCCGTTGATGACTGTGCCGATGAGCATGAACTTGTTCGGCCCGTAGCGGTCGACATAGGGGCCAACGATGGCGGAGGTGAGCCCCGAAACGCTGAAGTAGATGGCCGGGGCGACGCTCACCTGGGTGTCGCTCCAGCCGTGCGCGTCGCGCAGAGGTTTGAGAAAGATCGGCAGCCCGTAATAGCCCACGCCGACGCCAACGAACATGAGGCAGGCACAGGCGATGGCGATGTACCAGCCGTAAAACACCTTGCGCGGGAGCAGTCTCGCGGCGATGGGTTCGCGGGCGGGGTGGGCTGTGGTCATTCGCGGCAGTCTAACGGAATCGCAGGGATGGTCGCCCGCTCATGTCCAGGCTTTAGAGAGCCACGTGAGGAGCGTGTACCGAGCCGCCCGCGCGTCCGCACGCGCCAGAACTCCCGCCGTCTGGGCGATGCTGGATTCTGCTATGACCGTCAACTTGGCCAGCCGAAGCCACGAGGGCCGCATGAGTCCTGCGGCCTGCCAGTCGGTAATGAATACGTCCGCTGGCCCGTTCACTGCCGCAGTTGTAATCCGCGCCAAGAGCAGGTCGCCGTCACCCGCGTCGGCGACCACCAGTGCCGGACGGCGCTTGGCCGCCAACTGGTTTGAGAACGGAAACGCAACAATCACGACCTCCCCAGGTGAGGGCACTGTCGTCAGACCTCGTCGTAAATAGCATCACTCTCGGCGTAACCGTCGAAGAAATTCTTCAACGCCAGGCGGCGCCACAGCTCATCGTCCTCATCCTCCGGGTCGGCATCCTCCCGAAGGAAAACAACGACGTCGACGCTGCACTCTGGCGGGAGAGCGCTCGTGACTTCAATCGGGAGTGCTATTTTACCCGCGTCGTCGAGCACTGCCGGGAACTTGAACGTCTTCACCCGAACCAGCTTACCACGCCCCTACCGCCCCTCGAAGACCGGCGTCGTCTTCTCAACGAAGGCGCGGGCGGCGTTCAGGTGGTCCTGAGTTTTGCCGCTGGCAATCATGTTCTCGGCTTCGCGCTGGAGAGTCTCGCCGAAGGTGTGGGTGGCGCCGTAGGTGAAGTTGTCCTTGATCCGGCCGAGGGCGAGCGTGGGGCCTGCGGCCAGCCGTTCGGCGAGGGCCATCGTTTCGTCCATCAAGGAATCGTGCTGCACAACCTTCGTTACCAGACCGAGTTCGAGCGCCTGCTGAGCGCTCAGGATGTCGGAGAGGAAGTACAACTCCTTCGCCTTGAGCGGCCCGACCAGCCGCTGGAGCAGCCAGGTGCCTCCGAAGTCACCGCTGAAGCCGACCTTGGCGAAGGCGGTGGTGAAGCGGGCCTGATCGCTGGCGATGCGCAGGTCGGCGGAGAGGGCGACGCTCATGCCCGCGCCCGCGGCGACGCCGTTGACCGCGCAGATTGTCGGCTTGGGCATCTCCTGGAGGAGCCGGGAGATCTCTTCTTGCTGGCGAAGGGCTTCGACGCCGGTGAGGACGGGCGCGTTGCCGCTGCCGCTGCCGTTGCGGTCGGCCATACCTTTGACGTCACCGCCGGCGGAGAAAGCGCGGCCGTTACCGGTGATCACCACCGCGCGGATTTCCGGGTCATCGGCGGCGCGCTGGGCCACGCGGAACATCGTGTCGAGCATCTCCGGGTTCATCGCGTTCAGCGATTCGGGGCGGTTGAGCGTCATGACGCCGACGGCGCCGCGGGTTTCGAACAGGACGGTCTCAGACATGATCGTCTCCTTACTGCTGGACGAGGGTGATCTTGTTGCCTTCGGGGTCGGCGATCCAGGCGAGGGTGGGTTGCCCGGGCGGCTGGAAGGACTCGCGCAGGACGGTCCCGCCGAGCTCCTTCGCTTTCGCCAGCGAGGTCGCGAGGTCGAGCACCTGGATGTAGAGCGTGATGCCCGACTGCTGATCCTCAAGCACGTGACCGGTGATCGTCTCGGGCGCGCCAATGCCAGGCGAAATCTGGCGCAGGCGTCCTTCGCCACCAATGTCCCAGTTGAACATCTTCGAATAGAAGCCGGACACCTTCGCGGCGTCGCGGGCGCGGATTTCCCAGTGGACCACCGGGCGAGACCAATCCTGGGTCATGGTGATTACCCCCGAAGTTGAGGGGCAAGCATAGCGGAATCGAGTTCCGAGTTCCGAGTTCCGAGTTCCGAGTTCCGAGTTCCGAGAGGACGGCTACGCCTGATGCTCGGCTGTGGGTACGCG
>CAYTBM010000369.1:0-2330 GCA_964436025.1 uncultured Anaerolineaceae bacterium
CGCGTCGCCATTCCCGAGGGCGGCCGCCGCACGTTGCCACTCGGCGTCACTGCGGCACGCGATCGCCACCCATCGGTCGGGCGAATTCACCGACTCCGGGTCGTCCGCGCAACGGAAAGCACCGTGCGGCGCGGCAGAAATGCTCCGGTTGCCCGTCCGCGAAGGGTTCGTGCCGTTAACCAGGTACTCCGGCACCGCAGTCCCGAGCGTGTTCACCACCGACTCGAGCTGCGGCAACTCCACGCACTGGCCCTTGCCTGTCCTGTTTCGATACCGCAACGCCGCCAGGACGGCGGTGATCGTGTGTCCCGGGTTCACCACATAGTCGGGATAATTCGTCCCGATGCCGAACGGCGGCCGGTTCGGAAACCCCGACATCTCGCTCAGCCCGGTCACCGGCGTCAACACCGCGCCGAAACCGAGGAAATCCTTGTGCGGCCCCTCCATCCCTTGCATCGGCGCGTAAGCCGCGATCAACCGCGGGTTGACCCGCGAAAGCTGCCTGTACGTCAGGTTCCACTTCTCCACCACGCGCGGCGTGAAGTTCGTCAGGAAGATGTCGCACTTCTCGATCAGCCGATAAGCGATCTCCTGGCCTTTCTCGTTGTTCAGGTTCAGCTGCAGCGAGAGCTTGCCCGTGTTGAAGTTGTTGAAGTATCCGGAGACGTTGTACCCCTCCTTGAACGTGCCGTCGGCGTTCATCGCAAACGGATGCGCCCGGCGCAGGCCGTCCAGTTTCGCTTCGGACTCAACGCGGACGACCTCCGCCCCGAACTGCGCGAGCGTGTTCCCCGCAATCGGACCGGCGCCAAACCACGAAAAGTCGCCAACGCGCAGCCCTTCGAGTGGCAGTTTGCTCATCGTTCTCTCCTCTACAGGCTCGCGAGCACCGCGTCGGTGTGCTCACCCAGGCGTGGCGGCCGCTGCACATTCGCGGGTGTTTCCGAAAGCCGGTACGGCGGCCCCGGGAACTCCACCGGCTTCCCCGCTATCGTGTCCGGGAACGTCACGTACCAGTTTCGCGCTCGGAGCTGGGTGTTCTCCGCCAGGTCATTCGGCTTCGAAACAATGCCGATGAGTAAACGCCGTCGCTGGCCCTCCTCGTACGCCTCTTTCGCCGTCTTCTCCGCGAAGAACCTCGCAATCACCTCATTGATGTGTGGCAGACGGCCGATGACCTGGCCCGCGCGCGCAGGGTCGCTCATCACCTGCGTGAGGAACGCCATGTTCATCGAGCCCAGGATCTCCCGGTTCGCGTCTTCATCCAGGTCTTCCTGCTTCCCCTCTTCGCGCATCCAGTCCACCAGCGCAGGGAGGTCCTCCCCGGCTGGCGCGATGATGAACAGCAGGATGTATCCGTCCTTCACTTTCAACGTCCCGGCTCCCGGCAGCCGCAGCGGGATCGCCCCCAGCTCTCCGGTCCGCACCCTGTTCCGCTTCTGGAAGTCCCATGTCTGCATCGCCGTCTCTTGCGACATCGAGCAGGCTTCCTGCGCCGAAACGTCCACCTGCTGACCTTGGCCCGTCGCCTCTGCGTGCAGCAGCGCGATCAGCGTCCCTTGCGCCGCGTGAATGCTCGCCGAAACGTCGGCCTGGTGCCCGTAGATGGTGTTCGGCGGGTCGGCCATTTCGCCCGCGAGCGTCATCAGACCACCCGTCGCCTGGCCCACGATGTCCGAGTACACCCAGTTCGCATGCGGCCCCGTCTGCCCGAACCCGGTAACCGACGTGTACACCAGCGCCGGCTTCTGGGCGTGAAGCTGCGCATAGCCAAGCCCTCGTTCCTCCAGGAACCCCACCGGGTTGTCCTCGATCACGATGTCGGCGCTCAGCGCCAGCTTCTTGGCCGCTGCTCGTCCTGCGTCGCTCTCCAGGTCCAACACCACCGACTTCTTGGACGTGTTGTGTACCCAGAACGCCAGGCTGGCGTCCGGCTCGCCGTCATGGCCGGTCACGAATGGCCCCGCATTCCGCTGCAGTCCGCCACCAGGCGGCTCCACCTTGATGACCTCAGCGCCCAGGTCCGCCAGCAGTTTGCCGCAGTACGAACCCGTCTCGTCCGTGAACTCCACCACTCGTACGCCTTCGAGGGCGCGCTCCGCCATCCCTTACGCCTCCGGTACTGCGGTCACGCGCCGCTGCAAGTCCCGCCCGAGGATCTCGGCCGCCTGTTCCACCATGTCGTGCAGGATGTCCGCCGCCGGCCGGATTGCCGTCAGCAGCCCCGATGCCTGCCCCGCCGCGTTCATCAACAGGTCCTCCCGCCCGGCCTGCCGCGCCGAGTACACCAGGTCCTGGATCAGCATCCCCTGGATGCCCATCGGCAGCGC
>CAYTBM010000370.1:0-2317 GCA_964436025.1 uncultured Anaerolineaceae bacterium
ACAAGGAAGTGCACCACTGGCTCATGGAGCCAATCGGCGGCGATGTCGCCAATCATGACCATGAGTTCGATGAAGTGAAGTGGCTCCCCGCTTCGGAAGCGGTCGCCATGCTCACCTACGACGGCGAACGGAACCTCGTGGTCGAGGCGGCCCGGAAGCTCGGGGAGCCAATCGAGCCGTGAACGCCGACCGCGAGCACGGTGCTTTCGTGCTGGCGGCCGGCCCCAACGTGCGCATCAGGCTGCGGCGCAAGGCTGACGCGGAAGACGAGTATCGCTGGCGCGCGGATCCGGAGACCGCTCGCTACAACGGCCGCGCCGCGGTCACCGAGCCGTTCCAACAGTTCCTTGACCTGGTCACGTACGAGTTGAATTACGGGGTCAACGACCGCGAGCAATTCGCCATCGAGACGAACGACGGCCAGCATCTCGGGACCATCATGCTCTACAACTTCGGCCGCGCTGGAGAATCCGCCGAGCTCGGTGTGACCATCGGAGACGATGCGCGGCGCGGCGCCGGCCTCGGGCGCGAGGCCGTCACCGTCTTCCTTCGCTGGCTCTGGAACAACCGTCCTCTGCGCGTGATCTACCTCCACGCCCTCGAATGGAATGAGCGCGCGGAACGCTGTTTCCTGCGCTCAGGCTTCGACCCCGTCGCCCGTGTACTGCGCGACGGCCAGGCGTTCACGCGCATGGAAGCTCGCCGCGAATGGTGGCTGCTCTGGGACGCTGAAGGCCGCTTTCATTTCGACGGCACAGCCGGGAAGAGCGGTACGCAAACGGACGCGCCGAATCCGGAGATGGTCTCGGCACCAGAGGCCTGACACCGCGCGTTCACCCGCATGTCACCGGGCCGTATGCGCCTGTGCACCGGACTGATCTGGGCAGGAACCGCCGAATGCCGACATTCCATGTAGAGCTACGCACTCGCGACCCGGGTTTTGGGTCAGGCTGCGGGAAGGTGACATGGAGCAGGCGTACCCCCAGACGACTGGAAACCTGGCGATGCAGCAAGACTTCCCTGAAGAGCCTCGCACCGCGCCGCGCCCGGCGCCCGCCCATCTCCGCGCACTGCCGTCGCTGCCCGAAGCGCCGGACCACGTGCACGAACTTGGGCTGCCCGAGCGGTTCATCGAAGACCTGGCCCTCAAGACGCTCTACCGCATCACCGTGCCCAGCCCTGTCGGCGTCGCCAACTCGATGCGCGTCAGCCCCGGTGTCGCCCGCGAAGCCCTCGACGAGCTCAGGCGCCAGCGACTGGTCGAAACGACATCCGCCTCCGGACGCCTCGAAACCGAATGGCAATACCGCCTCACCGAACTTGGCATGCACGAGGCAGAGAACGCCTTCGGGCGCAGCAAGTACGTCGGCCCCGTCCCCGTGCCGATCCAGGATTACTTCCGCATCCTCGAGCGTGACACCGACATCGGCGCGCCGGACCCCGTGCGGCTCGCCCGGGCGCTGCAGCAACTCGTCCTCGCCCGCGATGTCGTCGCGAAGGTCTGCCTGGCCCTGACCTCAGGCCGGCCGGCAATGCTCTGGGGCGCCCCCGGCAACGGCAAAACAACCATCCTCGAACTCACAAGCGAAGCCATCCAGGGCGTGACCCTCATGCCCATGGCTGTCTACGTCAGCGGCCACATCATCCGACTCTACGATGACCTGGTGCACCAGCCCGTCGAGGGCGACGACACCGCCGACGCGACCTCGCAGTTCGACCGGCGCTGGCTGCGCATCCGCCGCCCGTTCGTGTTTGTCGGCGGCGAACTACGCCACGAAGACCTCGACCTCTCATACGACCCGGCCCTGGGCTACCATCAGGCGCCGCCCCACGTGAAAGCGCACGGCGGCCTGCTCGCCATCGACGACTTCGGCCGGCAGCAGGTCTCCCCTCACGCGCTTCTCAACCGCTGGATCGCCGCCCTCGAACGCGGCGAAGACACCATGGCCCTGGTCACCGGCGAACGCATCACGTTCCCGTTCCGCTCCACCATCTGCTTCAGCACGAACCTGGAGCCGAAGACGATGCTCGAAGAGGCGCACCTCCGCCGCATTCCGTACAAGATCCGCATCCCCGAGCCGACGCCGGAGCAGATGGCCGAGATCTTCCGCCGCTTCGCCGACGCCATGGGCGTCGAAGCGCAGCCGGCAGGCATTGAGACCGCCGTCGAGCTGGTCCGCCGGGCGAGCAACGGCAACTTCCGTAGCTGCCACCCGCGCGATGTCCTTCAGCTCATCATCGAGGAGTCTCGCTTCGTGAAGCGCCAGGCCATCCTCGAACCCGGCGCGGCCCGGCGGGCTTGCGAAGTCTACTTCGC
>CAYTBM010000371.1:0-2305 GCA_964436025.1 uncultured Anaerolineaceae bacterium
CCTCTACTTCGACGCCTGATCCGCACAGAAGGCACACACTCGCGACGGGGTGGCCTTTCGGCCACCCCGTTTTCGCAACCTGGAGTTCGCGGGGCTCCGCCCCCGCTCTTCACATGCCACGGCAGCCGAACGCGAGGTAACTTCGGTCGACCGCTCGATGTCTGTCGCGGCTCGTTCGGATAGGCGTGGGTCGGGTGGCGTCGCCTTCGGTGTGGGGTTAGCGAGGCGCGTCGCTGGCGCTCCGCGGGCTAGCGGGCACGGCTTATGGAGACGGCGAGCGCGTGGCGCTCGGGGGCGGCGGGGGCGGTGGCCCAGGCGCGGCACTGCCGGCTCGCGCGACCTCGTTCCCGCCGGCGTCATATCCGATGAGGGTGTAGCCCCCGGCGATCTTCCCGATGGTGATCCAGGCGAACCGCCGGTCGATGCCGGACGGCGCGGGCGGCGCGTAGGTCTGGAATTCGAGTTCGCGGCCGTCACCGGGCAACGCCTTGAGGCGGGTGATCTCGGGCACAGCATCAACGAAAAGCGTGGCATCGCCCATCTCGCCGCTGGCCGAGAAGGTGGTGGAGAGGTTCGCTTCGAGGGGAGCGTCACGCGGATCCTGGTCGGGCTTGCACCATTGGCCGTTGCCACCGCCCACGGAGTCCCGGCCCCAAACGCACCAGTAACCGCCGCCGGCGGGAAAGGCTTCGAGCCACGCGCCTCCGTCGACCACGTCGTTGTACCAGCCAAATTTCACGGCGGGCCCGGCCGGCAAACGCGCGCTTAGCTCGGCCAGCTCAGCTCGCGAGAAAAAGCCGTTGCCGCCCATACGCGGAGAGTAGCCGGTCGCCAAATCGACCGTGTTCAGCCGGGAGGCCAGCACCTCTTTGCCGTCCTCGATCACGACTTCCACCGTCACAGCAACCTGCCGCTGCGCTCCACCACCTGGGGCCGCAAGTCTCGTGTCAGTCCACATGAAACCCCACGCGTTGCGGGCGCCGTCCGTCCGCTCCCAGAAGTGATCCCCGTCCGGCGAGTCGTAATGGCTGATTCCGGGGTTCCATGTCGCCGAAGCGAGGCGCATCGAGGCGATGTCCGGCGTGTAGCCCAGGAACTTGCTCCAATTCGCTGACACCTCCGTCCCCACGGCGGAGGCCCGCTGGAGCGCCTCGTCGGCAGTCCAGATAGCGCCGGGCGCTGAGGGAAGCTGCACAGCCGTGGGAGTCGGGGAAGGGGTCGCCGCCAGATCCGCCCTTCCGACCTGCACTGGCTCGGCTGATCCGCCGGTGTTCATCAGTGCGAGCCCGAGGGTGGTACCCACCGCCGCCGCCACCACGGCAAATCCAGCGGCCGCCGCCGCTACCGAGAACTTGAGGTGAAACGCGCCCAGCGCGGCGCCCCACCAGCGGCCGAGGCGGGCGGTCAACTGGCGGTCATCGAGGTACCGCTCCGCAAGTTCCTCGCGGGAGCTCGCGTTCAGCTTGCCCATCAGTTCGGCGACGTGCCACTTCGCGCCGGCGAGGCTGATGCCGAGGATCTCGCCGATTTCGCCGTTCGTGTGACCGCGCGCGACGAGCCGAAGGACCTCGCGTTGCCGCCGCGTCAGTTCAGCCGTCACCTGCCGTTCGCGTCCCATGGCGGCATCTTCGATCGCCTTTGCCGGTTTGTCCCTAGCCGCCCAGCGACATAAGTGTGATTGGGCTTACCGCAACTTCTCCGAGTTGAACAACTGGCGCCCGCCGACCTCCGTGCAGGCCACCATCTTGCCGAACCAGTCCTGGAACTCCTTCGAGCCATAGTCCCTGGATTGTCCGTGGGTGTTCGCGGCGAACGCATTCAGGTCCTCGTGGTCGATTTCGAGGGCGACGGTGAACATCTCGCCCGTGAAGTCGGTGTAGAGCCGGGCGCTGACAACGCTTGCGGGAGGCGGCATTTCTTCCATGTTCTGCTTCATCAGCGAGTAGAGGGCGTCGCCCTGGCCGTACTTGGCCCGGAAGGTCAGTCGTTCGGTAATCACGTTGGGTCTCCTGGCGGCATATCGCGCGCATGCCACTCCGTCTTCGCGCGCCTCACGACGTTACACCGGCCGTCAAGCGAAAACGGCCCCGGAAGTGGTCCGGGGGCCGCCGGCGTATCGCTCAGCCCTGAGGGTCCGGGCGCGGGTGCGGAGTTCAGGGTTGCCCGAGCCCCGGGCCGGTACGTCGACCCAGCTCTTTGCCGTCCTTGTCGACCGCGATGATCGTGATTCTGTCTGCCGGCAGCGATGGGCCGAGCTCGAGGTAGGCATACCGCGTCTGCTGGGGCATCCCTTCCGGTGCGTCCC
>CAYTBM010000372.1:0-2297 GCA_964436025.1 uncultured Anaerolineaceae bacterium
CCGCGCGTGGTCCCACGCCATGCTTATCGGAAGAACGCATCAGAGGTGAGGGCGGAAGACCTCGCCCGGCCATGAGCGGCGCACGCCGTCTGCCTCCCGTCGCCCGCTTTCCACTTTCGCCTTCTGGCTTTCCATTCGTCCCGCCCTCCGCCACCGTCCCCTAGAACGCCAGCTCGATCCGCCGGAAGCGCTCCAGATACCGCCCATCCTCCGATTGCCACCGCTCACGCGAAAACGCGGCGAAATCCTCCTGCTTCCCGAACTGCGTGACGTGTGCCGAGAGCGCGAAGATCTTCGCATCGACCTGTTCCGTGATGTCGACATCGAAGTTCGGGTGGTTGGTGCTCCAGAGCAACACCTCACGCACCTTGTGCGGCTCCAGTCCCTCTGCCAGGTGTTCGGGGAAGTTGAGGTGGTCGCGCGCGGTCGGGTACACCGCGTCCAGCGCCGCCGTCCCGACGGCGCGGTGGTCCGGGTGATTGATGAAACTGTCCCGGATGATGATGTCCGTGGGGTCGTGCGTGAGCACGGTGTGGGGCTGGATGCGCCGGATGTGGCGCACCACTTGTTCGAGCAGGACCCGGTCGTACACCAACTCGCCGTCTTCGTGGTCCAGGAAATACACATCGCGGGCGCCCATCCGCCGGCACGCCTCCCGCTGTTCTTCGCGCCGCAGCGAGACCAGCCGCTCACGCGTCATCGCCCGGTCTTCGGTGCCCTTCGCCCCATTTGTGCAGACCAGGAAGTCCACGGCCCAGCCCTTCGCCGCCAGTTGAGCCGTGTAGCCCGCGCAGCCAAAGTCCCCGTCGTCCGGGTGAGCTGCGATAACGAGGGCGGTCTCAGGCATGCCGATCGAGTCTGTCGGATGAGATGCCGAGACCGCAAACGCTCAGCCGGCAAAGGCGGTCAACCAGGCAACCGCGGTCATCACAGCCACAGCCGAGATCCGAAGGGCGTAGAGCCGGCTGCCGGTAACGCGGCGCCCCGCTGAGGCGGGCTGGCGGTACCGCTTGATGCCGCGGCGGTCCAGGTGCAGCGTCAAAGCGCAATCGTCCGCGTCCCGCACCAGGATGTCCGGCAGCCAGTACGGGTCATCGAAACGGGGCTGGACCAGGATGCGGTCCTCGTCAACGCCGGCCAGGCTCCCGATTCGCCGGTGGTCCAGCGATTCGACGATTGCCCCGGGCACAAGGCCTGCGTTACGTACCACCCTCGCTATCCCTCCTGCATCCAGTACCGCACGAACTCCTACACAGGGGCACCAAATGATCGCCCGCGCACGTTGCGTATCTATTGCGCGCGAACGTTTTCCCGAGAGTTTGCTTTCAGAAGCGCCCTCAAACATCGCAGTAGAATCAACGCACCCCCTCCTGGAGCCCGGAATGGACATCGCCTTCGCCAAGATCAACTTCCGCGTCCGTGACCTGGACGCTGCCGTGGACTACGCCACGAACGTCCTCGGCGCCACAGTGATCCACACCCGCCGGCCGATCTCGTTCGGCGAAATGGCGATGGTCCAGCTCGGCGGCCTCGTCATGGAGATCATCGCTCCGGCCAGCCCCGATAGCCCGCTTGCACGCCTCATCGAATCCCGCGGCGAAGGCGTCGATTCCATCGGCTTCACCGTCCCCAACGTCCACGAAGCCTCGGACGCGCTGGACAGCGCCGGCGCCCGCATGATCGGCAGCCAGGGCGGCCCCGCCGACGACATGGCGTGGCTCCATCCCAAGAACCCGCTCAGCCTCTCGCTGGAACTCCTCCGCCGGGACTTCTGGAGCCAGGCCGCAACCCCCGACCGCTAAACGACGAACGACCAACACCGAACGTCGCCACGCGAAACCCCCGGACGTCCCTCTCGGCGTCCTTCGAAGCTCGTCGTCCGTCGTTCCTGACGGTTCTCCGCGACCCCAAAGAAACCTGCATGCTCTCCGTGCCTCCGTGGTGAACCTGTCTGTTACACTTCCCCAAATGCGCACGCCGCCTGTGCCCCCGGTGAAACACTCCCCGCGTCAATCACGCGGGGCTGCCATTTAAGCGCGGACCTTCCCCTTCCCCGTTCTCGCACCCTCGATACCCTTGTTCCCACAGGAAAGGTTCCCGCGCCATGCCCACTGACCGCGTCCAGCTCTACGACACCACCCTCCGCGATGGCTCCCAGATGGAAGGCATCTCCCTCTCCGTCGAAGACAAGATCCGGATTACGAAGAAGCTCGACGAACTGGGCATCGAATGGGTCGAAGGTGGCTTCCCCGGTTCGAACCCCAAGGACGCCGAATACTTCCGCCGCCTGAAGTCCA
>CAYTBM010000373.1:0-2243 GCA_964436025.1 uncultured Anaerolineaceae bacterium
TGAGGATCGACTTCTCGCCATCATCGCGCGTTTGAACGCGTTCTCCGCAGGATCCGGCGACGCCGTTGCCGAACGCCTTCGCCAACGGGTGAAGGCGTTGGAGTCAAGGCCATATCTGGGGAGGCAGGTGCCGGAGTTCGACAGCGGGCTGTTGCGCGAACTGATTCATCGGGGATACCGGGTGTTCTACGAGGTCTTTCCAGACAGGATCGAAGTGTTTTCCATCCTGCACGGCCGACAAAACATCTCTACCGAAAGCAACTAAACCTCCACTCTCACGTACGGCTCCATCCACGCCCGCATGCCCAGTCCCTCACGGAAGCCCTTGTGGTGCTGCCAGTAGCCCCAGATGAGGAGGCGCTCCCAGAGCATGAAGACCGGCAGGCGATCCCGAAAGCCGGGCAGTTGGGGCTGTCGCTCCCGGTACGCGGCCATGAAGTTCTCGACGCCGGCGATCTTGAATTGCCGGAAGGTCGCGAGCGGCCGCGCGAGGTCGCACTCCGGGTGCCCAGCCTCGGCAGTCATCCAGTCGATGATGCCGGTCAGCCGCCACTCGCCGTCGCGATGCTGGAAGAGCACGTTGTGCAACCCGTAGTCCAGGTGCACCACGCACGGTTCGAAATCCAGCTCCATTGCTGGTCGCGCCCCGGCCATCACCGACCGCGCCCAGGCCACGTCAGCCTCCGAAGTGGCGCTCGACGCCTCCCGTGCGTACGCCAGCAGCGCTTCGATGGTCGATTCGACGTAATCGGCGTAACTCCCCGCCAACGGCGCTAGCCGGTCTCCGCGGGGAACGTAAGTCCCAGCGGAAGCAGCCTTCACCGTGTGCAACTGGCCCAGCGCCGTGCCGAGTTCCCGCGCCATCTCCCGCTGCTCATCGTCGTTGTAATGCTCAGGCGGCGGTTGGCGGACCGCCTCACCGGGCAGCCTCGGCTGTAATGCGAAGCCCCAGCCGAAAATGTCTCGCGACTCTTCCAGCAGGTACGGCCATGCTACCGGCGGGCCAACCGGGCTTTCGTGCGCGAGGCGCGAGAAGAACCGCTCCTTCTGGAACTGCCAGTCGTCCTCGCCGGCCGGGTTCCAGTGCGGTGCGCCGCGGAACACGTAGTCTCCGCTCGTCGCCGAGAGCATCACGTTCTGCCCGAACAGGCCGTTTTCGATGGGCTCAGCACGAAGAAGCCGCCCGAGTCCGAAGCGGTCGAGAGCGGCTTGAAACTGTTCGTCGGTGATTTCACCGAGGCGCTCGGAGTAGCGGCGGGCGGGCATGTGCGTGACTCCCGGCCGCCATTCGCGGCCTAATTGAGCAGTTTGAGCAGTTCCTTCGTCGCATCGGCGGCGGCCACGACGCGGGAGCGCTCGTCGTCGGTCAGGGGCAGTTCGAAGGTGCGCTGGATGCCGCCTTCGCCGAGCTGGCAGACGGTGCCGCTGAACACGTCGCGGATGCCGTATTCGCCCTGGTGGAAGACGGAGCAGGGGATGAGGCGCTTCTGGTCCAGGATCACCGCTTCGGTCATGGCGATCGTCGCCGCGGACGGCGCGAAGTAGGCCGAACCGGTCTTGTATAGCTCGCCGATTTCGGCGCCGCCGCGCATGGCGCGGGCGACCAGCGCCTGGACCTGGTCGGCCGGGAGCAGGTCAGTGAGTGGCACGCCGCCGATGCGCGTCTGCGAGACGACCGGGACCATCGTCGTGTCCGTGTGGCCGCCGATGACGTAGCCGTGGACATCGCGCACCGAGACCCCGAGGGCGTCAGCGACGAAGTAGCGGTAGCGGGCGCTGTCGAGGGCGCCGCCCTGGCCGATGACCCGTTCGCGCGGAAAGCCGCTCGCCTTCATGGCCACCTGGCACATCGCGTCCATGGGGTTCGAGAAGATGATGAGTACGGCGTTGGGCGACGCCTTCGCCGCGGCCGAAACCTTGGCGGCGACGATGTCGGCGTTGCCGTTGAGCAGCTCTTCGCGGGTCATGCCCGGCTTGCGCGGCGCGCCGGCGGTGACGATGACGACGTCGGAGTTCGCCGTCTCCTCCCAGCCGTCGGTGGCTGAGATGCGCATGGAGTAGCCCTCCCAGGAGGAGGCCTGCGATTCGTCGAGGGCTTTGCCGAAGTGCATGGTGCCGGCGAACTGGGGGTCGTCCTGGAGGACGACATCGCAGATATCGCGTTCGATGAGGCGCTGAGCCATTGCGCCGCCGGTCATACCCGCGCCGACGATCGTGACCTTCTTCCGAGGCATGGAGACTCC
>CAYTBM010000374.1:0-2238 GCA_964436025.1 uncultured Anaerolineaceae bacterium
ACGACAACGCCGCCGACGCCGCGTTCAACCGCGCCGCTTTCAATCACAATTCCAGGCAGGAGTTCCATCAGTGCAGCCCCGAGCGCTTTCCCGAGGCGCGGGTTCGGCATTGCCACGATGACGGTGTCTGTTTCCACGTTCTGAGTGTCGGATTTTGGGGCGTGGCGAGTGGAGGGCCGGGCGGCCAGAAGTTGCCGCCCAAGCGTCCATGAAGTGTTGCCAATTCGGGTTTCGCGATAGCATGGATCACACATGGATGAACGTGGAGCGATAACGCAACCGGTCGAGGTGCTTTCCAGCCTGAGTGAGATGGCGGTCACCAGTGAGATCCTCGCCGGAAGCGCGGACTTGAATGAAATCCTCCAGCGGCTGGCCCAACGGGCGAAGGAAGTGACCTCCGCGGACTACGCAGCGATCTCCACATTCGACGACGAAGGCATCCTCACGCGTTTCATCTACACGGGCATCGACGATGAGGCAGCCCGCCGCCTTGGCGACCCGCCGAAAGGCCGCGGGCTGCTGGGCGCGCTGGCGAACCAGGAGCGCCCGCTGCGCCTTGCGCACCTCCAGGAACACGCCGCGTCCGCGGGATGGCCGGCAGGCCACCCGGACATGGACGCTTTCCTCGGCGTGCCAATCCGTGCGGGCGGACGGACGATCGGTTCGCTGTACATGACCCGCACGCGCGGGGAGGCGCCGTTCACCGCAGCCGACGAAGCCCGGGCAGCGGTACTGTCGCTGCAGGCCGCCGTCAGCCTCGCTTCCGCGCTGGCACGGGAGCGGAGCAGCCGGCTCTTCCTGCTGGAGGAGCGCGCTCGCATCGCCCATGACCTTCACGACGGCACGATCCAGACGCTGTACGCGCTCGGCCTGGAGTGCCACGCTCTGTCGAACCGCGAAGACTTCCCGGATGAAGCCCGCGCGGCGCTGGCGAGCGTGGTGACCCGGCTCAACGAGCTCATTGGCGACATCCGGGGGTACATCACGATGCTCGAGGCGGCGACGACCTCGGCCGAGCCGGAGCTGACGCGGGACCTTGCGTTCATCATCCGCCAGATCGTGCCGCCGTCCATCGCCACGGTGGTGAACATCTCCGCGGCGGCGCTTCAGATGTTCACGCTGCGCGAGACGGAAGACCTGCTCTATATCGCCCGCGAGGCGCTGAGCAACGCTATGCGCCACGGCGCGCCATCGAAGATCGCGGTGGACCTGCGCCAATCGACGGACGCGACGGTACTGACGATCCAGGACAACGGCGTTGGGTTCGACCAGGCCACCGTCCGCAAGGGCCTCGGGAGCGTTACCATGAGGACGCGCGCTGACCGGCTGGGAGCGGAGCTGACGGTCATCGGCATCCCCGGGATGGGCACCACGGTGCGGGTCTCCATTCCCAAGATTCTCGGGGGAGAGGAAGAGGACTATGACTGAGCAAACCATCCGCGTCCTGCTGGCCGACGACCACGACCTTGTCCGCCAGGGGCTGAAGACGGCCTTGCGAGCGCACCCGGAATTCAATGTGGTGGCAGAAGCGCGCGACGGCGAAGAAGCGGTGCGCGAAGCGAAGAAGGCGAAGCCGGACCTGGTAGTGATGGACGTCCGGATGCCGAAGCTCACGGGCATCGAAGCCTGCCGCGAGATCCGTTCATCGGTCCCCGAGTCGCACGTCCTCATCCTTACGTCCTATGGCGACGAACGGGCCGTGATGGCGGCGATCATCGCCGGTGCGAGCGGGTTCATCCTCAAGGAAGTGAACACCGCGGACCTGATTTCGGCGATGCGGACGGTGGCGGCGGGCGGGAAGATGCTCGATGCGGCGTCATCGGCGGCCGTGATCGAACAGATCCGGCGCGGAAACGTGGTCAGCGAAGAAGACCGCCTCGCGCAGGCCCTGAGCGAGCGCGAGCAGAAGATCCTGGACCTGATCGCGGACGGGTTCACCAACCGGGAGATCGGCGACCAGCTCTACCTCAGCGAGCGCACCGTGAAGCACCACGTGAGCGACATCCTGGGCAAGCTTGGGCTTACCCGGCGGGTGGAGGCGGCAGCGTTCGCGATCCGCAGGGCGGCGACACACCCGCAGGACTAGCCTGCGCCGAGTCCACGGAGAGACGAAGAAACGCCCCGCGCACGCGGGGCGTTTTGCACAGCTCGTGGTTGTCGCAGAGGAGGGGAGCCTGCCGCGGACTTCCCCTCCTCTGCCCTCGGGGGCGAGGTTCGATCAGCCGCCATCGGCGGCGG
>CAYTBM010000375.1:0-2200 GCA_964436025.1 uncultured Anaerolineaceae bacterium
ACGGCAACCTTCGCGCCGTCGATGGCGCCACATTCGAGGTCGACCGCGGCGAGATTTTCGGCATCATCGGTTCGAACGGCTCGGGCAAGACCACTACGGTCGAGTGCCTGCAGGGGCTGAGGAAGCGGGACGGCGGGGGCGTGCAGGTTCTCGGCCTTGACCCGCTTCGTCAGCGCGACGAACTGCGCCACCGCATCGGCAGCCAGCTCCAGGAGTCGGCGCTGCCGGAGCGCATGCGCGTCTGGGAAGCGCTGGACTTGTTTGCAGCGATGTCGCCGCGATCCCGCCCATGGAAGCAATTGTGTCAGGAGTGGGGCCTCGCCGAGAAGGAGCGTGCGGCGTTCGCGAACCTCTCCGGCGGCCAGCGGCAACGATTGTTTGTCGCGCTCGCGCTGGTGAACGAGCCGGAAATCGTGTTTCTCGACGAGATGACGACTGGCCTCGACCCGGCCGCGCGGCACGCAGCCTGGGAACTGGTGCGGCAGGTGCGCGAGCGCGGCACGACGGTGCTCCTCGTAACGCACTTCATGGACGAAGCGGAGGCGTTGTGCGACCGCATCGCCGTCTTCAAAGCGGGGAAGGTGCTCGACACGGGCTCGCCGAGTCAGTTGGTCGAGCGCTACGCGGACCACAGTACCGTCACCTTCTCGGTGAATGAGGCGCTTCCCTGGCTGGGTGAGTGCCCCGGCGTGGAAGAGGTGAAGCGGGAGGGATCGCGCTATCACGTGCGAGGCCGAGGTCCCTTGCTCGCGCACGTGGCTGCCGCGCTTGTGTCGCATGGACAGGCGCCGGCTGACCTGTCCGTCGAGCGGGCAACACTCGAAGACGTGTTTCTTCGCCTCGTTGGCCAGGACCACGGGGGTGCGGTGGCATGAAAGCGATGCGGAAGCTGGCCTGGGTTGAAGCGAAGCTGTTCCTCCGGGAACCGCTGGCGCTGCTCGTCGCCTTCGCCTTCCCGTTCTTCATGCTCTTCATCCTGACCGGCGTCTTCGGTAACGACGTTGAGCTCGATCCCGAGGAGGCGAAAGTCTGGCGAGGCGTCGGGCCTTCGGATTACTACGTCTCGACCTACGTTGGGCTGGTTATGGCGTCGGTGGGGCTTGTCACGCTTCCGCTCCGGCTGGCCGGGTACCGCGAACAGGGCGTGCTGCGGCGGTACCGGGCCGCGGGAATGCCGGTCACGGTGGTGCTCGGTTCGCAGGTGATAGTTTCGGCGGCGATGTCCATTATTGCCGGGGTCGGCATCGTCATCGTTTCCACACTGGCATACGGCACGGTTCTTCCCGAGAACTGGTGGCTGGTTGGCGTGGCCGCCGTGCTCGGACTGCTCACGTTCTCGGCGGTCGGCGTGTTCCTCGGGGCGGTGTTGCCGTCGGCCCGGGCGGTGCAGGGCGTCGGCATCGCGCTCTTCTTCGTGATGATGCTGATTTCCGGTTCAGGACCCCCGCGCGAAGTGCTCACGGGAACGATGAACGTGTTGAGCAACGCAATGCCCCTGACGCACCTCAACTGGGTATTGCAGGACGCGTGGCTCGGCCATGGCTTCGCCGCCGGGCATGCGTTGTTGACGCTTGCGTTCGCAGGCGCGGCTTCGGTCCTTTCGTTGCGGTTCTTCCGCTGGGAGTGAGCGTTACGTCAGGTTCGCTATCCTGATCTGACCACTTCAACACATCGGGGGCTGGCCCATGGCCGTCATTTCGTATTTTCCAATCTCCCTCCCGCCGGAAGCGCGCGAGGGCTTCGAAAAGTCCTGGAAGAGCCGCGTCGGCGCGGTCGACACGTTCCCTGGCTTCATCTCCACCGAACTGCTGGCCCTGCCGGACCGCGGTGAGTATGTGGTGCTGACCCGATTCACCGACGAGAAGTCGTTTGAAGCCTGGATCACGTCGGACAACTTCACCGCCGGGCACCGCGGCGAGAGCTACGCGAGCTACAAGGACAACCCGTTTCTGAAGAGCCACAAGCTGTTCGAGGTGCTCGGGTAAGTTCGAGTCGGGAATCTCGGACGTCGTGGGCCGGCCGAACGCAGGCCCTGTGTTCGCAGCCGGCGCGGCGCAATTCGAAGTTCGTCATTGCGTTTGTAAACTCTCAGCGGAATTGTTAGGCAGACGGGAACCTTTCCGGCGTCTAGCACGTTCCTATTGCCAGGAGATGCGCGGACACAGCGATGGCGATTCGCCTCCGGCGGCCACTTGCCCTG
>CAYTBM010000376.1:0-2200 GCA_964436025.1 uncultured Anaerolineaceae bacterium
CGCGCCTACGACTCCCGCCGCACTCTCGCCTTCGCCAAACAACTCGCCGGTATCTAGGAGGCCTCATGCCCGACAAGAAGACCGCCATTCATGACCTCGAACTGGGTTACCAGGAGTTCCGCACCCCACTCGACCGCCTCGAGGACGGCGACTTCGCCGAAGTCTGGCTCGGTTCCTGGAATCTCTCCCAACTCCTGGCTCACATGGCCGGCTGGTACCGCGAGATGACGCCTGCCTTCGCCCGAGTCGCAGCAGGCGATCGCCCCACGCCGCCAGGCGTCGACTACAGCGACGCCGACGCTTGGAACGCCAAATTCGAAAAACTCGCCAGGTCTGGCAAGTCCGCGCTCAAGGACTTCGACGACGCTTACCAGGCCTACCTCGCCGCCGCGAAAAGCCTGCCCGAAGAGTTCTATGGCACGGACCCCGAAAAGGGCCGTCCAAGAATCGGCAACCGCCTCCTACAGGCTTCGGGCATCGGCCACTTCGAGGAGCACCAGGGCCAGCTCGACGCGTGGCTCAAGACGAAGGACGACTGAGGAAGGTCATCCCGTGGAGATGCCGCTGTTTCCCTTGCGGACAGTCCTCTTCCCGGGCATGCCCCTGCCCCTTCGCATCTTCGAAGAACGCTACAAAGTCATGATCCGCGAACTCCTCGAGAGCGGCGGCGAGTTCGGCGTGCTCCTCATTCGTGAAGGCAACGAAGTTGGCGGCTCCGCCCGTCCCTACAACGTCGGCACCCTCGCCCGCATCGAAGAATCGGCCGAAACTGAAGGCGGCCGTTATGTTCTAGAAGCGCGCGGAACGCGACGCTTCCGCCTGCGCCGCATGCTCTCACCGCGTCCGTACCCCTACGGGGAAATCGAACTCATCGACGACGCAGAGCAGCCCGTCACCATCCCCCTCCGTCACGCGCTGGAAACGGTCCGCACCACGTTCCCACTCTACTTCCGCCTCGCCCTTTCACTCACGGACCAGTGGGCTCAGGGCCTGAAACTGCCCGATAAACCGCACGCACTCGTCAATTTCCTCGGCCCCTGGCTCCAGATTGACGAAGAAACGAAGCAACGCCTGCTCGAGTTCGAAACGGCACAGGAACGCGTCGCCCACCTCGCGGAGATCCTCGATGACCTCCTCATGCGCACCCGCGAACAGGTAGACGAGCACCGCCGCAACAAGTTCAACGCCATCGGCTCCGCGAACTGACCGCACTCGGAACCCCGAACTCGGACCTCGGCCCGCCCTCACATGCTCCGCAACAGCCGGATCCGTTCCTCAATCGGCGGATGGGTATCGAACAGGTTGTTGAGGAAGCTCGCATGCTCCTTCAGCGGGTTCGAAATGTAGAGGTGCGCCGTTGCCTTGTTCGCAGCCTCCAGCGGCTCCGGGTCCGCCGAGATCTTCTCTAGCGCCCGCGCCAATGCCTCAGGATGCCGGCAGAGCAAGGCCCCGCTCGCGTCAGCCAGGTACTCCCGCTGCCGGCTGATCCCGAACTTCAGCGCCTGCGCGATGATCGGCGCCAGGATCGCTGCCACGATCGCCAGCGCAATGATTACCAGCGCAACGCCTCCGCCGCCCTTGTCTTTGCTGTTTCGCCGCCCGCCTGCGCCAATGAAGCTCCACCGCAGGAAAAAGTCGCTGATCAGTGCCACCAGCCCCACCAGTACCGTCGCCAGCGTCATGATCCGGATGTCGTAATTCCCAATGTGCGACATCTCATGCGCTATCACCGCTTCCAGTTCGATCGGCTCAAGCTTGTCCAGGAGCCCGCGAGTCACCACCACGTGCGCGTGCTGTGGGTCTCGTCCCGTGGCGAACGCGTTCGGTGCCGAATCCTCCAGCACCCACGTCTTCGGCATCGGCAGCCCGGACCCAATCGCCAGGTTCTCCACCCGCCGCACGAACTCCCACTCCTCCTCCTTCGTCACCTCATGCGCCCCGGAAATCGACAGAACCACGCTCGTCGAAACGTAATAGCTCACCACCGCGTAAATGATCAGCCCGATCCCTACCACACCCAGGACCCCAATCGGCAACCCCAGCGCAACAGCAATCAGCCCCACAAGCGCCGTCAACACGACGACAAACGCCGCCATCAACACCCACGTCATCCGCTTATTCGAAGCCACCCGGTCCCAGACCAGGATAGAGCCGGGGAGAAGGGGTTGAGGAGCGTTATTCGGATTCACGATTCACGATT
>CAYTBM010000377.1:0-2178 GCA_964436025.1 uncultured Anaerolineaceae bacterium
GGCGAAGGTGCTGTCGACTTCGGCTGAGGTGATGGCTTCACCGAAGGCCGGGGGCACGGGACCGCTCACCTTGCCCTCGCCGAAGTTCATCAGGTTGATCATTTCCTTGCGGTCCAGCGCCATATAGATGGCCTGGCGGACGCGCAGGTCGGCGAACGGCCCGTCGGCGCGGGTCTGAACCAGCCAGACGGCACGGGAGTCGACGGTGTCGATGACGATCTTGTCGCCGTGTTTCTTCGAGAGGTCTTCGCGTTCGAGCTTATTGTTGAGCGCGACGCCGTCGATCTCCTGAGCGCTGAAGGCAGCGAGCGCCGCGGCCTGCTCCTGGATCAGCCTGTAGTCGATGCCGGCGAGGTAGGGCTCGCCGCTAATGCGCCACTTGTCGAAACGCTTCAGTTTGAAGTTGGCGCCGTTCTCATGGCTCACGAACTGGTAGCGGCCGCTGCCTACGAGCTCTTTGTCCATGAACGACGGGTCTTTCGCGATTTCTTCCGGGAGGATCGAGCTGGCGATCGGGCTGCCGCCGTTGGTGGAGCTGAAGGACCAGGCATCGACGGCTTTGAGGACGAAGTTGACCGTCTTGTCGTCGGGCGTCTCGATGTGGTCGAAGACCTGGGTCCACCACGAGCTGTTGGAGATTTTCGTCTGTTTCGCGGCGCTTTCGAGGCTCGCCTTGACGTCCGAAGCCTTGACGGCGCGGCCGTTGGCCGGGGCCTTGTCATGGAAGACGGAATTCTGCAGCTTCACCGTGAAGTGTTGTGCGTCCTGCTGCTCGATGCTGGCAGCGAGGAAGTTTTCGCGGATGCCGGTATCGAGCGGTGTGTACCAGAGGTGGTCAAAGATGGTGAATCCCCAGGTAAGGCCGCTATCGAGGCCGGAGTAGGGGTTAATCGAGGCGAAGATGGCGCCCTGACGGGACTTGAGCGTGCCGTCCTTCTTGACGACTTCGCCGGCGGTGGTCGGCGTCGGCGCGGTGGCGGTGCCGGGGAGGACGCCTGCCTGGGTAGGCGTGGGCTTGCCGCCGCCGGAGTCATCGTCGTCGTCGCCACAGCCAGCCAACGCGAGCGTTGTGGCTCCAAGCGCTACCGTGCCGGCTCCCCCAAGCAGACGGCGGCGGCGCATGCGCCGGTTCCAGTAGTTGTCTCGTTCCATGACTCGTTTACCCCTCCGTTGCCTGCTCCGGCACCGATGGTGCCGGGTTTTACGCTTGACGGTCTCGTCTGGTCAATAGCACGTATCGACCTGATCAATGTGTTCAAGATTCAGTACGTATGCAGAAGGCTTCACGGGTTCATGATTTCCTGAAATTTGTTAGGGAAACGCCCTGGGCGAAGCCCCGGCGCGTGGAGCCACACCACGGCCGGGCGCTTTGCCCCATCGCCCAGGTTCGCATTCCACGCCGCTTTGCCCTGGGAGAGCCGCGAACATGGATCGACGACTGGTTGAGGCGACCCGCCACGCTTGCTTATACAAGCGTGTTTAGTCGGCGGCGCTGAATCTAGCTGCGCCATGCTACGCTTGTCAAGATTCTCGAGGAGGCGCATTCGCTGTCATGCCGGACGAAGTCGGCCTGCGCGGTTACCGCGTCCAGGACCCCGCGCGGACGCTCGCCCGCCGGCGGGAGATCATGCTCGCGATGGCTGAGGTCATCATCGAGAAGGGCTATGCATCGGCAACGCTTGAAGACGTGGCGGCGCGGATGGGCACAAGCCGGGCGGTTATCTACTACCAGTTCCGGAGCAAGGAAGACCTCTACGCGGAGATCGTGGTGGAGGCGGTGGCCCGGGCCGCGGAGCGGCTCGAAGCCATCATGGCGCGGGAGGAGCCGCCTGAGCGGACGCTCTTCGCGGCCCTGAGAGACCTGATCAGCGTGGGCATGGAGCCGCTGAACCGCAGCACGCTGATGACGGGTCGCCCGCGCAGCCTCGCGCCCGACGCTCGTGCGCGGATCAAGCAGGTGGACCGGCAGTATGAGCGGCTGCTCACGGAGATCATCCGCGCCGGGATCGAGTCAGGCGTGTTCACTGACCGGGACCCGCGGTTCCTGCGTTACACGTTGATGTTCGCGGTGAACGGCAATTTCATCTGGCGCCGGCCGGACGGGCCGTTGAAAACGGACTACATCCTGGCAGAGCTGCCGCACATGCTGATGAACTCGGTGCTGGCGCACCCGTGCGA
>CAYTBM010000378.1:0-2140 GCA_964436025.1 uncultured Anaerolineaceae bacterium
GACGCCGCCCTTTCAAGGCGGAGATCAGGGGTTCGAATCCCCTACGCGCTACCACTTGTCTCTGTGCTCGCGAACGTTGAACGGTCCTGGCCCCAAGGGCCTGAAACTGTGGGCCGTTATGCCCAATACGCATGTGTCCCACGGTCCTAGTCTGGCGCCCAACGGTGGCTGATTCGCGGAGAACCAGCGCGCACGGAGCCATCGCCTGGCGTGCTCGGCTGAACTGGAGCCGGAACATGGACCGATTGCTCGCGTATCACGTGCGGATTTCTGCTCTCTGGATCCTTGGCATTGTCGCGGTCGTTGCTTACGCCAACCTGGCGGCGAACGAGGCCGCGGAAGACGTAGCGAATCTTTCGCTGGTCAATGACGAGGACCTTGCGAACACGGTGTTGATCATGATGCTCTTCGCGTTTCTCGCGACGTTCCTGCCGGCCCGATTGAACCGGCTCACCAACATCGTCGCATCGCTGATTTTCACCGTGCTCCTCTCGATCGTGTTGATCGACGGATTGAGCGTCCACTTCGAAGGGCCTTACAACCGGACGATGGCGGCGGCCGTAGTCAGCATGGCGGCGGTGGCGTGGTTCGCGTTCCGGCTACCGACGGCCGAGGCTTGAGGCGTGCTGCGGAGCCGGGGCACGGGCCGGACCCAGACCGCCTGGCTGGTCCTTCCAAAATGATGCGCTCAGGCTTTGTCGGCGCGGCGGAGCAGCCGCTGGATGATGCCGACGTGCAGGCGCAGGTGCTTCAGGTGCTTTTCGAGGGCGGCCTGGAACGGGTGGTCGTCGAACGGCAGCGATTGGCGGAGTTCGGCATGGCAGGCATCCCACGCGGCGAAGACCTCGAACGCGTCCGTAGCCGGTTGCGTGCCGGCCAGCCCGACGCGTTTGTTTCCCATCATCCCGGGTGGCGGCAGGCCGAGCGCGCTGAAGCGGGGCACGGGCGTCGCGAAGCGCCCGAGGTGCGCCTGTTCCGCGAAGAGGAGGTGGCGGAGGTTCTCGACAATGGACCATGCGCCGTTCGCCGGCGGGTCCGAGAGGGTCGCCATGTCGCGACCGGCGATGAGCGTGCGCAATTGTTCGCGCATGGCTTCGAGGTCGGCAAAAGCCGAGCCGGGTTCGTCGACCATGGACGTGAGTCTAGCAAACGGGGCAGCGGCCGGTTCGGCCGTGGCGTGCGGCACTTGAGGCCGTCATCGCCGGAGTGGTAAACCGAGCAGAGTCTGGCGGGGAAGGAGAGGACGATGAAGCCTGCCTTGAAACTGATGGCACTCGTTGCTGGTGTGCTGGGGGTGCTGATCCTTGTCTGGGCGAAGCTGCCGCTCACGGTGTGGTACCGGGACAAGCGGCCGACGCGCTTCGGCAAGGCGACGAACCGGGCGATGGGCAAGTTCGCGGCACTGGGAGTGCCGGCGTACGGCATGGTCACCCTCGAGGTGCCCGGCCGGAAGTCGGGGAGGCCGACATCGACCGTCCTCGTGCTGGCGAAGGAGGACGGCCGGGAGTTCCTGGTCTCGATGCTTGGACACAACGTGGACTGGGTGAAGAACGTCCGGGCAGCGGGTTTCGATGCTGTGCTGCGGCACGGGAAGCGCCGGCAGGTGCACCTGACGGATGTGCCGGTGGACGAACGCGCGCCGCTCCTGAAGCGCTACGCGATCCTGGCGCCCGGTGGCCGACGACACATCCCGGTGGCATTGGACGCGCCGCTGGAGGAGTGGGCGCAGGTGGCGGCGGATTATCCTGTGTTCTGGGTGGAGGAGCGGGTTTAGCTGTCTGCCGGGACGACATGGATGTCGGTGGGCTCGATCTCGACGGCGAACCGCTTGCGTGTGGCGATACCGAGGACTTCGTATGGCCTTGCGGCGATTTCCACCTCCAGTTCCGGGCCCGGGCCTTCGGGTCGGAGGTGGAGTGTGTGTGTGGAGCCGTAGGCGTATTCCGAGACGATCCCGGCAAGGAACTGATTTCGTGCGCCGTTGTCTATGGCGAGGTCACGGCGGAGGTTGACGCGCTCGGCGCGGACCATGACATCGACGCTCATTCCGGGAGACAGGCCGGCGAGCGTGGCGCTGTGCAGGACTGCCGCGGACACGTCCACCGCGACGGAGCCTTCGTCGACTGAGCGGACGACGCCG
>CAYTBM010000379.1:0-2117 GCA_964436025.1 uncultured Anaerolineaceae bacterium
AGTTCTTAAAATAATCAATGTTGTACTTGATTTTCTTAAGTCCAGTGTTATTCTCTCCAAATCGAGGAGGGACACCTATGAGGACCGCAACCGAATCGCCGCTCGCCATGCTCGTCCAGTCGGGCCTTGAGGCAGTCGGCGCCTGCCCCGTGGACCCGGCGCTTCGCCGGGCAGCCGACACTCCGTCCGAGTCGGTGGAGCAGATCGCCGCCGGCCTGCTCGTGGCCATGGGTCTTGGGGAGGTCGCGAGCGATCTTGACCTGCATGCGGTCGCGCTGCTCGGTGCGGCTTGCGTCGTAGGCCTCCAGGCAATCGGCGAAATGGAGCCAGGCATTCACCGGCTCGACGCGCCGCTGCTTGCGCTCGAAGACCTGCTCCGGCGGACGGCGCCGGCGCGCGGGAGGTGACCGGAGATGGTGCTCAACCTCGGCGCAGCCCCCGTCCTGGAAATTCGCGACCTCGTGAAGCGATATCGCAACGGCACGCTCGCCAACGATCAGATCTCGCTGGCGCTTCGCCCGGGAGAAATCTACGGCCTGCTCGGCCCGAATGGTGCGGGCAAGACCACACTCGTCCGGCAGGTGCTCGGCGTTCTGAAACCCACGTCCGGCTCGCTCAGCCTGGACGGCCAGGACATCGTTGCGAAGCCCGGCCTGGCACGCCGTTCGATTGGGTTTCTCCCCCAGGGCCAGTTTGACCTGCTCTCGCTGCACGTGGGCGAGCTAATCGAGTACTCCGCGCGCCTGCGCGGCATGAACCCTTCGCAGTCGCGCATCCGGCGCGACGAACTGGTCGGCCAGCTGGACCTCGGTCCATTCGTGAACACGTCTATGCACGCGGCTTCCGGGGGAGTGCGCCGAATGGCTGGATTCGCTGCCGCCATCGCGGCCCCGGCCCGCCTGCTGGTGCTCGATGAACCAACGAACGACATCGACCCGATCCGCCGTCAGCTGCTCTGGAACGCGATTGGCGAGCTCGGGGAAAAGGGCGCGACTGTCCTGCTGGTCACGCACAACCTGGCCGAAGCGGAACGGTTCATCGATCGGCTCGCCATCATCGATGGCGGCCGGATCGTGAGAGAGGGCACACCGGGTGCGCTTCGGTCGCTGGTCACTGAGAAGCTTCGCCTCGAACTGGTACTCACCGGGGCGGTGACGGCGCATCCGGCGCTCACCCCGGAGCGCGGCGAGCCCGGGCGCTACCTCTTCGATCAGCGTGATTTGCCGGCGGTGAGCAGCTGGCTCGGCGCCGTGCGGGAAGCCGGCTTCCTTTCCGACTTCCGCATCGGCCCGCCGACGCTGGACGACATTTACGCGGCCGTGATGACGCCGGCCCGAGAACTGGAGGCCGTTTCATGACCGCGATTCGCCAGTACCGCGACCTTGTCTCGATCCAGCTGCGCTCGATGCGCGACGACGTGCTGATGATCTCGGTCATCCAGATCGCACTCGCGCTCGGTCTGGTGCTGGGCATGGGCTATCTCATCCCGGACATTTCCGAAGGCTCGGCGCTGTTTTTGGTGACGGGCACGGCGACGCAGTCGTTCGTGACGATGGGGCTGGTGATGCTGCCGCAGATGCTTTCGCAGTCGAAGGCGGAGGGCCGCATCGAGTACTTCCTGACGATGCCGATCAGCCGGGAGGCCTACTTGCTCTCGTTGATCACGGTGGTAGCGATTACATCGCTTCCGGGCGTCGCCTTCACACTGGCATTCGGCGCGTGGCATTACGGGCTAACGCTCAGCCTGGAGCCGGCCTTCTTCCTGGTGATGGTATTGTGCGTGCTTTCCCTGGCGGGAGTGGGTGTGGCGATGGCGATGTTCACCCCCCACCAGCAGGTGGTGAACGCCATCACCCAGCTCATCATCTTTTACGTGCTCTTCTTCTCGCCGGTTCTGTTGCCCGCCTCGCAGCTTCCGTCGCTGCTCGACCATACTTCGAAGTTTGCACCGCCGACCTACGCGGCCGACGGCGTGCGGGCGACCCTGACGGACCTTCCCGAGACTTCCCTGGGCAAGGACCTGGCGGTGATGAGCGGATTCACGGTCGCATCAGTCGCGCTTAGCGCGTTCGCCATTCGCAGGCGCGGGTAAACCGGTCATCGGACCGCGCACCCCT
>CAYTBM010000380.1:0-2080 GCA_964436025.1 uncultured Anaerolineaceae bacterium
GCGCCTCGCCCATCTGGCTGCGGCCGGAATTCGCGTTGCAGAGGAAGAGTACGCGTACCGGGCCCGGCGCGGCCTTGGGTACGCTCGTGCTTGCGAGTGTCGCTCGCAGGTCGCGCAGTTCCGCTTCGATCCCCGCCAGCTCCCGCCGCCGTTCGGCAACGGATGCTTCCTGCAGCCGAAGCATCTGCGCCATGTCGTCCGGGTCTCCGCCGTCAAGGCAGCGGCGCGCCAGCGCGCCCGCCTCAGCCGCGGGAAGCCCTAGCCGCCGGAGCGTCGTGATCAGCCGCAATAGTGAGACATCGCGCTCGCTGTACTCGCGGTACCCGTTCTCGCGACGCGTGGCGCGCGGCAGGATCCCTTCGCGCTCGTACCAGCGCACGCCGGAGGGCGAGAGGCCGGCGCAGCGGGCCAATTCCGATACGTTCACCAGGCAAACCTACACCTTACAGGTGCTGCAAGGTCAAGCCGAAAAAGAATTGCTAGCTTCGGTGATCGATACAGGTTATAGTGCCCCTCGGTGGCATACGGAGGCTTTCGCTTGAGCGCTACAGCGAACTACCGGGCGGAGCTGACTGCCCGTTTGCGCGCCGTCACCGAAGACGTCGGCTGGATCATCCGCGGCACCGCCATCGAACAGGCGGCCTACAAGCCCGCCGACTACGAATGGTCCATGCACGAGCACCTCTCCCACCTGCGCGACATGGAGCAGCAGGTGTACCTCCCTCTGCTGCGCTGGTCCACCGTCCCCGAGATGCTCGACCCACTCGATTACAGCCGGAAGGAATGGCACGACCAGCGCTACCGGCCGATGGAGTCGCTCGAGGGCATGTACAACGACCTCCAGCGCATCCGCGAAGAAGAGCTCGCTATCTTTCGCGACCTGAACGACCTGACCTGGGTGAAGCTCCACAACGAGTCCCGCTGGGGCCCGGTCACCTGCCAGTGGATTGCCGAGCTCATGTACCGGCACGCCCTGGACCACCTGCAGTGCATGATGGCGTTGAAGCAGGACCTGAACCTTGCGACACTGCAGCCGCCGCCCATCGTTGTTGGTGGATACATCGGCGGAAGGGTGTAAATGCCGCTCCGTAGCATCATCTCCATTCCGGCTTCCGGGCCGGGGCTCGAAGACGCCCTCGCCAGCCAGGCTGACGCCGTCCTCTTTACGCTTGCGGACGACGAGTACCCCGTCGCGGATCTGCGCGCTGCCGCCGTCCAGGGCATCGCCGCCGCAACGAAGGCCGGCAAGGCCGCCCTGGTCACCGTCAACCATCCGCGCACGCGCCTGACCCGCGACGACATCGAGGCGGTCCTGGCGCCGAACGTGAAGGGCATCCTCGTGCCGCACGCCACTGAACCGCAGGACGTGCGCGACCTCGCGGTGCTCCTGCGCGAGTTCGAACTCAAAGGCGGCATCGAGCCCGGCGACACTCACGTGTTCCCGGTCGTGGACACGGCCCGTGGCCTCCTGCGCAGCGCCGACATCGCGGCGGCCGCGCCGCGCGTGGGCGGGCTCGTCTTCCATTCGCGCAACTACGCGCACGACATCGGCGCGCGCGACGAACAGAAAGGCGACCGGCTCGCCTACGCCCGCGGCCAGGTTGTCGCCGTCTCACGGGCGCTCGGCGGCCTGCCGCTGATTGTTTGCGATGGGCTGGAACTGGTGTACTTGTCGCAGTACGGGTTCGCCGGCGCCATCCTGCCCGACCCGCGCATGGTTCCCTCAGCGAACGCCGCCTTCACCCCGCACGACGCCATCCGCCTCCAGGCGCAGCAGGCCCTCGAGAAGTTCGAGCAGGCGCGAATCGACGGTCTCTGGGTCGCCCGCCACGGCGGCAAGGTCGTGGACACAGCCGCCGCCCGCCGCGCGCGCCACATCGTGGGGTAGGGGCGGATTGGAACCGCGACCGGCAGGGAGCGGATCGCGTCATAGCCACCAGGCCACGCGCCAGCGAGCGTTAACCCCAGAGACACCGGCGGGCGCGTCGCACGCCGAATGGAACCGCGACCACCGGGAGCGGATCGCGTCTTAGCCACCAGGCCACGCGCTAGCGAACACACAAGCCCTGGAACCGCGACC
>CAYTBM010000381.1:0-2079 GCA_964436025.1 uncultured Anaerolineaceae bacterium
AGCGCCCCGTAGAATGCCCGCGTCAGGCGGGCGGAGCGTTTGTCGCCGATAGTCGTGGAGTTCATCTTGTTCATCACGTAACAGATGACCGCCCGCGCGTCGTAGTCGATGAGCACAAGCGATCCGCCCCAGCCACCCCACCAGCAGGCACGGGGGTTGGGGCCGACCGGGGCCTCCTGGCTGTTGAGGGCGAAGCCCATCCCCCAGCGGACGGGCACGCCCAGCACAAGGTCCACTCCATTGGTCTGCTCCTCCAACACCCGCTCGCAGCCTTCCTTCGAAAGCAGCCGCACCCCGAACGCCTCACCACCACAGGCGAGGACGGTGTGCAGGCGAGCCAGCGAGCGCGCGTTGCCGTGCCCGTTGCCCGCCGGGTGCTCCGCCCGCCGCCACGCCTCGGTCGCACTGTCGCGGGCATTCGCCGGCGGGTTGTTTAAGGTCCGTCCAGCGAGTGAGTTCGGAGCCAGTCCCGCACCCGGATCCGCCGCGCTGCCTTCGGGAGGGATCATCTCGCCAACGCGCCAGTCATGTTCCGGCTGGAGGCCAATGTGGAAGTCGGCGCCGAGCGGGCCCGCAACTTCCTCGCGCAGGAAGGTGCCCACTGTCTTGCCCGTGACTCGCCGGATAACTTCGCCGATCAGGAAGCCCTGCGTCGCTGCGTGGTACCCGGAGGCGGTCCCGGGCTCCCACCACGGCGCCTGGGCGGCCAATAACGAGGTCACCTTCTCCCAGTCGTACTGGTCCTCCACGGTCAGTGGCGCATCCCATCCAGCCAGGCCGGCCGAATGGCTCATGAGATGGCGGACCTCGATGCGGTCCTTCCCGTTCTGGGCGAACTCGGGCCAGTAGCGGGCGACCGGCGCGTTGAAGTCGATTACACCCCGGTCCGCGAGGATGAGGGTGCACAGCGCGGTCACCGTTTTCGTCGAGGAGTACACGTTCACGATTGTGTCGTGGTCCCAGGGGCGCGTCCGCGCTTCGTCCGCGTGGCCTCCCCAAAGGTCGACGACGAATTCGCCGTCAAGCGTCGCGGCGACGGACGCCCCGACCTCGAGTCCCTCGTCGAAGTTCCGCTGGAACGTCTCGCGCACTGCCGCGAAGCGCTCGTCATAGGTGCCCTGAATCTCGGTCATGTTGGGTCTCCTTCCAGGCCAGGCAGGCGCGTGTTGAACGCCGAGCCTTCTGGCGGATTCGTCACTCGGGCAGCAGCCCGAGCTGCTGCATCGAAACCGCGTTGTCCCAGTACGCACGCAAGGCCGTGAGAACGCCTGCCTCGACGTCACCGACCGCAGCCATCTCAAGGACCACTGCCCGCCCGGTCGGCGGCGCTACCGTCCCGTCCGGCAGATGGAGCGAGCCCGTATTGGTGGCTCTCCATGTTGCTTCGGCGAAGACGCGGTTGCCCTGCGCCCCCGAGTGCTTCACGTCGAGGCGGCCGTCTGGAAAGTCCGCCCATTCTCTGTCGTAGACCCCGAGCAGCTCAGCGCGGCCTGCCGCGCTCTGGCCGGGCCGGCTCAGCTTCACATCGTCGCTGACCAGTCGGCCGATTGCGCCAGCGTCGCGGGCGTTGTAGGCCTCGAAATAGCGGCGGAGCAGGTTCGATTGGTCTGTCATCTCATTTCCTCCTCTTGCAGAACGATGAAGGCCTTGGGCGAATCGTCACTCATGGCGACCCCACCGCCCTTTCCCCCTCGGCGACCAGTGCCTCGGGGAGGCTGTGGTCCGGGACAATCTGGCGCCGGGCGAAGCGCCAGCCTTCACCCGTCTTCACGAGTTCGTCCTCGTAGTGGGAGTGGTGCCCGGCGACCGGCGCCTTGCCGTCTTCCAGCGTCCAGCCGATCAGGTAGCAGGACCCCGTGGCGCGGCCGCTGTCGCCCTCTACGGCAAGGCTGTTTGTCCAGTGGCGGAACCTCATCTGGCTGAAAAGACCGGCAGCGAACGCCGTGAGTGTCTCTGTCCCCTTGAACGTCCCGATGGCCGTCTCGATCGCCCCATCCGGCGTGAACGTCGCTGCCCACTCGGCCGCGCGACCAAAATCGATGGTGTGGTTATACCGCGCGTAGAGCGCCTGGATAGCGA
>CAYTBM010000382.1:0-2068 GCA_964436025.1 uncultured Anaerolineaceae bacterium
AGACGATATCCGTCAGCCGCTTCAGCTCATCCGGCTTGCCGAACACCTTGCCGCCCAGCACACGCCGGTCGATGGTCCCGTCAGCCGCAACAAGGTCCTGCCCGAACGTCGCCACCACAGCGGCGAAGGTGTCCGTGCCAGGGTCGTATGTACGGTGCCCGAGGATGTCCGCATCAATGACCGGCACATCGCGGTCCTTGAAAAAGCGGGTCACAGTGGATTTGCCGCTGGCGATCCCACCCGTCAGCCCAATCACATGCACAAGGAACTCCGCGAAGGGAAGAATTGGAACGGTCAGTGTATCGCCGGGCCATTGGGGGCGGCAAACGGCGGCGCGTCCTCAGCAGGCCTGGCGAAGGCAAGCACATGCCCGTCGCCATCCAGCACGTATCCTGCCGCGTGGCCCCAGTCCCGCAACATGATCCGGCTCATCTCCGTCGCTCCGGCGGCAACCGCGCGCGCATACCAGTCCTCCGGCTCTTCCACGATCAGGTACAGCTCGGCCCGCGGGATACCGTCTCCGGCCGCCGGGTCGGGCAACGCCGCCCCGAGCAACCTCTTAATCCCCTCGACAGGCATCAGCCCGAGCACCGCGCCGCCCGGCAGGTCGAACTCCGTCATGCCCGGCACATTCAATCGCGGCTCCACGCCCAGGACAGCCGAGTAGAACTTCGCCGCACGCTCCTGGTCCGCGACGTACAGGATGACGTGTGTCGTGCCTTTCATCGCCCGCCCTTCGCTCCGGGCGCGCTGGATGCGTGCCCCACAATCCGCACCCGGCTCCGCGGGCTGCGCCGCGCGCACGTTGGGCAGTGGTACACCACCCGGATCCCATGCCCGCACTCATCATCGACGAGCGCCAGGTCGCTTGCCGCGTATTGCTCGCCCCACTGCGCCATCGCGCCGACAACCACCCCCAGGGCGTGTCCCTTCGAGGTCAGCTGGTAGGCAAACCGCGCCGGCCGGTCCTGGTATTGCCGCTTCTTCACGACTCCTGCTTCCTCCAGCGTCTTCAGCCTCGCCGAAAGAATCGCAGGCGGCACGCCCTCCACGGTCTCCCGCAGCTCCGAAAACTTCGTGCGGCCGCGCAGCAGGTCTCGCACCACGAGCAACGTCCAGCGGTCGCCAACAAGGTCCAGGGTGCTCGCCACCGGGCATTGGACGGTTCGCGGCATGCGCTTTTCACCTCCGGTTCGTTGCGATATGCTACCCACGCGAGACACTTAGTTCAAGTTCTGAACTGACTCCGCGCAAGGAGTCACGCCATGCTCGAAACCACCACCGCGGTCCTCGCAGCCGCGCTCGGCGGCCAGCGCCCGTCCCATGCCGGCGCCCTCGCCCTCGCCGAAGAAACTGAACTCCAACCGCTCCTCGAAACCGCCGCGACCCTTCGCGACCGCGCCCACCGCAACGTCGTTTCCTACTCGAAGAAGGTGTTCATTCCGCTCACGCACCTCTGCCGTGACGTTTGCCACTACTGCACGTTCGCGAAGCCGCCGGTCCCCGGCCAGCGCGCCTACATGACGCCGGAAGAAGTGCTCGAAATCGCCCGCGCAGGCGCCGCCGCCGGCTGTAAGGAGGCGCTGTTCACGCTCGGCGACAAGCCAGAGCTCCGCTACAAGGTTGCCAGCCGCGAACTCGATGAGATGGGGCACGCCAGCACCATCGCCTACCTCACCGCCATGGCGGGCCTGGTCTTCCGCGAGACGGGCCTCCTGCCGCACGCCAACCCCGGCGTCATGACCCGTGACGAGCTCGCCGCCCTCCGCGAAGTTACCATCTCCCAGGGCATCATGCTCGAAAGCGCCACCGACCGGCTCCACCAGAAGGGCCAGGTCCACTACGGCTCGCCTGACAAGCACCCCGCGCCCCGCCTCCAGACCATGCGCGACGCCGGCGAACTTCAAATACCCTTCACCTCCGGCATCCTCATCGGAATCGGCGAAACGCGCCGCGAGCGGATCGAATCATTCCTCGCCCTGCGCGACCTCAACGACGAGTTCGGCCACATCCAGGAGATCATCGTCCAGAACTTCCGCGCCAAGCCGGACACGAAGATGGCGAACGC
>CAYTBM010000383.1:0-2053 GCA_964436025.1 uncultured Anaerolineaceae bacterium
CCCAGACCCGGCAGGCTATGGCGTGACCAGCGGGTCGGCGCTGCACGAACGGTTCGTGGCGTTTGCCAAGTCCCTCCCGGCCTTGAAGCTGCAGCCGCCCGCTTACCAGTGGCAGAGCCTTCCACGTTGACAGGAATCGCCCCAGGGAGGAGTACCTCGTAGACTCCCGCAGGCATGACGAACCCCTTTCCTCCGGGCGCACTCGACGGCGTGAAAGTTGTCGAGCTGGCGCAGGCACTGGCCGTACCTTTCGCCGGCGTGCTGCTGGCGGACATGGGCGCCGACGTCGTGAAGATCGAGCCGCCGGCGGGCGACGGGATCCGCCACACGATGGAGCCGATCCTGCCGGGCGAATCCAAGGGGTACACGCTGGTGAACCGGGGCAAGCGCGCCATTTGCCTTGACGTCACGCGCGAAGAGGCACGGCCCGCGCTGGAGCGGCTGGCGAAATGGGCAGACGTGGTGATGGTCTCGATGAAACCGTCGGACCTGCCGCGGTATGGGGTGACCTACCAAGACTTCCGGGCATGGAACCCGAAGCTGGTGTTCCTCGAGCATGCGCCGCTGGGGAAGAAAGGGCCGCTTGGTGGCGAGCCGGGATACGACGTCGTAGTCCAGGGCATGTCGGGAACGTCGGTGCTGACGGCGCGGGAGCGTGAAGGCGTGCCGATGAACATCCGCCCGGCGTTTAACGACATGGGGACGGGGGCATTCTCTGCGCTGGGGATTGTGGCGGCACTGCGTCACCGGGACCATACCGGCGAGGGGCAGCGCATCGAGACTTCGCTGCTGGGGACGGCGATGGCGCTGGGCAACCAGCTCCTGAGCTGGTTCGGGGCGACCGACCCGCCAGTGGAAGAGCGCTACCGGGCGGCGATTGGCGAAGCCCGGCGCCAGGGCGCTGACTTTGAGACGCAGCGGCGAATCTGGGAGCAGAACTACTTGCGGGGCGGATTCGCGAACGTGTATTTCCGGCACTACCGGACTGCAGACGGGTTTATCTCGGTCGGGTGCCTGAGCCCGCAGCTGAACGCAAGGTTCCGGGCGGTGACGGGCATCAATGACCCGCGGACGGCGGATGGCTTCGACCTCGAGGCGCCTGAGGCCCTGCCGCGTCTGCGTCAGCTGGTGGACGAATGCGAGGCACTGTTCGCTTCCAAGACGACCGGCGAATGGTTGGAGTTGTTGCGTGCGGGCAAGGTGCCGTGCGGGCCGCTGAACTTTCCGCCCGACGTGTTCAACGACCCTCAGTTGCTCGAAAACGAGTTCATCATCGAGCTGGAGCACCCGTTGTTCGGCGCCTACAAGACGTTCGGGCCGGTGATGCGGATGGACGGGACGCCCGTGCGCGTGACGAAGCACCCGCCGCTGCTGGACGAGCACACGGACGAGGTGCTGGGCGAGTTGGGGTTCAGCGAGGGTGAAATCGCCGCATTGCGAGCGGCCGGGGTAGCGGGGCGGGCGTAGGGTCTTCACCCGCGGCCTCTCTCTCGATCCTTCCCGGGAAGGACATCGCGGGAGAGACGGGTTAGCCGCCCATGGCGCGCGGCGCGCCGGGAGTGCCGACCAGGCGGGTTGCGTAAGCGATGGAGCGCTTCGTGAGCATGGCGCGCTGCCGGAAATTGGCTTCGGCTTCTGGTGGCGGTGTTCGTGAGCGCTCCCAGGATTCGAGGCGGTCGTACCAGGTCACGAGCAACATCTGGCCGCCGGTGGCCGGATGGTCTCGCAGGCGGAAGAGTCCCTGAGGCTCGGCCTTGTAGTCGCTGGTGGTTTCGAAGGTCTCCCACGCTTCCTGGGAGAGGGCGACGAAGCGGTCGATGTCCGCAGCGTCGACTCCGAAGAGCCGGTGCACATAGACGCCGGGGCGCGTCGGCGGCTCATCGGTCAGCGGGCGCGCGGTGGCGAGGAGTTCGCGCTGCTCGACGCTGGATGCGCCGGGCGGCAAAGCGGACTCGAGGACGCGGGCGGGTGGCGAACCGGCGGGCCAGGCGGTCACGAGGATGAGTTCGTTCGTCCAGAGGCCGAATAGGCCGTTCGCGAGCATCCACTTCTG
>CAYTBM010000384.1:0-2037 GCA_964436025.1 uncultured Anaerolineaceae bacterium
CGAGGCGCGACGACGGCGCCCGCGTTTCGCTGGAGGGTGGGGGAGCGTCCCACCTTCGCCTTACAGTCGGGCAAATTTGATTCGGGCCGCCGCGTTAGAGGCCGAGTTTTTGCTTTAGGTAGGCGCCGATGCGCTCCACGGCGTCGGTGGCCTCGGGCATGTTGCCCGCTGACGCCTGGAAGACGTGTTGCATCTCCGGGAAGATGTCCAGCTTTACCTCGACTCCCGCCGCCTTCGCGCGCTCGGCCACGCGCGTCGAGTCGTCGAGGAGGGTTTCATCTCCGCCGACCTGAATGTAGAGGGGGGCGATGCCGCGGTAGTCGCCGTAGAGGGGCGCGGCCAGCGGGTCTCGCGGGTGCGTGCCTTCGCCAAGGAACGAAGCCGCCATGTCTTTCAAGCCAGCGCGCTGCACCAGCATGTCGTTCGGTGCGTTGGTGTCCATCGACTCTCCCAGGCCTTCCATGTCGGTCCATGGCGAGAGCGGTACGGCAGCGGCGGGCTGCGGGAGCCCATTCTCCTTGATGGAGAGCAGCGTCGCGAGAGTGAGACCACCGCCGGCCGAATCGCCTGAGATAGCGATGTGTTCGGGCTTGAAGCCCTGCGCAAGCAGCCAACGGTAGGCGTTCGTTGCATCGGTGACCGCGGCGGGATGCGGGTGTTCCGGGGCCAGGCGGTAATCAACATTCAACGCCCGGCAGCCGACCGCGTTCGCCAGGTGACCGACGAACCGCTCGTGGGACTTCGGCGAGCCAATGACATAGCCGCCGCCGTGCAGGTAGAGGATGACCCGGTCAGTCGCAGCGTCCTTGGGGTCGTTCCAGTACGCACGGGAGCCGCCGGCGTAGGTTTCGGTCACGGTGACGCCCTCGGGAAGCGTGGCGGACTCCGCGATGACGGCCATGCCGGCGCGCTGCTGTTCGAGCGTGGGAGGAGGGCCGCCGGCAGCCACCATCGCGTCCCGGAACATCTTCATCATCTCTTTCGCTGCCTGCGCCTGTGCGCTTGCCATGGCTTCGACCTCTTCGCCCGAACCTCGGGGCCTCAAACTGGGATGGGCGCGAGTCTAGCCTTCGGTTACAAGGTTCACAACGTGCCGATCTGCCTCAGAGAGAGGTGACGAGTTCACCAGCAGGGTGGCGAATCGCGCGCGCCCGGCAGCTCACGGCTTCGTCCAGATAATGAGCATCTCGCGCACCGGCGGGATCCACAGCGGCACAAAGCCTTCGGGCGAAGAACTGAACAGTTCGTCGAAGTGGGCGTCGATGATGTCCCGGGCGCCAGGCAGGTGGCGAGCGTTGCCACGATCGAGGGCGAGCTCAACGGCCTGCTCTCGGGTGATCGGGCGCTCCCGAGGCCGCCGGAAGGGGTCGGGCAGCACCCGGACATCCGGCAACAATCCCAGGTCCCAGAGCACCGGCAGGAGTTCGCGGTATGACGGCGCCAAAACCAGTGGCTCGCCGTGAAGGAGCTCGAACAGGCGGGCGCCGTGGCTCGGGGGCGCGACGCTCCAGACCGAGATGATGACGCACCGGCGCGCGGCACGATCGAGTGCCTGCACGAACGGCACGATGTCGCGGGTGAAGTAGGTGACGTTCGCGACCATCACGACATCGCCTTCGAGGCCCGTCGCGTCAGCGGGCCAGGAAGCGGCAAGGCAGCGTGCGTTGGTGATGCCCGCCTCCCGCGCTGAGGCGTCGAACTCGTCCCGCATCGCTTGCGAAGGCTCGACGTTGACGAGCTCCCGGCAATGCAGAGCGGCGGGCAGGCCGACGCGGCCGGCGCCGCCACCGATGTCGAGCACGATGTCGTCCGGACGGACGAGTTGGACTACGGCGGCGGTGTTGGCTTCGAGCGCGCGGCGAGGGTCGAGCCGGAATGAGGCCGCGCGCGCGGCCCAGGCGTCACCGTCGCTCTCTCGTTCGGCGAAGCGGGCAGCCTGGGCGCGGGCGGCGTCGACTCTTTCGGCGTAGAGGCGCGAGGCTGCGGAATCGTGCATGGTTGCCTCCAGGGAGCGAAGCGTGGAGCCGTAGCCTACGC
>CAYTBM010000385.1:0-1920 GCA_964436025.1 uncultured Anaerolineaceae bacterium
GGCGCGAACCCCACCAAGAAAGAGCGCACGGCACGGCTGGGTTAGGGAACGGGGCGCCGAATAGGGAACTGATCAGCCACGGACTGGCTCGCGCGGAGCCGCTTCAGAAGGAACTCCCGAAACAACTCGCAGGCCTCTGCAACCTCATCACTAACCAGCGCGTAAAGGTCGTGTTGCCCTCGCGACGGGGGACCACTAGCCCCTGGCTCCGCAGGGCGCTGAGGTGCTGTGGCGGCTGAGGCGGCGCGAACATTCCACGCTCATCGCTGAGAACGAGGCGTTCCACTGGATCCCTCAGGGACGGGCTTGACGGTGCCGGAGCACCATGCGGATGGCACGTCGCGCGGCGTCCCGGTCCGCTGGAAGCTGGCTCAGTTCCCGAGGGCGGCGTATACGCCTTCGTACGAACGTGCGGCGATCTCGCTGGCAGTGGCGAGGTCACGCGAAATGACCGGGCTGGCGCCGCGTTCCCGCCAATGAGCGACCCACCGGAGTGCCGCCGCTCTCTGGTCGTGGGTGCTCGCATCAGCGGCGAGACCAAGACGCCCCGGGAGTGGCTTCTCGCTGACAATGTCCCGTATTGCGGTGATCTCCGCGTCATCCAGGCCGGCGGCGCCGGTCAGTGCGAGGTGCAAAAGGCGGAGTTCCGCCAGCTCATGCGCGGTCGAGGCCAGCGTTTCCACGGTCTGCGCGATCAGGCGGCCAACCCGGGCGTCGAACCCTTCGGCCACGCGAGCAATGTCGCTCAACTGAAGCAACGCGGAGCGGGCCTTCAATCGTTGTGACCGCGAGACGAAGTACTCATCGATGAGGTCCCTCAGCGCGGTGATGCCGGAGATCTCGGTGAGTGCTCGGGACAGGGAGACCGCAGTGTCGCAGTGGCCGTGAGCGATGGCGTCAACTGCGAACCGCAGCCCGAATAGACCGAACCGAGTGAGAAGTATTTCGCGCACTTCGGGCATCAAGGGGCCGACGCCCGGCCGCCGGAAACGGTCGACTGAAAGCATCAGCGAATCGATTTCAGCCGAATCGGCGGCGGCGAGCGTTCGCAGCCAGGCCATCTCGGACTCCCGGAGCGTGGCACCGGTTTCGGCAAGCAGGCCGGCCATGGGGACGACGTCGGCCACGCTGGCCCTCAAAGTTGGGTCCGCCCTGTAACGTGCGGCGATCCTGGAGGCGGAGACCATCGCGTCGGCGCGGCCGCCGCACACCTCGTCGGCACGGGACAGGACGGCAACAGCATTCACGGGCGAAGCCGAAACGATGGTCTCGCTGTGGAGGGCCTCCATGAACTTGACATCAGTCGCGTGCAGATGACGCATCAGGTAAATGACGGCGTCCGCGTCTGTCGTGAGCCGCTGGTCTTGCTCGGCCAGGTACCCAGCAACTCGCAAACGAACTGCTTCATCGGTCGAGCCGATGCCCGGTGTATCCAGGAGCGTGACATTCGAAAGCGCACTGGCAGGCCAGGCAATGTCGAGCCGTTCGATCGGGGTAGGGGCGGCTTCGAGGTCGATATTGAGCGTGTCTTCGCCGCGGCTGAACGGCAGCCCGATCCGGCGCCCATCCTTCAGCTCCGCTCCCACATCGTACGCCTGTCCATGCCGATAGACGCAGACGAAGCGGGTGCATTCGCCAGCGTCGGTCGGAGCAAAGCGTTCGCGCAGAAGCGCGTTGAGGAGGGTAGACTTGCCAGCTTTTACCCTCCCCGCGATAGCGACCCGGAGGGGCGAGACAAGGGCGCGGCGAATCTGCCGGGCCTCGTCAGCTAACGGAGTCCCGGAGAGTGCATCGACCGCGAGGTCGCAGGCGGATTCGACGCGGCCGACGAGCGATAAGGTCACAGGGCGAGTTCTCCCGCGAGACTGGCACGACGCACGGCCAGCCTACCGATCAGTACCTCGACCTGTCCCTTCTGCG
>CAYTBM010000386.1:0-1810 GCA_964436025.1 uncultured Anaerolineaceae bacterium
GTGTGAGGGGGCACGGAGACACGGCGCGAATATCCCTCCCGAGCCTCCGGCCGAACAGAGCCGTTTGCCCTTAGCCGTAAGCGGTTTGCGTGATTGCTGACGGCCAACGGCCAAGAGCCAACGGCTTCCACTAAGCCCGGACGGAAGCCCACCGTTAGCAGGGGCAGGGGTGTGATGGCGCCCCGTGAGGGTCCTTCTCCGGAAGGAAAGCAGGGTGGTACCGCGGGCCGCAGCGCTCGTCCCTGGTGGGATGGGCGCTTTTTGTTTGCTCCTCTCGCTGCGATCCATTGCGTTTGACGGTACGCCCGCCGATGCCGGCTGGTTGCACCGCGGACCCTCCGAGGCAGGTAATTCACCATGTTCAAATCGGTTGATACACGCGTCAGTTTCCCGAAGCTCGAAGAAGAGGTGCTCGCGTTCTGGCAGCAGAACGCCATCTTCCGCCGCAGCATCGAAGAACGCCCGGAGGACAAGCTCTTCATCTTCTACGAGGGCCCCCCGACCGCGAACGCCCGGCCCGGCATCCACCACGTGCTCTCGCGCGTGTTCAAGGACCTCATACCGCGCTACAAGACGATGCGCGGCTACCGCGTGCCGCGGAAGGGCGGCTGGGATACACACGGCCTGCCGGTGGAGCTTGAAATCGAGAAAGAGCTGGGCCTCAAGTCCAAGCCAGAGATCGAGCAGTACGGCATCGCCGCCTTCAACCAGAAGTGCAAGGAATCGGTCTCGCGCTACGTCGAGGAGTGGACGCGGCTGAGCGAGCGAATCGCCTTTTGGGCGGACTACGACAACCCCTACGTGACTTACCATAACAATTACATCGAGAGTTGCTGGTGGATCTTCAAGCAGATGTGGGACCACGGACTGGTCTACCAGGACTACCGCGTCACGCCGCACTGCCCACGCTGCGGGACCAGCCTGAGCGACCACGAGGTCAGCCTCGGCTACCAGGACGACACGCCGGATCCAAGCGTCTTCGTGAAGTTCGCCGTCGATGGCGCCGAATTCGCGAAGGCGACCGGCGCGGCGATCCCCGAGAAGCCATCGACCGTCTGGCTGGTGGCGTGGACCACAACACCGTGGACACTGCCCGGCAATGTCGCGCTCGCGGTGAACGAGGACGCTGAGTACGGCATCTACCGGCACGACGCCGACTATTTGGTGCTCGCCAAAGCCCTCGCGCCGAAGGTGCTCGGCGAGGGGGCCGAAGAAGTGGCCACGGTGGCTGGCCGCGGGCTCGTTGGCCTCGCTTACACGCCGCTCTACCGCCCCGAGGATCTGGGCCAGTCGATCATGCGGTTTAACCAGGACGGACACCTTCGCCCGGTTGCGAAGGGAGAGTCCACCGACCGCGCCCGGCGGGTCATCGCGGCTGATTACGTGTCGCTCGACGACGGCTCCGGCATCGTGCACACGGCGCCGGCTTTCGGCGCCGAGGACTTCGCGGAAGGCAAGCTGTTCGGGCTCCTTTTCGTCCAGCCGATCGACCTGCGCGGCATCATGGCCGAAGGCCTCCCGGGCGCAGGCAAGTTCGCCAAGCAGGCCGACCGCGACATCGAACGCGACCTCGAAGAGCGCGGGCTCATGCTGAAGAAGGCGACGATCAAGCACACCTACCCGTTCTGCTGGCGTTGCAGCACGCCGCTGCTCTATTACGCGAAGCCGAGCTGGTACATCCGCACGACCAAACAGAAGGAATCGTTGCTCGAAGGCAACAGCCGCATCAACTGGTACCCGGAGCACATCAAGTCGGGCCGCTTCGGCAACTGGCTGGAGAACAACATCGACTGGGCGTTCAGCCGCGAGC
>CAYTBM010000387.1:0-1779 GCA_964436025.1 uncultured Anaerolineaceae bacterium
CCGACATCCAGTGGATTTCGAAGAACCCGGAGATCTTCTCGAACCGGCAGCGCCTTCGGCTGGCGCACCCCATGCCGGGCGACTGGGAGAACTGGAAGCGGCACGAAGCCGAGGGACGCTACCGGCCCGGCCCGGATGAAGCCCCAGATTTGGTGTTCATGGACCCGCCCCAGCACCGCCGCTACCGCTCGCTCGTCAGCAGCCGGTTCACGCCGCGGGCGATGACGATGCTCGAAGACCACCTGGCCGAACTGACCGCGAAGTACGTCGGTAATTTTGCGGATTTGCTGGTCGAACGGCTGAAAGAAGGCCGGGAGTGCGACTTCGTTCACGACTGCGCGGCGAAGCTGCCGGTCGCGGCCATCTGCGAAATGGCCGACATCCCGCGCGAGGACTGGGACAAGGTGTTCCAGTGGACGGAAGTGCTCGTAGGTTCGCAGGACCCGGAATACCAGCTCCCCGGCGAGGACGCGCGCACGGCCTCGCGGCGCAACATCAACGAGTGGTTCGACTACATGGAGCGGCTGATCGAGCGGCGGCAGGAGGCCGGGCTGCAGGGCAAAGACCTGCTGAGCATGCTCCTGCGCGCGGAGATCGACGGCGAAAAGCTGACGCAGCGCGAGGTGATGTCCTACATCATCCTGCTACTGGCGGCCGGTAACGAAACCACGCGAAACTCGACCACCGGCGGTGTCCATGCACTGCTGGAACACCCGGAACAGCTGGCGAAACTGGTCGCGAACCCGGGGCTGGTCGACTCGGCAGTGGAGGAAATCCTGCGCTGGACCTCAGTGGTCATCCAGTTCACGCGCACGGTGATGCAGGACACGGAAATCCGCGGCCAACAGATCCGTGCGGGGCAGACCATCGCGATGTGGTACCCCTCCGCGAACCGGGATGAGGACGTGTTCGCCGACCCCTACAGGTTCGACATCGAACGCGACCCGAACGACCACTTCGCCTTCGGGGGCTACGGCGAGCACTTCTGCCTGGGCGCGAACCTGGCGCGGTGGGAGATGCGATCGCTGCTCAAGGCACTCATCCCCGTGTTGCCGAGCCTGGAGATCACGGCGCCGCCGGAGCGGCTTGCGGGACAGCTGCACGTGGGTGGGATTAAGCGGTTGATGGTGAAGGCGAGGGGTTAGGCGCTGACTTCGCAGGCTACGACCGAGGTGCTCCCAGCAGCTCCGTGACGCTGACCTCGAACCCCGGGAGGGCTTCGCCCCCGGTCAGGATGTCACCGTCCCGGAGGACTGCCCTTCCGCCGTCCGCGTGCCAGACATGGACGCTGCGGGTGCTTGGGATGATGACCCAGACGAGGTTCACGCCAGCGCGGATATAGTCCTGGGCCTTGTCTTCAGCATCCTGCACACGGTCGGTGGGCGACACGACTTCGGCCACGAACTCCGGTGATATTTCTCCCCAACCGCGCTCCGGGGGTTCAGGCATTCGCGGCGCGGAGATGAACGACACGTCCGGCATCCGCACATCGCCCGGCATCCACGGAAAGATCGTGTAGCCGCCGTCCGAACCGGCGACGGTGCCCGGATGACCGGCGCGTGACCAGGCGCTTATCAGCGAGCCAAGGAACATCGCTATCGCAGACGAGCGCAGGGACATCTTCCGCTCCCGGAGTTCTCCGTTGACGACCTCATACCGATCCCCATCGGGAAGCTCGAGGGCTTCCTGCCAAGTCCAGGTGCGCATTTCGATCGTGGAGGACATGCGCTCAGTATAGCCCCGGTCGCTCGCCCGATACGCTGTTGACGATGGATCGGC
>CAYTBM010000388.1:0-1720 GCA_964436025.1 uncultured Anaerolineaceae bacterium
CCAGCGTGCCTTCGGCGCCGCAGAGGAGTTGGCCGAGGTCGTAGCCGGTGTTGTCCTTCACGAGGCCGGGGAGGCGGCGGACGATGCTGCCGTCGGCGAGCACGGCTTCGAAGCCGAGCAGCTGGTGGCGCATGCCGCCGTAGCGAATGACCCGCACGCCTCCGGCGTTCGTCGAGACCATGCCGCCGATGGTGGCGCTGTCACGCGACGCGAGGTCGACGCCGAAGGCCCAACCGGCTTCGCGGGCGGCCTGCTGGAGCAAGGCTAGCGTCACGCCCGCACCGCAAGTGACTTCGCCAGCCACTGGGTCGAGGTCTGAGATGCTGTCCAGGCGGCGGAGCGAGAGGACAACTTCGCCGCCGCGGGGGACGCTTCCGCCGACGAGGCCGGTGTTGCCGCCCTGGAGCACGATTTTCGCGCCCTCCACGGCGCAGGCTTTCAAGACCGCACTAACTTCATCCGTGGAACCAGGCCGGACGACCAGACGTGCTTCGCCGCGGTAGCGGCGTGACCAGTCGGTCTCGTAGGTGGCGCGGAGGTCCGCGTCGAGGAGCACCTGGTCTGGCCCGACGATGGCGCGGAGCTGGTCTGCGAGGGTGTCAGCCATGCGGCGAGTCTAGTACGAACCTCATCAACGCGACGGCGACCACCTATCAACTCAGCGGTGCTGGCTCCCGCGTGGCCGTCTCGCGAAGCCACGATCCGCTCCCGGCTGGTCGCGGTTCCAATGGACTCCCGGGCGACACTCGGTCCTCGGTCCTTACGCAGTTTCGCTGCGGTGCTGGCTTCCCGCATGGCCGTCTCGCCAAGCCACGATCCGCTCCCGGCTGGGTCGCGGTTCCAATGGACTCGCGGGCCACACTCGGTCCCCGGTCACGCACTTTCGCTGCGGTGCTGGCTCTCGCATGGCCGTCTCGCCAAGCCACGATCCGCTCCCGGCTGGTCGCGGTTCCAATGGACTCCCGGGCGACACTCGGTCCCCGGTCCTCACGCACTTTCGCTGCGGTGCTGGCTCCCGCATGGCCGCCACGCCACGCCACGATCCGCTCCCGGCTGGTCGCAGTTCCATCGTGGCGGCGCACACCCTCACTCAGAACTCCGTCCTTTGCACTTTCAACCTCCGGTCAGTCGTCCGCGTCCTCCGGAGCGGGCGCGCTCGATCCGACCACCGTGGTCCGCGCCGGGATCTCCTTCGCGATGCCGCGAAGCGTGTCGACCACCTTGTTGTCGACGGCGTCGCGGGCAGCGCGGATGGCGCTGAAGATGGCGCGGGCGTTCGAGCGGCCGTGCCCGATGATGACGATACCGTCCACGCCCACGAGCTGCGCGCCGCCATACTCGGCGTAGTCCAGGCGGCGCTTCACCTTGCGGAGTTCGGACATCAAGATGAGGCCGGCGGCGCGGTTCCAGGGCGTGAGCTCGACCGCCTTTCGGATTTCGCCGAGGAGGAGTTCGGCCATGCCTTCGGCGGTCTTGAGGACGACGTTGCCGGTGAACCCGTCCATCACGGCGACGTCGCAGACGCCCTTCGTGAGGTCCTTGCCTTCGACGTTGCCGATGAAGTTGAGACGGCTGGCGCGGAGTGCCTCGTTCACCTCGATCGTGAGCTGGTTGCCCTTCGTGTCTTCCTCGCCGATGGAGAGCAGGCCGACTTTGGGGCTTTGCACCTTGAACATGCGCTCCATGTAGGCGGCGCCCATGTAGGCGAACTGGAGCAGGT
>CAYTBM010000389.1:0-1623 GCA_964436025.1 uncultured Anaerolineaceae bacterium
GCCGGCCTCTACCGCGACATCTGGCAGACGTTCGCGGTGCTCACCGACACGAAAACCGTCGGGGTACAGGGCGACTACCGGACGTACGGGTACGCCGTCGCGATTCGCGCCGTGGTCGCCGACGATGCCATGACGGCGGACTGGGCGCGGCTGCCGCACGAACTGCTCGCGCGCATGTCGAACCGGATCGTGAACGAAGTTCACGGCATCAACCGGGTGGTGTACGACATCACGCCGAAGCCGCCCGGGACGATCGAATGGGAGTAGTGGATTAGATGGGAGCCCGAGTCCTGCTTGCCGGGTCCGGCGGACGCGAACACGCCACCGCATGGAAGCTGCTTCAATCGCCGCACGTGGAGCATGTCTTCGTCGCGCCCGGCAACGGCGGCACGGGACTCATCGCCACCAACCTGCCGCGCAAAGCTACCGACATTGACGGCATCGTCGCCGCGGCGGTTGCGAACAGGATTGACTTCTACCTGGCCAGCAGCGATGACCCGCAGCCGCTCGGCCTTGTCGACCGCCTCCAGGCCGAGGGCATCCTCTGTTACGGGCCTTCGGCCGCCGCGGCACGCATCGAGGGCAGCAAGGCCTGGGCGAAGGGCTTCATGGCCCGCCACCACATCCCAACGGCCACCGGTGAGCCGTTTTCCAGCCTTTCGGCCGCGCAGGCGTACATCGAAGCGCTGCCCGAAGGAAAGCTCTGGGTGAAAGCGTCCGGCCTGGCCGCCGGCAAAGGCGCAGTGGGCTGCGACACCCGCGAGATCGCCCTCGAAGCGGCCCGCGAGATGCTCATCGATCACCAGTTCGGGACTTCCAGCGAGACCATCGTCATTGAGCGCGACATGGAAGGTTGGGAGACGAGCGCGCATGCCTTCTGCGACGGCAAGACCGCGGTCCTCTGGCCGTTTTCGACCGACTATAAGCGCGCCCTGGACGGCGGCCAGGGCCTGAACACCGGCGGCATGGGCGCGTATTCGCCCAGCGCCGGCGTGAGCGCCCAGTTAGCCGCAGACATCAAGCGCATCGTGGTCGACCCGGTCCTGCGAGGCATGACTGCCGAGAACCAGCCCTACAACGGCACGCTCTACCCGGGCATCATGGTCACCGGCGAGGGCCCGAAAATCGTGGAGTACAACGCCCGCTCGGGGGACCCGGAGACCCAGGTGCTACTCCCGCGGCTGGAATCGGACCTGTTCGAAGTCACCCGCGCTGCCGCCCGTGGCGAATTGCACACGGTCAACGTGCAGTGGTCAGCCCGTCCCGCTGTTGGCGTAGTCATCGCGAGCCGCGGCTATCCGGAAACCTTCGAGACCGGCTTCGCCATCAAGGGCCTGGACGCAGTCGACGATCGCGTGCTGGTCTTTCACATGGGGACGCGGGCTGTGGACGGCGGCTTCGTAACCTCGGGCGGGCGGGTCTGCACCGTGGTGGCCACGGGCGAGACGATTCGCGAAGCACGCGAACTGGCGTACGACAACGCCCGGCGGATCACCTTCGACAACGCGTACTACCGTTCCGATATCGCCCTGGAGGCTGTTTGATGGCGAACCCCCTGGTCTCGATCCTCGTCGGCTCGGCGAATGACGAGACCCACATGGAACCGACGAAAAAGGTCCTGAC
>CAYTBM010000390.1:0-1617 GCA_964436025.1 uncultured Anaerolineaceae bacterium
AGGATGAGGGCCTCGCCGGCGTTGCCCACGACGATGTACTCGAAGTCGTCGATGTGCTGGCGCAGCGCGAGCGTCTTCGGCTCCATCATGTGAGGCGAACCGAAGTACGAACGCACGCGGTCCTTCAGCTTCGCCGCTTTGCCGACGTAGATAACCTCGCCCTTCGCGTTGCGCATGATGTACACGCCGGGCCGGGCAGGCAGCGCCGCAAGCTGCTTCTTCAGCTTCTCGGAGATCGTGGAGGAACGCACGGATCCAGTTTAGCTGGCGCGATTGGCGGAACGCAGGGGCACTGCTGGCGGTGTGGTGTCAGGAGGAAATTGCCGGCGTGCCGTCAGCCGAGCGCGGCCAGCACCTTCGCAAGGTCACCCGCCAGCATCGCCGCCACATCCAGGCGCAGACCCGGGAAAACCCGGCTCTCGATGATGCCGTGCTCATCCGCCGCGAGAGGCTGATATTGACCCTCATCATCGAGCGTGAACCAGTCGATCCGTTCTTCGTACACCTGCCAGACCAGGTACTCCCGCACACCGTTGCGACGATACACAGGGAGCTTCAGGCTCAGGTCCCGCGCGGCGGTGCTTGCCGAAACCTCGACCGCCAAGTCGGGTGGGCCAACGAGATATCCATCTTCGAGCTTGGCGCGACCGCCGTGTGCCGCGTCCCACGCCAAATACAAATCGGGCTGAAACTCGTTGTCGGCATCGAGTTTGACCGTCGAGTCAATCGCCCGAATGATGCCCGGTGTATGCGCGATGTAGCCCGCGAGCCAGCCTCCGACATCGAAGTGCGGTTGGCCATGTTCTTCCGTCCGAACTGGTGAGGCCACGTAGACCACTCCCTCGATCAGTTCCGCCTTCTTGATTCCGGGCCGGGCAGAATACCGGAGCTCGAATTCCGCGCGCGTTAGCCGATCCCCGGACTCCAGGGGAGCACACTTGGATCGGGTCTGGGCGGCGACGGACATGCCGTCAGTATACCTCACCCCTAAACCACCCCCTCCAACTCCAGCACTGCTCGCGCTGTAATCAGGTGCAGGGCGATCCTGCGTTCCAGGGGCTGGTCCTGTTGCCCCATCTCCACCAGGACCGGCGTCAGGCCAGGGACCGCTGCGCCCGCCGCCAAGGAGCTGCGGCCGCGGTTGGCCTGCCCCGGCGCCGGAGTCGAGGTTGGCGCTCCAAGCCGAGTCCCGTCGCGCACAATGAACTGTTCCCGTTGCGAAACCTGCGGGTTCGCGATCGCTGCCATCTTCTGCGCGAAGTCGGCCTGCTTCGGGCCTGGCCCCGCGGTGATTGTCTGGCCCAGCGCCCCGGTGCCGCTGTTCGGCGGGTACTCCGCGTAGAACGCCCAGGATTCGTGCATGTCCAGCAGCACTTCGACCTTGAACTCCCGGCACGTCTCCAGGAACGCGAACGCCATCTGCTCCATCAGCAGCGGGCTGTCGGCGCGGCCCGGGTAGAGCCGGTTCAGGTCGCCGATCTCGTCGAACGTCCTCACGAACGACGCGATCGCCTGCACGTTGGCCCGTGGTACGACGATGAGGCTGCCCGCGCTCGGCTCCCACGTTGCGACCTCATCCGCCGCGAGCCAGCCGCCCGGCTCGTTGCCGTGGACGCC
>CAYTBM010000391.1:0-1614 GCA_964436025.1 uncultured Anaerolineaceae bacterium
CGCCAGTCAATAAGCGCCGAATGAGAAGAGTACCACAGCAATAAGTGCTGTCAACTTGAGCGTCATGCCACTTTGAGGTGCCGGCGCCTCCCCTAAGATACCCGCATGGATTCGATTTCGGGGGATGAGGCGCGCCGGATCGGACTTGCCGCCCAGGGGTTCGCGGAGCCCAAACCGCGCACTCCCGGCCTCGACGACATGCGCCGCGTCGTCGACCGCCTGAAGCTCATCCAGCTCGATTCGGTCAACGTCCTCGTGCGCGCGCACTACATGCCGTTCTTCTCCCGGCTCGGGCCGTACCGGCGTGAAATGCTGGACGATCTCGCGTACCGGCACCAGTACATCTTCGAGCAATGGGCGCACGTCGCCTGTTTCGTGCCGCTTACCGATTACCCGCTACTGCATTACCGCATGGCCGGCGGCAACGGCTGGTGGCGGGTGACCGACGGCCGCGCCCAATCGTTCGCCGGCGTCCTCGACCAGATCCGTGAGCGCGGCCCGGCGGTGACGGGAGAGATGGAGGACGCGGGCAGCAAGCAAGGCTGGTGGAACTGGAGCGAAGCAAAAATCGCACTGGAATACCACTTCGCCCACGGGCGGCTGGCCGTCCGCGAACGGCGCAACTTCGCGCGCGTGTATGACCTGCCGGAGCGTGTCTTCCACCCCTCCGTCCTGGAAGCGCCCGGCATCCCGAAAGTCGACGCCCAGCGCGAAATGGTCCGGCGCGGCCTAACGGCCCTGGGCCTGGCCACTCTCAACGACATCCGCGACTACTACCGTCTCAAGGTGGCGGAGGCGAAACCGCGGCTGGCGGAGCTCGTTGATTCGGGCGCGGCCGTCCCGGTGCGTGTGGAGGGCTGGAAAGAGCCTGCCTACCTGGACCCGGCCGTGACCGCGGCGCCCGAGGTGAGCGCAACCGCCCTGCTCAGCCCGTTCGACAACCTGATCTGGGACCGCGCACGGACGGAGCGGATGTTCGGCTTCTTCTATCGCATCGAGATCTACACGCCGGCGGAGAAGCGGGTGCACGGTTACTACGTGCTGCCCTTTATGCACGACAACGCGATCGTGGCCCGGGTGGACTTGAAGGCGAACCGCCAGGCGTCCGCACTCGAAGTGCGGGCAGCTCACCTCGAACCCGGCGCGAAGGCCTCGCGCACCGCGGCGGCCCTTGCGCGGGAGCTGAAGAGCATGCGGCGGTGGCTGGGCCTTCAGAGCATCGCAGTCTCGGTGAACGGCAACCTGGCGGCTTCGCTGATTCGAGCGTTGGGGAGTTCCGCGTCAGCGGCCGAAGGACGGTAACAGCCCGCACCAAATCGCTACCCAACCGTCCGGTGGTTCGCCCTTCGCCCGGCATGGTGGGCGTCCGTAACTGTGTGTAGGCGACCTCCTGACCAAAGGGCGCCAGGCGACATTGTCCTCCCCGTCGCACCGGGGCGCTCCTCTTCGGAGGGGCGCCCCACCCCCACAACTCCCCCGTTCCGCGCCTCGATGCGGGCACCGTGGTGCCTGCCTTTCGCCTTCGGATATGGCTGATACCATGGTGAAGGTGGCAGTAAAGCTCTCGGGACAGGAGCGCTTGTGACGCAGGAAGACTATTCGGCCGTGTGTCCG
>CAYTBM010000392.1:0-1569 GCA_964436025.1 uncultured Anaerolineaceae bacterium
GCTCCGGCAGCGACGGCGCGCAGGGCAGCCGCTGGCGCCGCCCGCGCAAGGGAGAGATGGAGTGATGTTCTCGGGCTGCCCCTGCGGACCGCGAAGCGGTTAGACTGAAATGGTGGTTTCCGAAGTGGTTTACAAGGTTGTACTTCACCCATCGGACGAGGGCTTCGCTGTCCAATGCCCGGCGCTCCCCGGCTGCTGGTCTCAGGGCAAAGATGAAGTAGAAGCCCTGGAGAACATCCAGGACGCGATACGGGAGTACCTCGCCGCGCTCAGAGCACGAGAGAGTTCCCATCCCGAACCCCTCGCTTGAGTCCACCACCTGCAGGGCCGAACCTTAAACCACACTCCCTCTCCTGAAGGCGCAACCTCCATGGCAGATTCACAGCCCCGCTGGCTCGTCACCGGCGGCACCGGCTTCCTCGGCTCGCACATCGCCCGCCGCCTCATCGCCGACGGCATCCATCCGGTACTGTTCGACATCGCTCCGCTCCCGCCCGATGACGACGACATCAAGGCCCAGGTCACCGTGGTCGATGGCGACGTGCAGGATCGGGAAGCCATCCGCGCCGCGCTCGAAGGCGTTTCGCACGTCATCCACACGGCCGCGGCTCTGCCGATCCAGGTGTCGAAGAAGAAGATCTACGCCGCAAACGTGCGCGGCACCCGCTACGTCCTCCACGAGTCGATGAAGGCCGGCGTGAAGCGCGTCGTCTTCATCTCCAGCACAGCGGTCTACGGCGTGCCGAAAGTGCACCCCATCGACGAAGAGTCGCCCATGATCCCGCTCGGGCACTACGGCGCTTCGAAGGTCGAAGCCGAGAAGATCTGTCACCAGTACCAGGCGCGGGGGTTGGAGGTGAACATCATCCGGCCCAAGACGTTCCTCGGCACCGGCCGGCTGGGCGTATTCGAAATCCTCTTCGAGTGGATCGCCGAAGGCCGGCGCATTCCCCTGCTCGGCAACGGCAAGAACCACTACCAGCTCCTCGAAGTCACGGACCTCGTCGATGGCATCGTGAAGGCGGCGACGGTCGAAGGCGTGACGAACGAGACCATGAACATCGGCGCCGACCGCTACCAGACCCTGAACGAGGACATGCAGGCGCTGTTCGACCACGCGAACTCCGGTTCGAAGCTTTGGCACCTCCCGGCACGGCCCGGAGAGTGGTCGTTGCGCGTGCTCGAGCTGGCCCACCTCTCGCCGCTCGCGGCCTGGCACTACGGCACGATGTGGCGCGATTCGTACGTGGAAGTGGACAAGGCGAAGCGGCTGCTCGGCTGGCAACCCCAGTACTCGAACGCCGAGGCCCTCATCCGCGCCTGGGACTGGTACACCGAGAACAAGGGCCGGTACGACACCGGCGTAACGCACCGCGTCGCCTGGCAGAAGGGCGCGCTGGCCATCATGCGGCGCATCGCCTGATCCTGTTCACTGACGGGCGCCGGCTGCCCAGGCTTGAACACAGCGGCTCCGGGATGGCACTCCGAACGGTAGACTCCCGCTACTAACTTCGGGGGATACCACATGGAACTTGGCGTGCAGGGGAAAGTCGCGATTATCACTGGCGG
>CAYTBM010000393.1:0-1542 GCA_964436025.1 uncultured Anaerolineaceae bacterium
AGTTCCAACTTCTTACCGAACTGCCGCAGGCGCCGATGGCCACCGACGACGAAGTCCTCGGCCTCATCCGGTTCCGTCGACTCATGGGCCGGGGGATCGGTTACCTGGATGCCCACCTCGCCGCGTCGACTTTGCTCGGCGACGGCGTGAGGCTCTGGACAACGGACAACCGTCTTGCCGCCGTCGCGGAAGAGTTGGGGGTCTCCTACAAGCCGTAAAGGCCGGCATTTCACGTCGGACTTCGGCCCCAACCTCTGCGCCTCGGCGCCGCCGCCCTTAATCTGTCCCTTCCATGAACCCACCTGCCGCACTCCCTGTCTCGGCCGTCGTCTCGTTCCTTCGTGAAGTGCTCGAAGCGAACGAATTCTTCAGCGACCTCTGGATCCAGGGCGAAGTCTCCAACTACTCCCGCTCCCAGGTCGGTCACCGCTACTTCTCGCTCAAGGACCCCCAGGCCGCCCTGCGCACGGTCCTCTTCCGCGACAGCATGCCGGGATTCCAGCTGAAGGACGGCGAGCGCGTCCTCGCTCACGGCCGAATCACCATCTATCCCCAGCGCGGTGAACTCCAGTTCGTCGCTGACTTCGTCCGGCCCGAGGGAGTCGGCATCCTCGCGGCGAAGTTCGAAGAGCTTCGGCTGAGGCTCGACACGGAGGGACTCTTCGATCCGGCACGCAAGCGCGCATTGCCGCGCTTCCCCCGTCGCATCGGAGTTGTGACCTCCCCCACAGGTGCGGCGTTGCAGGACATTCGCAATGTCCTTGCACGCCGTTGGCCGCTCGCCACCGTCCTGGTGGCGCCGGCCCTCGTTCAGGGCGACCAGGCGGCCGGCCAGGTCGCTGCGGCGCTTCGCCGGCTGGCCAAAGAGCCGGGCCTTGACCTCGCGATCCTCGCCCGCGGCGGCGGCAGCGCCGAGGACCTCTGGGCGTTCAACGACGAACGCGTCGCCCGCGCCATCTTCGGCTTCCCTGTCCCGGTCGTCTCCGGCGTCGGCCACGAAACGGACGTGACCATCGCCGACCTCGTCGCTGATCTTAGAGCGCCGACGCCCAGCGCCGCTGCCGAGCGGTCCGCGCCGGATATCGCTCAGCTCGACCGCGCGCTCCGCGTGATGGACCGCCAGATGGCCTCCGCGGTCGGTGCGCGCATCGCCGAGCGCGCCGCCTCTGTCGAATCCCAACTTCGCCGGGTGCAATTCGCAGCGCCGGACCCCTCCCAGTTGCAGCAGGACGTTGCTTCGCTGCTGAGAGAGATGCGGGCCGGTCTCGAAAGGCGCTGCGCGGCAGACCGGGCGCGCTTCGAGAACATCGCCGCACGTACTTCCGCCCTGGACCCCATGGCCACGCTTGCCCGCGGCTTCGCCATCGTCGAAAAAGAGGGCGCGAAACGAAAGCCGGTCGTCAGCAGCACACGAAACGTGAAACCCGGTGACCGGCTTTCCGTATCCGTGGCCGATGGGGCATTCTGGGCCGAGGTGAGCTGACCAGATGCCCGAACCGTCATTCGACGCCCTGTATGCCGAACTCGAAGAGAAAGCCCGCA